>NZ_JBEZDJ010000023.1:0-100444 GCF_040648275.1 Micromonospora sp. NPDC049171
ACCTGCCGATGCCCGAACGTCACCACACCCGGCCTCGCCACCAGCACCTCCACCACAACCAAGATCAGTTGCACTGAAGCCTAGAAACCACCCCGTGCCGGAGGGCAATAACCTCATGATCACCGGGGCCGACGAGGCGGGGGCGACGGGGCGGGGGCGACGGGGCGGGGGCGACGGGCGGGGGCGACGGGCGGGGGCAGGGGTTAGGGGAGCGTGGTTAGGGCGGCGTTTAACTCGTCTGGGGAGTTGAACTGTTCGGGCGGTAGCGACTGCAACATCTGCAACATTTCTGTGCTGGCGCCGTTCTCCTGGCCCCAGCGGATCAGGTCCTCCCGGGAGACCGGGTAGTCGAGTCCGGCCAGGTACTCCTGCAACTGAACGCCGGTGACGGTCATGTCGGCCGGCTACCCGCTCGCGGTGGCCGTACACCGGCTCGGTCGGCACCCACGACGGCCCGGCGGCCGGCGTGTCGGCCCGCGGCGCGCCCACGGTTTGTCCCCACGGGGGTCGGGTAGCCGCTGGCATGCTGGTTCAGCGGCTCGGCGCGCCGAGCGACTTCGACCCGTTGCTGGAGCGCGTTCGGGACGCCCGGGTGGTGATGATCGGCGAGTCCACCCACGGCAGTTACGACTACTACCGGCTGCGTGAGCAGCTCACCCGTCGGTTGGTCGCGGAGTGCGGCTTCTCCTTCGTCGCGGTGGAGGGTGACTGGCCGGACTGTGACCGGGTGCACCGTTCGGTGACCGCCGCGCCGGACGGCGCACTCCAACCGCAGCTTGCGCTGGACCAGTTCCAGCGGTGGCCGACCTGGATGTGGGCCAACGCCGAGGTGGCCAGGTTCGCCAGTTGGTTGCGGGCCTGGAACGTGGAGCGGCCGGAGGAGCAACGCGCCGGGTTCCACGGGCTCGACGTGTACAGCCTCTGGGAGTCGATGCAGGCGATCTTCGACTACCTGGGGGAGGAGGACCCGACGTCGCTGGAGGCGGCGCAGGACGCGTACCGGTGCTTCGAGCCGTACGGGAAGAGGGTCGAGGAGTACGGCGCGGCCAGCCGGTTCGTCTCCGCCCGCTGTGAGGAGGAGGTCGTCCGGCTGCTCGCCCGGACCCGTGAACATGCCCTCTCCGACGGCCCGGACCGCTTCTCGGCCTGGCAGAACGCGGAGGTGGTGGCGGGGGCGGAGCGGTACTACCGGGCGATGGTGGCCGGTGGGCCGGACTCGTGGAACATCCGCGACACCCACATGCAGGACACCCTGGACCGGCTGCTGGACCGCTACGGCCCGGAGGCCCGGGGCATCGTCTGGGCGCACAACACGCACGTCGGGGACGCGCGGGCCACCGACATGGCCGCGGACGGGATGGTCAACATTGGTCAGTTGGCCCGGGAACGGCACGGCGACGACGCGGTGGCGCTGATCGGCTTCGGTAGCTACCGGGGCACGGTGATCGCCGCACCCCGGTGGGGTTCGCCACCCGAACCGATGGTGGTGCCTCCGGCCCGCGCGGGGTCGATCGAGCGGCGGCTGCACGAGCTGATGCCGGACCGGGCGGTGCTGATCTTCGGCGGTGACGACCAGCCCGGCTGGGTGACCGACACCGCCGACCATCGGGCGATCGGGGTCGTCTACGACCCGTCCTTCGAGTCCTGGGGCAACTACGTGCCCACCCGGCTCGGCGACCGCTACGACGCGTTCATCTGGTGCGACGAGACAACCGCTCTGCACCCGCTGCCGGTCCCGGCCGCCTCCGGCGAGATGGAAACCTACCCGGCCGGCGTCTGACGCCGTGCCCGATCGTGTCGATCATGGGGTTGTGGTGCTGGACGAAGGCCTCGGATCGGGGCACGACGGGCACCACAACTCCATGATCGACCGGGCGGCGGCGGGGTTAGACCCGTGCTGGGGTTTGTTCTTCCAGGTGGGTGCGGAGGCCTTCGCCCTCGATGTCGACGTTCGGTAGGGCGCGGTTGAGCCAGCTCGGCAGCCACCAGGCGCGGTCACCCAGGAGTGACATCACCGCCGGGACGATCGTCATCCGGACCACGAACGCGTCGATGGCGACGCCCACCGCGAGCGCGAAGCCCATCGACTTGATCACCGGGTCCTCCAGGAAGACGAAGCCCCCGAAGACCGACATCATGATCAGCGCGGCGGCGGTGACCACCCGGGCGCCGTGCCCCATGCCGCTGATGGTGGCCTGCCGGGCGGACTTGCCGTGGACGAAGTCCTCCCGCATGCGGGACACCAGGAACACCTCGTAGTCCATGGCGAGCCCGAACAGGATGCCGATCAGCAGGATCGGCAGGAAGCTGATCAGCGGGCCCGGCGTGTCCAGGCCGACCAGGTCGGCGAGGTGCCCCTGCTGGAAGACCGCCACCGTGATGCCGAACGTGGCGGCGACGGTGAGCAGGAAGCCCAACGCGGCCTTGACCGGCACCAGCAGCGAGCGGAACACCAGCATCAGCAGCAGCACCGAGAGCCCGACCACCAGCAGCAGGTAGACCGGTAGCGCGTCGGAGAGCTTCTCGGAGACGTCGATGCCGATCGCGGTGGCACCGGTGAGCAGCACGTCAGCGTCGCGGATCCCGCCCACCGCGCCGCGGATGTCGTGCACCAGGGTTTCGGTGGCCTCGTCGGTCGGGCCGGTCTTGGGCACCACGCCGAGCAGCGCGGTCCGACCGTCCGGGCTGAGCTGCGCCGGTGCCACCGCGAGGACGTTCTCGGTGCGCTGGAGCAGTGCGGTGACCTGCGGCACGGCGGTCGCGGTGGCCTGCGGCGTGGCACCGGCGACCACCACCGCGAGCCGGCCGGTGAAGCCCGCTCCGAAACCCTCGACGGTCAGGTCGTTGGCCACCCGGGCGGGTGAGCCGACGGCGGCCGTCGCGGCCCCCGGCAGGGCCAGCCGCATGTCCGGCGTGGGCAGCGCGAGCAGGCCCAGGCCGAGCAGACCGACCAGGATGACGGGTACGCGGAAGCGGGTGACCAGTCGTGCCCAGCGGAACCCGAACCGGGACTCGTCCTCGGCGGCCGGCCGGTCGGTGCCGCCGGAGTGGTCGGCGAAAGCGCTGGTGTCGGTGGTGGTGCCAGCGCTGGTGTCGGTGCCGTCGGTGGCGACGGCGCGCAGTCGGCGGGGGAGCACCCGGCGACCGGCGAAGCCGAGCAGTGCCGGCTGGAGGGTGATCGCGACGAGGACGGCGACGGTGACCGTGCCGGCGGCGGCGAGACCCATCACGGTGAGGAACGGGATGTTCACCACGGCCAGTCCGGCCAGCGCGATGACCACCGTCGCGCCCGCGAAGACCACCGCGGACCCGGCGGTGCCGACCGCTCGGCCGACCGCCTCCTCCGGGGACAGGCCGTCGAGCAGGTTCTGCCGGTGCCGGGAGGTGATGAACAACGAGTAGTCGATGCCGACGGCGAGGCCGAGCATCAGCGCCAGGATCGGTGCGGTGCTGGTCAACTCGATGACGCCGCTGAGCGCGAACAGACCGGCCATGCCGACGCCCACGCCGATCAGCGCGTTGAGCATCGTCATTCCGGCGGCGACGAGGGAACCGAACGTGATGATCAGGACGATCGCGGCGACGAGGACGCCGAGCGCCTCGGTGGAGCCGATCTCCGGCTCACCACCCAGCACCTCACCACCCGGGGCCACCTGCCAACCCTTCGCCTCGGCGGCGGCGCCGACCTCCTCGTACGCGGTGCGCTGCGCGTCGCTCACCTCGTCGCCGCCGCTGGCGAACTGGACCTGGACCAGCGCGTACCGGCCGTTGGGCGAGACCGCGCCGACCTGGAGCGGGTTGACCGCGCCGACCACGCCGGGCAGGGACGAGGCCTCCTGGACCAGCTCCTGCACCACGGCCTGGCCCTCGGGGGTGGCCAGTTGGCCGTCGGCCGGCGCCTTGACCGTGATGGTGCCGGTGGCGCCGCTGGCCGCGGGGAACTGCTCGGCGAGCAGGTCGAGCGCCCGCTGGCTCTCGGTGCCGGGCATGGTGAAGTTGCTCGCCGTCGGGCCGCGCAGGGTCGCCGCGGCCAGGCCGGCGATGACGAGTACGACGAGCCAGAGCGCGACAACGAGTCGACGCCGGCGCAACGCGCCCCGGCCAAGCCGGTAGAGCAGGGTGGCCATCAGGAGTCCTTGTCCTCGGTCGTGGGTGCTGGGTGCTGGGGTGACTCGACGGGCTCGACGGCCCGCCGGACGAGGGTGAGCAGGGCGGGGCGCAACTCGTCGTCGGGCATGTCGACGAACTCGGCGCACGCCTCGGAGATGCCGGCGAGCAGCACCAGCGCGGCGATCCGGGCACCGGGGCGGTCGGAGTGCCCGGCCAGCGCGTCGCGCAGCCGATCCGAGATCTGCTGGATGTGTGCGAAGGCCGGCTGGCACAGCAGCTCGGGGAACTCGCCGCGCAGCACCGCGATCTCCCGCCGGAACCGGACCGCGAGGTCGACGAAGCCGATCGCGGCGACCTCCTGGGCGGGCGCCCCGGTCAGGCCGGTGAGCTGGTCGTCGAGGTCTCGCAGCACACCGATCGCGGGAGCCATCAGCTCGGCGAGCAGGGCTTCCTTGTTGGCGAAGTGGTAGAGCACGGTGGCCTTGGAACAGCCGACCTCGCCGGCGATGTCCTGGAGCGAGGTGCCCCGGTAGCCGGTGACCGCGAACCGTCGCGCCGCCGCGGCGAGAATCTCACCGTGCGTTTCGGACACCGCTCTGGCCATCATTGGTCCACCTCCGTGAACCAGCATGCCTGACCGATCGGTCAGATCCTGACCGATCGGTCAGACTCCTGCGGTGGCGTTCCCCACATCCGGCGTTGGTTTACTCGGCGTGCTCGGCGTCGTACCTGGTCCGCGCCTCGGCGATGGCCCGACGGTGCCGCTCGGCCCAGGCGGTCAGCGCGACAAGTGACTCGTACAGCTCCAGCGCCATCGGGGTGGCGGTGTATTCGACCTTCGGCGGAACGGTCGGGTAGACCCGGCGGTGCAGCAGACCGTCCCGTTCCAGGTTGCGCAGTGTCAGGGTGAGCATCCGGCGGCTGATTCCCTCGATGTGCCGCTCCAGCTCGGTGAAGCGCACCGGCCCGTGTGAGGCGGCCACCAGAACGCCGATGCTCCACTTGCCGCCGACCCGGTCGAGCACCTGGCGGACGGTGCACGCCCGAGCCTGGCCCGGGGTGAACGGCACGTTCTCGGCCGTGCACGTCACCTCGGCCTGGACCAGCGCGGACACATCGCTGTTCCTCTGGGACATATCAGTGCCTCCTTCCGCTCCGGTTCATGGTCACAGACGATGACCTCGGTAACAAACCGTGCACCAAGGAGGGGGTTTCATGGACCGCGTCGTTGCGTCCCGCTGGCCGGCACTGCTCGTGCTCTGTGCCGGCAGCCTGATGATCATCCTGGATGGCACGGTCGTGGCGGTGGCGCTGCCCGCCGTACAGCGCGACCTGGGCTTCACCGCCGCCGGCCTGGCGTGGGTGGTCAACGCCTACCTGGTCGCGTTCGGCGGGCTGCTGCTGCTCGCCGGCCGACTCGGCGACCTGCTCGGCCGGCGGGGGGTCTTCCTGGCCGGCGTCGCGCTGTTCACCCTCGCCTCGCTGGCCTGCGCGGTCGCCACCGGGCCGGCCCTGCTGGTGGCCGCCCGGTTCGGCCAGGGCGTCGGTGGGGCGCTGGCCATGGCGGTCAGCCTCGGCATGATCGTCCGGCTCTATCCCGAACCGGCCGAGCGCGCCCGTGCGATCGCCGTCTTCAGCTTCACCGGAGCAGCCGGCGCGTCGGTCGGCACCGTCGCCGGTGGGGTGCTCACCGACGCGGCCGGGTGGCGGGCGATCTTCCTGGTCAACCTGCCGATCGGTGCGGCCATCCTGCTCACGGCCGTCCGCCGGCTCCCCGCCGAACGGGGTATCGGCCTACGGGCCGGCCTGGACCTGCCCGGCGCGCTGCTCGTCACCGCCGGTCTGATGGCCGCCGTGCTGGGCATCGTGGGGACCGGCGAGCACGGCTGGACCAGCCCGCGCACCCTCGGCGCGGCGGCCCTCGCGGCGCTGCTGCTCGGCGGGTTCGTGCTCCGCCAACGAGTGGCGGCGACCCCGCTGCTGCCGGGTCGGGTGCTGCGCGTCCCGGGTCTGGTGGCGGCGAACGCCGTGCAGTTCCTCATGGTGGCCGCGTACTTCGGTTTCCAGTTCCTGCTCGCCGTGGAGCTGCAACTGGTGCTCGGGCTGGACGCGGCCACGACCGGCTGGGCCTTCCTGCCCACCCCGGTGGTGATCGCGGTGGTGTCACTCGGCCTGGCCGGTCGGCTGATCGCCCGTTGGGGCGCCCGGACCGTACTGCTGGTCGGGCTGGGCCTGGCCACCGTCGGCTTCCTGCTGCTCGCCCGGCTGCCCACCGACGGCGCGTACCTCGCCGACGTACTCCCGGCGATGTTGATCTTCGGGATGGCCGGCGGTCTGACCCTGCCGGCGGTCACCACCCTGGCCATGGCCGGCGCGACCGACGCCGGGCTCGCCTCCGGCCTGGCCAACACCACCCAGCAGGTCGGTGGGGCGGTCGGCCTGGCCGCGCTGGCCACCCTGGCCGCCGCCCGCAGCGACAGCCTGCGGACCGCCGGCTGGGCCGAGACGGCCGCGTTGGCCGGTGGCTACCGGGTGGCGTTCGCCGTGGCCGCCGCCCTGGTGGTCGCCGCGTTGCTGGTGGCACTGACCACGCTGCCCGGCACCCGACCCGCCCGAACCAGCCGGCCGGGTGAGTTGACCGCCGACACCGAGCCGGTCGGCAGGGCAGGTTGACCGCCGGCAACGGGCCGGTCGGCAGGGCAGGTTGACCGAGGGCCGTGGGGCCGCGAAGGTGGTCGGGTGAGCGAGGCTGACGAGACCCGGGACGGCGTGGCCCTGACCAACCTGGACCAGCCGCTGTCCGACCGCGACGGCGCGACCAAGCGTGACCTGGTCGACTACCTCGACGCGGTCAGTGGGCGGATCCTCCCGCAGGTGCGGGGCCGCCCCCTGTCGGTGATCCGGGTCCGCCCCGGCCAGCCGCCCTTCATGCAGAAGAACCTGCCCCGCTACACCCCGGACTGGGTCCGCCGGGTGCCGGTCTGGGCGGAGGCGTCGCACCGGGAGATCTCGTACGCCCTCTGCGACGACCGGCGCACCCTGCTCTGGTTCGCCAACCAGCGCGCGGTGGAGTACCACCCGACACTGGCCACCGCGGCGGATCCGCAGCGCCCGACGCACCTGGTGCTCGACCTGGACCCGCCGGAGGGCGACGGCTTCCGGGCAGCCGTCGCCGCGGCCCTGCTGGTCCGCCAGGCACTCGCCGACGCCGGCCTGGCCGGTGCGGTCAAGACCAGCGGGGCGAAGGGCGTGCACGTGTTCGTCCCGGTGGCCGACGAACCCACGGCGGAGGAGTTGGCCGCCGCCACCCGGGCGCTGGCCGTCCGCGCCGAGCGGCTCGACCCGGCGTTGGCCACCACGGCGTACATCAAGGAGGACCGGGGTGGCCGGGTCTTCGTGGACGCCACCCGCGCGGGCGGGGCGACGGTGGTGGCCACGTACAGCCCGCGGCTGCGCCCCGGGATGCCGGTGTCCTTCCCGGTCGACTGGGCCGACCTGACCGAGGTGACCCCGGCCGACTTCACCATCCGGACCGCGCCGGCGCTGCTCGGCGACGGCGACCCGTGGGCCGCGCTGATGCCGGCGCCGCAGCCGCTCCCGGCCGACCTGGTCGCCGAGGGCCGGACCATCCCGGTGGCCCGGGTGCAGGCCATGCACGAGGGGAAGCGTCGGGCCCGCGCCCGCCGCGAGGCCGGCTGACCGGGCTCGCCGGCCTCCGCCCGCGCCCGGCGAGCGGCTGATTGTCGGTGGGTTGTGGCACGATTTCCCAGGTGAGCAGCAAACCCGATGCGACCCAGCGACTGGGCGACCTCGCGCGGCTGCGCCGGGTCCGCGACCGGATCGACCGGGAGTACGCGTCTCCGCTCGACGTCGAGGCGCTCGCCCGGGGCGCGCACATGTCGGCCGGGCACCTCAGCCGCGAGTTCCGGCTCGCCTACGGCGAATCTCCGTACAGCTACTTGATGACGCGGCGGATCGAGCGCGCGATGGCGTTGTTGCGTCGTGGCGACCTCAGCGTCACCGAGGTCTGTTTCGCGGTCGGCTGCTCGTCGTTGGGCACCTTCAGCACCCGCTTCACCGAGCTGGTCGGCGTGCCGCCGAGCGTCTACCGGCGGCGGGCGGGGCAGGCGACGGCGGGGATGCCGTCCTGCGTGGCGAAACAGGTGACCAGACCGATCAGGAATCGAGAAGCGCAGGTCACGGAGCCACAACTAGCGTGACGGCCATGGACATCACCATTCACTCAAGCTTCCTTCCGCACCTCGACCCCGATGCCTCGCTGGCCTTCTACCGCGACGTCCTCGGTTTCGAGGTCCGCCTCGACGTCGGCTACGGGGGGATGCGCTGGATCACCGTCGGGCCGGCCGGCCAGCCGAGCACGGCCATCGTCCTGCACCCGCCGGCCGCCAGCCCCGGCATCACCGACGACGAACGCCAGACCATCCTGGAGCTGGTGGCCAAGGGCAGCTACTTCGGCGTCAATCTGGCCACCGCCGACCTCGACGCCACCTTCGCCAACCTGGAGGCCAGTGACGCCGAGGTCGTCCAGGAGCCAACCGAGCAGCCGTACGGCGTGCGCGACTGCGCCTTCCGCGATCCCGCCGGCAATCTGATCCGCATCCAGGAAGTGCGCTGACCCGTCCAACCCCGGCCAGATGGAGACTCGATGAGCACGGCCACCCCGCCGTCCACGCCGCACGTCGCGGACAGCCACGATCTGATCCGTGTGCAGGGCGCGCGCGTCAACAACCTCAGGGACGTCAGCGTCGAGATCCCGAAGCGCCGGCTGACCGTGTTCACGGGTGTCTCCGGCTCCGGCAAGAGCTCGTTGGTGTTCGGCACCATCGCCGCCGAGTCGCAGCGGATGATCAACGAGACCTACAGCGCGTTCCTGCAGGGCTTCATGCCGACGCTGGCCCGGCCCGAGGTCGACCTGCTGGACGGCCTGACCACGGCGATCATCGTGGACCAGGAGCGGATGGGCGCCAACTCCCGGTCCACGGTCGGCACCGCCACCGACGCCAACGCGATGCTGCGCATCCTGTTCAGCCGGCTCGGTCAGCCGCACATCGGCTCGCCCAACGCGTACTCCTTCAACGTCCCCTCGGTGAAGGCCACCGGTGCCATCACCGTCGACCGTGGCGTTGGCAAGACGAAGACCGAGAAGGCGACATTCACCCGGCTCGGCGGGATGTGCCCACGCTGCGAGGGCATGGGGTCGATCAACGACATCGACCTGTCGGCGCTGTACGACGACAGCCTCTCGCTCAACGAGGGCGCGATCACGATCCCGGGCTACAGCATGGAGGGCTGGTACGGCCGGATCTTCCGTGGCTGCGGCTACTTCGACCCGGACAAGCCGATCGGCAAGTACACCAAGCGGGAGCAGCACGACCTGCTCCACCGGGAGCCCACCAAGATCAAAATTGATGGGATCAACCTGACGTACACGGGCCTGATCCCGTCCATCCAGAAGTCCTTCCTCGCCAAGGACATCGACGCGTTGCAGCCGCACATCCGCGCCTTCGTGGAACGGGCCGTGACCTTCACGACCTGCCCCGACTGCGACGGCACCCGGCTCAGCCAGGAGGCCCGGTCGTCGAAGATCCAGGGAAAGAACATCGCCGACGCCTGCGCCATGCAGATCAGTGATCTCGCCGCCTGGGTCCGGGGGATCAGGGACTCGTCGGTGACCCCGTTGCTGGCCGGGCTGCAACACCTCCTCGACTCGTTCGAGAAGATCGGGTTGGGTTACCTGTCGCTCGACCGACCGTCGGGCACCCTGTCGGGCGGCGAGGCGCAGCGCACCAAGATGATCCGCCACCTCGGCTCGTCGCTCACCGACGTCACCTACGTCTTCGACGAGCCCACGATCGGGCTGCACCCGCACGACATCCAGCGGATGAACGAGCTGCTGCTGCAACTGCGCGACAAGGGCAACACCGTGCTGGTCGTGGAGCACAAGCCGGAGGCCATCGCCATCGCCGACCACGTCGTCGATCTCGGTCCCGGAGCCGGCACGGACGGCGGGACGATCTGCTACGCGGGCACCCTGGAGGGCCTACGCGCCAGCGGCACCATCACCGGCCGCCACCTCGACGACCGGGCGGCCCTCAAGGAGACGGTGCGTACGCCCACCGGCAGGCTGGAGATCCGTGGCGCGACGGCCAACAACCTCCAGGCCGTCGACGTCGACGTCCCGCTCGGGGTGCTCGTCGTCGTGACAGGTGTCGCCGGCTCCGGCAAGAGTTCACTCGTGCACTCCTCGATCCCCGCCGGTGCCGGTGTGGTGTCGATCGACCAGGGCGCGATCCGTGGCTCACGGCGGAGCAACCCGGCCACGTACACCGGATTGCTCGACCCGATCCGTAAGGCGTTCGCGAAGGCCAACGGTGTGAAGCCGGCGCTGTTCAGCGCCAACTCCGAGGGCGCGTGCCCGAGCTGCAACGGCGCCGGTGTCATCTACACCGACCTGGGGATGATGGCCGGCGTCGCCGCACCGTGCGAGGACTGCGAGGGCAAGCGGTTCCAGGCGTCGGTGCTGGAATACCGCTTCGGCGGTCGCGACATCAGCGAGGTGCTCGCGATGTCGGTGACCGAGGCCGAGAAGTTCTTCGGCGCCGGCGAGGCACGTACGCCGGCCGCGCACGCCATCCTCGACCGGCTCGCCGACGTCGGGCTCGGCTACCTCAGCCTGGGCCAACCGCTCACGACCCTCTCCGGCGGCGAGCGGCAGCGCCTCAAGCTGGCCACCCACATGGCCGAGAAGGGCGGCGTCTACGTCCTCGACGAACCGACCACCGGCCTGCACCTGGCCGACGTCGAGCAACTGCTCGGCCTGCTGGACCGCCTCGTCGACGCCGGCAAGTCGGTGATCGTCATCGAGCACCACCAGGCGGTCATGGCGCACGCCGACTGGATCATCGACCTCGGTCCCGGTGCCGGCCACGACGGTGGTCGGGTCGTCTTCGAGGGCACCCCCGCCGACCTCGTCGCCGCCCGTTCCACCCTCACCGGCGAGCACCTGGCGACGTACGTGGGCAGTTGACGGCCGACGTTCACGCCACCGGCGGTCGGGCGTGCCGTGCCGTCGTGGTGGCGAGGACTCCGCAGGTGGCGGTGATCAGACCGAGGGCTGCGGTGCTCGGGTTGACGTACCCGGGCACTGACGAGGTGACGTAGGTGCTGCCACCGCTGAGGCGGCACTCGAAGCGCAGCGGCAGGAGGCGGACGTCGTACCCGTTGACCTGGCTCGCCCGCTGCGGCCCGGCCTCCCGACAGGGTTCGATCGGGAAGGAGCCGGCGCCACCGTCCTCCGCCCGCAGCACCGCGTAGCCGAGGTGGAGCAGACCCCAGGCGTACACGGCGACGGCGCCCGCGCCGGCGAGAAGGGCCGCCGCCCGCAGCCAACCCGACCGTTCGCTGCTCCGGAACACCGTGCGGAGCCCGCGAACGGTGAGGGTCGTCGCGAGGACGGCCCCACCCAGCGCGGCGAGGAGCAACACGAGAAACAGCATGCCGACATTCTTGATCTTGTGCGATCGTCGACGCCAGTGGGGTGGTCAGGCGGGACTGTTGGCGACCGCGACGTCGAGCACCCAGGTGATGCCGAACGGATCGGTGAGCATGCCGTAGAGGGGCGCCCAGCCGGCAGGTGCGAGGTCGACCACGATTGTCGCGCCCTCGCTGAGCTTCTTCCAGTAGCCGGTGATCTCGTCGGCGTCCCTACCGCGGACCGAGACGAAGAACGGGCTCTCGCCCGGGCTCCACGGTCGCCCGGACGGCACGTCGTACGCCATGATCTGGAAGCCCTCGGCGGACGTGACCTGACCCCACATGACCTGGTCGGCCTCGTCCGGGTGCTGCACGTTCTGAGCCTCGGCATAGGTCACCGCGACGAGGTCACCGCCGAACACCGACCGGTAGAACTCGAGAGCGGCACGGGCGTTGCCCCGCAGGTTGACGTGCGCGACGGTGTCGATGCTCATGGTTGCCCCTCCTGGTACGTGTCCTCACCCCGTGGCTGCTGCCCGGGGACGAGGGAACGATGACAGCGGTAGCGGTCAGGTTGTGTCCGCTACCTTTGCGAAGATCGGAGGCATGCCCAAGACATCGGCGCGACTGCTGGCGTTGCTCTCGCTGCTCCAGGCGCGCCGCGACTGGCCGGGCGGCCTGCTTGCCGAAAGGCTGGACGTCAGCCCCCGCACCGTGCGGCGCGATGTCGACAGGTTGCGCGAGCTCGGCTACCCGGTCCGGGCCGTCAAGGGCCCGGACGGCGGGTACCGGCTGGACGCCGGTGCTCAGTTGCCACCGCTGCTGTTCGACGACGAGCAGGCGGTCGCCATCGCCGTCGCGCTCCAACTGGCCCCCCTCTCCGGAGCGGGCATCGAGGAGGGCGCCGCGCGAGCGCTGCACACCATGCGGCAGGTCATGCCCAGTCGGTTGCGGCACCGCATCGACACCCTGCGGGTCACCGCCGTCGAACAACCCACCACCCGCCCGGACCCGCCGGTCGACAGCAGTGTGCTGACGGCCATCGGGACGGCCGTGCACGCCCACGATGTCCTGCGCTTCGACTACGCCTCGACGACGTCCGACCGCCACGCGCCACCCCGCCGCGTGGAGCCCCACCACCTCGTCACCTGGAAGGGACGCTGGTACCTCGTCGGCTGGGACCTCGACCGTGGCGACTGGCGCACGTTCCGGGTCGACCGCATCAGCCCGCGTACCCCAACCGGACCGCGCTTCGCCCCCCGACGGCTCCCCGCGACAGACGTGGCCACCTTCGTGGCCGCCCGATTCCGAGGGTCCACCGACGCGTCGGCGTGGCCCTGCCTCGGTGAGGTCATCCTCGACCTTCCCGCCGCCGTGGCCGCCACGTACACGAACGACGGGCTCGTCGAAGAACTTGGCCCCGACCGGTGCCGACTCGTGCAGGGCTCCTGGTCCTGGACCGGCCTCGCAGCCGCCCTCGGCAGGTTCGACGCCGCCATCGAGGTTGTCGGGCCCGCGGAGCTCAGGGCCGCCTTCGCGGGTCTCGCCCGCCGTTTCGCCGCCGCGGCAGGATGACCCCCGTTGGGCGGCTACGACCAGCGGGAATGCGAAAACCGGGCGCGGGGAGCCAACATGCTCCTGCGCCCGGCCTGATTTCTTGGCAAGTGTGCCCCCGGCAGGATTCGAACCTGCGCCCCCGCCTCCGGAGGGCGGTGCTCTATCCCCTGAGCTACGGGGGCTCAGCGACTGGAGAAGACTAGCAAACCTCCCCTGCGTACGCCGAATCGGTATCGGGTGAGCCGATCGTGTCGGCGACCGGCTCACCCCTGCGCTCAGGCCGCGACCGCCCGCCCACAACTGGGCAGCGGGTGCAGGACGACTCGCCGCGGCAGCCGGCGTGGCCACTCGTTGCGCGGCCAGGAGCCGTCCACGATCAGATGCACGGTGCGCTGCTCCGCGCCGCTGAGCCGCAGCACGAAGTCGCGGGGGAGTGGCGGGTCCACCGTCGGCGTGGTGATCATGAAGCGCACCCGGCCGCGGGACGAGATCGCGGAGATCACGTCGGCTGCCGGCATGGTGCCGCGCAGCCGCACCCGACCGATCCAGTAGACCTCCGCGAGGTGCTCCTGGGCGGCCCGGGTGATCGCCGGGTACTCACTGCGCACCCAGCGCTCGACCGCGCTGACGCAGAGCCCGCAGGCGCGCTCGCGCGGCTCGCGCGGACCCAACCCCCAGGCCCGCAGGTACGCCCCGACCGCGCCCGTGTCCAACGGCAGATCGAATCGGCGCGTGATGAGCGTGGTGAGGCTCTGCCTGGTCCACAGCTCTTCGTCCAGGCCGAACTCGTCGGGGTGGACGCCCCGCAGTGTGTCGATCAGTTCGAGTTCCTGTTCGCGGCTGAGCATTCCCGGCTCGCCCTGCCGCTGTCCGCGACGGACGGCTGCCACCGCCCCGTCACCACCGATGGTGTGGCGTCGGCACCAGCTGGTGACCGAACGCCGTGCGTCTCTGAGTGCAACCCCCACGTCTTGGGCAACGAGCACGAATCGCAACTGGTCACGATATGTGCGGAGAAAACTCTCTAAGCAACGTAATCGCCTGTCCCGGTCAAATACCCCACACCGGACACAAGTGACATTCAGTCCACAATTCCCCACGTGCGCAACTTGATCGACTCGGGTTTCTGTAAGTCGGGGCGTCCCGGTCGCGCGGACAGCCCGGTTTCCTGAAACCGGAGTCGATCATGCGCCGGGCCGCTGTGCGCCGGGCCGCTGTGCGCCGGGCCGCTGGGCGCTGGGCGTCGGGTGCTGCGCCGACTGGGGCTGGGGTGGGTATGGGGCGGGCCCGCGCCCGCGCCGATGAGCGGCGGTGGCGCGGGCCCGGTACGGCCGTCGCGAGTGGGCTAGCTAGCCCTTGGCCGCCTGTGCCTGGAGTTGCCGGAGGTTGTTCAGCTCGGTCTGCTGGGTGGCCTTCATGGTCTTCGCCACCCGCACCACCTCGGCGTTGTCGGTCTCGTCGAGCGCCGCGTCGATCATGTGGATGCCGCCGAGGTGGTGGTCGTACATCAGGGTCAGGAACTGCCTGTCGACCTCGATGCCCCGCGCGTCGCGCAGGGCGGTCATCTGCTGCGGCGTGGCCATCCCCGGCATCAGCCCGTCCTTGTTGAGGCGGGCCCCGTCGGACATCCACGACATCGGCGGCTGCGACCCGGTCGGGCTCAGACCCCATTCGCGCAGCCAGGTCTGCATGGCGCCGATCTCGCCCTGCTGACCGGTGGCGATGTCGACAGCGATCTGCCGCACCTCGGGGAGGGTCGCCGACCGGTACGCGATCAGGCTCATCTCCACCGCCTGCGCGTGGTGGGTCGTCATGTCCCGGGCGAAGCCCGCCTCGACCGACGCGTCACCCGGCCGGGTGAGTCGCGGGGTGAGCAGGCCGCCGGCGTACCCGAGGAGGAGCCCCACCACCACCATGACGGCGAGCGCCAGCACGCCGTAGCGCGACGCCGGGGCCCGGCCGTCCTCGTCCGGGACGGCCGGGGTGTCGTCGTACTCGCTGTCGGTGGTGGCGGGGGCGGTCATCGGCGTCCTTACTGCTGGGGTGGCTGCTGCTGCTGCGGGAGCTCGCGGGGCGTGGTGCCGGTGGCGGTGATGCCGGTGTTGCACAGCGCCGTCGGGCCCTCGGCGGAGGCGTTCACCCGCAGGTCCTTGATGAACTCGTCGATGCGCGAGTCGTCGGCGTTGTCGAGCTTGAGCTGGTAGCCCCAGGCCTGCAGCGAGATCGGCTTGTCCAGGCCCTCGTACGGGCTCATCATCATCTTCTCGACGCCGCGCACCTTGCCGGCGAGCTTGTTGACCTGGTCGGCGGGCAGGTCGGGGCGGTAGGTGATCCACACCGCGCCGTGCTCCAGGCTGTGCACCGCGTGCTCGTTGGCGATCGGGGCGTCGTAGACGTCGCCCATGCAGTTTTGCCAGGCGGCGTTGTGCACGCCACCCACCGGCGGGGAGTATTTCCAGGTCAGCGGGCCTGACTTGTGCGACTCGTACTTCAGGCTCTCGCCGTCGGTCTTGCGGATGTTGGCGATGCCGTCGATGGCGTTGGCCCGCTTGTCCCACGGCTTGGAGCCCTGGAACGCCGCGTAGGCGCCGTAGCCGATGATGCCGGCCGCGAGCACGCCCACCGCGACGAAGAGCGCGATGGGGCCCCAGGCGCGGCCCTGGCTCACCTTGACCGGGGTGACCGGTTTGCGCGGGCCCTTGCCACCTGCCCGCGGGGAGCCCGCCGGCTTGCCGGAACCGGCCTTGGCGCCGGGTGCCGGCCGGCCCGCGGCCGGCTTCTTCCCGGTGCTGACCACGGTCGGGCGGCGCTCAGGGCCACCGGGGGTGCTGATGCTCATCGTGCCTCGTCAAGTCGGTCGGTCAGGGGAGTGGCGGGCCGGATGACGCGCAGGGTAGCCGCCGAGTGCCCGAGTCTACCCCCGATAACATGGCTGGGTGACTCCTGCAGAACTCGCCTCGGTCGTCCTTGCCGCCGCCCACGCCGTCTTCGTCGAGCGTGGCCTGGACCGCGCAGCCCTGCCGGAGCACACAGTGGTGGAGCGACCGCGCAATCCCGAGCACGGCGACTACGCCTCGACCCTCGCCCTGCAGTTGAGCAAGAAGGTGGGTGTTCCGCCCCGGGAGTTGGCCGCCGCCCTGGCCGACGAGCTGGGCCGGTCAACGGGCATCAAGTCGGTCGAAATCGCCGGTCCGGGCTTTCTGAACATCCGGCTCGACGCGGCCGCCGCCGGTCAGCTCGCCCGGGTGATCGTCGAGGCCGGTGCGGAGTACGGCCGCAGCGACCGGCTCGCCGGCGAGCGGATCAACCTGGAGTTCGTCTCGGCCAACCCGACCGGGCCGGTGCACATCGGCGGGGTCCGCTGGGCGGCCGTCGGTGACGCGTTGAGCCGGCTGCTGCGGGCCACCGGCGCCGACGTCGGCACGGAGTACTACTTCAACGACGCCGGTTCGCAGATCGACAGGTTCGCCCGTTCGCTGCTCGCCGCGGCCAAGGGTGAGGCGGCGCCGGAGGACGGCTACGGCGGGGCGTACATCGCCGAGATCGCCACCGAGGTGCAGGCCCGCCGGCCGGAGGTGCGGACCCTCGACGACGACGCCGCCCAGGAGGTCTTCCGGGTCGAGGGCGTCGCGCTGATGTTCGACGAGATCCGCTCCTCGCTGCGCGACTTCGGGGTCGAGTTCGACACCTACTTCAACGAGAAGGACCTGCACGACCGGGGCGAGTTGGACCTCGCGCTGAACCGGCTGCGCGAGCAGGGGCACCTCTACGAGTCCGAGGGCGCCACCTGGCTGCGCACCACCGACTTCGGCGACGACAAGGACCGGGTGCTGCGCAAGTCCAACGGCGAGTGGACGTACTTCGCCGCGGACTGCGCCTACTACCTGGACAAGCGCGAGCGCGGCTTCGAGCGGGTCGTGATCATGTTGGGTGCCGACCACCACGGCTACATCGGCCGGATGAAGGCGATGGCCGCCTGCTTCGGCGACGACCCGGAGCGCAACCTGGAGATCCTCATCGGGCAGCTGGTCAACCTGCTGCGCGACGGCGCTCCGATGCGGATGAGCAAGCGGGCCGGCACGGTGATCACCCTGGAGGACCTGGTCGAGGCGATCGGCGTGGACGCCTCCCGGTACGCGTTGGCCCGCTACTCCAGCGACTCCCCGATCGACATCGACATCGAGCTGTGGACCCGGGCGACCCGCGACAACCCGGTCTACTACGTGCAGTACGTCGCCGCCCGGACGGCGGGCGTGGCCCGCAACGCCGCCGAGGTGGGGCTGGTCCCGGGCGACGCCGACGCGTTCCGCCCCGAGCTGCTCGATCACGAGAAGGAGAACGAGCTGCTCAAGGCGCTCGCCGAGTTCCCCGCCGTGGTGGCGACGGCCGCCGAGCTGCGGGAGCCGCACCGGGTGGCCCGCTACCTGGAGGAGGGCGTCGCCGCCTCCTACCACCGCTTCTACGACAACTGCCGGGTGCTGCCGCTGGGCGACGAGGAGGTCACCGACCTGCACCGCGCCCGGCTCTGGCTCAACAACGCCACCCGCACGGTGATCGCCAACGGGCTGCACCTGCTGGGCGTCTCCGCACCGGAGAGGATGTGACATGAGGGCTCATGAGGCGGGTGCGCTGCACGCGGACATCAACAGCCGGGGGCCGGCCTGGCTGCGTACCCCGGAGGATGTCAACGCCCTGTTGCCGGCGCTGTGGCCGCGGTCGGTGACGCGCGGCGCGGACGGCGCGGTCGCCGTCGCGGGCCTGAGCGTCCGCGACATCGCGGCCGAGTTCGGCACCCCGGTGTACGTCCTCGACGAGGCCGACCTGCGGTCGCGCTGCCGCGACTTCCGGGCGGCCTTCCCGACCGAGGACATCTTCTACGCGGGTAAGGCGTTCCTCTGCCGGGCGGTGGTCCGGATGATCGCCGAGGAGGGGCTGCACCTGGACGTCTGCACCGGGGGTGAGCTGGCCACCGCGCTGTCGGCCGGGATGCCGCCGGAGCGGATCGGCTTCCACGGCAACAACAAGTCGGTCGCCGAGCTGGGCCGGGCGCTGGACGCCGGGGTGGGCCGGATCATCGTCGACTCGTTCACCGAGATCGACAGGCTCACCGCGCTGGCCCGCGAACGGGGGGTCCGGCCCCGGGTGCTGGTCCGGGTCACCGTCGGCGTCGAGGCGCACACCCACGAGTTCATCGCCACCGCCCACGAGGACCAGAAGTTCGGCTTCTCGCTGGCCGGTGGCGCCGCCGCGAACGCCGCGTTCAAGATCCTCGACGAGGGTGTGCTGGAGTTGCGCGGTCTGCACTCGCACATCGGCTCGCAGATCTTCGACGCCAGTGGCTTCGAGGTCTCGGCCCGCCGGGTGCTCGCCCTGCAGGCGCAGATCCGCGACGCGCGCGGGGTGGAGCTTCCCGAGCTGGACCTAGGCGGCGGCTTCGGCATCGCGTACACCACCCAGGACGACCCGGCCACCCCGCAGGACCTGGCCAAGCGGCTGCGCAAGATCGTCGATTCGGAGTGCGCGGCGGAGAACCTGGCCGTGCCGCACCTGTCGATCGAACCGGGGCGGGCCATCGTCGGGCCGGCCGTGTTCACCCTCTACGAGGTCGGCACGGTCAAGGAGCTCGACGGCATCCGCACGTTCGTCAGCGTCGACGGCGGGATGAGCGACAACATTCGCACCGCGCTCTACGACGCGTCCTACTCGGCGACGCTGGCCTCCCGCGCGTCGGGCGCGCAGCCGTTGCTCGCCCGCGTGGTGGGAAAGCACTGTGAGTCCGGGGACATCGTGGTGAAGGATGAATTCCTGCCCGCCGACGTGCAGCCCGGAGATCTTGTCGCGGTGCCCGGCACCGGCGCGTACTGCCGGAGCATGGCCAGCAACTACAACCATGTGCCCCGGCCGCCGGTTGTCGCGGTGCGCGACGGTCAGGCGCGTCTGATCGTCCGGCGGGAGACCGAAGACGATCTGCTGGCATTGGATGTGGGATGACGTCACCTGTGCGCTTGGCGCTGCTCGGCTGTGGCACGGTCGGCCAGGAGGTGGTCCGGCTGCTGCACGAGCAGTCGGCCGACCTGGCCGCCCGCATCGGCGCTCCACTGGAGATCGCCGGCATCGCCGTCCGTCGGCTCGGCCGCGATCGGGGTGATCTGCCGGTCGACGAGGCCCTGTTCACCTCCGACGCGCTCGGCCTGATCAAGCGCGACGACGTCGACGTGGTGATCGAGGTGGTGGGCGGCATCGAGCCGGCCCGGGGCTGGCTGGTCGAGGCGCTGCGGGCCGGCAAGAGCGTGGTCACCGCCAACAAGGCGCTGCTCGCCGAGGATGGCGTGGCCCTGCACGAGGCGGCGGCCGAGGGCGGCGGCGACCTCTACTACGAGGCGTCCGTAGCCGGCGCGATCCCGCTGCTGCGCCCGCTGCGCGAGTCGCTGCACGGTGACCGGATCAACCGGGTCACCGGCATCGTCAACGGCACCACCAACTTCATCCTCTCCGCGATGGACGCGACCGGCGCCGGGTTCGCCGAGGCCCTGGAGGAGGCAACCTCCCTGGGGTACGCGGAGGCCGACCCGACCGCCGACGTGGAGGGCTTCGACGCCGCGGCGAAGGCGGCGATCCTCGCCTCGCTGGCGTTCCACACCCGGGTCGGCGCCGCCGACGTGCACCGCGAGGGCATCACCGAGGTGACCGCCGCGGACATGGCCAGCGCTCAGGCGATGGGCTGCACGATCAAGCTGCTCTGCATCGCGGCCCGAGGCGTCGACCGCAGCGGCCGGGAGACCGTCAGCGTCCGGGTGCACCCGGCGATGATCCCGCGCAGTCACCCGCTGGCCAGCGTCGGCGACGCGTTCAACGCGGTCTTCGTGGAGGCGGACGCGGCCGGGCAGCTGATGTTCTACGGTCGGGGCGCCGGGGGTGCGCCGACCGCCAGCGCGGTGCTCGGTGACGTGGTCGCGGTGTCCCGCAACCGGCTCGCCGGGGTGCGCGCGGCCAGCGAGAGCGCGTACGCGGACCTGGCGGTCCGGCCGATGGGCGAGGCGTTGACCCGCTACCACGTCAGCCTCGACGTGGCCGACCGTCCCGGTGTGCTGGCCTCCGTGGCGAACGTGTTCGCCCGGCACGACGTGTCGATCGCGACGGTGCGGCAGGGTTCGGCGAGTGGGTCGCCCGGCCGGGACGGCGACGCCGAGTTGGTCATCGTCACCCACGTCGCACCGGATGCCGCGCTCGCCGCGACAGTCGGCGAGCTGCGCGGTCTGGACATTGTCCGGTCCGTGACCAGTGTGTTGCGGGTCGAGGGCGGCGCCTGATTCGTTGACACCCATGGGTGGGGCTGGCTCGCGCGTCCCGCCAGGTGGGTAAGCCGGGGTGTGCCCTTGACCACTCCGGCAGGCTGGTCCAAGGTGGCCCGATGCGCGGGTCGGCGCAGTGTCAGAGGCGAGGAGAACGACATGTGGCGGGGTCTGATCGAGGCGTACCGGGATCGGCTGCCGGTCACCGCGGCCACGCCGGTTGTCACGCTGCACGAGGGCAACACCCCGCTGTTGCCCGCGCCGGTGCTGTCCGCGCGGATCGGCTGCGACGTGCACCTCAAGGTGGAGGGTGCCAACCCGACCGGCTCCTTCAAGGACCGGGGGATGACCCTCGCGGTGTCCAAGGCGGTCGAGGCCGGCAACAAGGCCATCATCTGCGCCTCCACCGGCAACACCAGCGCCTCCGCCGCGGCGTACGCGGCGCGGGCCGGGCTGACCTGCGCGGTGCTGGTGCCGCAGGGCAAGATCGCGTTGGGCAAGCTGGCCCAGGCCCTGGTGCACGGCGCGAAGCTGCTCCAGGTCAGTGGCAACTTCGACGACTGCCTGTCGCTCGCCGCGAAGCTCGCTCAGGACCACCCGGTCGCGTTGGTCAACTCGGTCAACATCGACCGGTTGCACGGCCAGAAGACCGCCGCCTTCGAGATCGTCGAGGCACTCGGTGACGCGCCCGACATCCACTGCCTGCCGGTCGGCAACGCCGGCAACATCTCCGCCTACTGGATGGGCTACGCGGAGGAGCAGGCCGCCGGCGCCACCACCCGCGCGCCGAAGATGTACGGCTTCCAGGCCTCCGGTGCGGCCCCGATCGTGACCGGCCAGGTGGTGCCGGAGCCGTCGACGATCGCCACCGCCATCCGGATCGGCAACCCGGCGAGCTGGACCAGGGCGTTGGACGCCCGGGACACCTCCGGTGGCCTGATCGCCGCGGTGACCGACCGGGAGATCCTCTCCGCGTACCGGCTGCTCGCCCGCGAGGTGGGTGTCTTCGTGGAGCTGGGCAGCGCGGCCAGCGTGGCCGGCCTGCTCCAGCAGGCCGCGGCGGGCGCGGTGCCGCCCGGGTCGACAGTGGTCTGCACGGTGACCGGTCACGGCCTGAAGGACCCGGAGTGGGCGATCTCCACGGCCCCGGCGCCGCTGACCATCGCGAACGACCCGCTGGCCGCCGCCCGCGCCCTCGACCTGGCCTGAGCGGTCACCGGCCGGTTGGTGACCGGCGGAGTACGGGCGGTAAACGGGACGGCGTGGGGGTGGCCGGGGTTCGGGTGATCGAGTCCGGCACACTTTCGGGTATCCCCGCCCGCATTCTCGTTCAGGAGTGAACCAGGCCGATGTCGCTGCTCGCCAGATTCAGCCTCGCCAACCGAGGGCTGATCGCCCTCATCGCGGTGGTGACCACGGCGTTCGGAGCGTTCGCCGTTCCGTCGCTGAAGCAGCAACTGCTGCCGTCGCTCGAGTTCCCGGCCGCGTTCATCGTGGCCGCCTACCCCGGTGCCGGCCCCGAGATCGTCGAGTCGCAGGTGACCGAGCCGATCGAGAACGCCCTCCAGGGCATCCAGGGGTTGGACAAGGTCACCTCCACCTCCCGCGAGGGGTCGGCCACCGTCCAGGTGACGTACGAGTTCGGCACCGACCTGGACGACGTGGTCAACAAGATGCAGACCGCGCTGAGCCGGATCGACGCCCAGCTGCCGTCGAGCGTCGACCCCCAGGTCATCGCGGGTAGCACCGACGACCTGCCGGCGGTGGTGCTGGCCGCGGCCGGCGCGGCGGACGAGCGGGCGCTGGCCGAGAAGCTGCGGGCGACAGTGGTGCCGGAGCTGGAGGGCATCGAGGGCGTCCGCACGGTCGAGGTGACCGGCACCCGCGACGACCTCGTGGTGGTCACCCCGGACCCGGCGAAGCTGGCCGCGGCGCAGGTGCAGCCGACGGCGATCGGCGCGGCGCTGAAGACGAACGGCGTTGCCGTTCCGGCCGGCGCGGTGACCGACGACGGGCTGACCCTGCCGGTGCAGGTCGGCACGCCGATCGCCAGCCTGGAGGATCTGCGCGGCATCGTGATCACCCCGGGCGCGTCGCCGGTCCGCCTCGGTGATGTGGCCAGTGTCGAGCAGCAGCTCGCTCCGGCCACCGCGATCACCCGGACCAACGGCAAGGACAGCCTCGGCATCGCGGTCACCGCCGCGCCGGACGGCAACGCCGTGCAGATCTCGCACGAGATCCGCGACCGGCTCGCCGACCTGAAGGACGCCTCCGGCGCGGAGCTGACTGTGGTCTTCGACCAGGCGCCGTTCGTGGAGAAGTCGATCGAGTCGTTGACCACCGAGGGCCTGCTCGGCCTGGTGATGGCGGTCCTCGTCATCCTCGTGTTCCTGCTGTCGGTGCGGTCGACGGTGGTCACCGCGGTCTCCATCCCCCTCTCCGTGCTGGTGGCGTTGATCGCCCTGTGGATCGGCGACTACTCGCTCAACCTGCTCACCCTCGGCGCGCTGACCATCGCGGTGGGTCGGGTGGTGGACGACTCGATCGTGGTGTTGGAGAACATCAAACGACATCTGGAGTACGGCGAGGAGAAGCGGCACGCCATCGTCACCGGCGTCCGTGAGGTGGCCGGCGCCGTGACCGCGTCCACCCTCACCACGGTGGCGGTGTTCGCGCCGATCGCGCTGGTCGGCGGGTTCGTGGGCCAGCTCTTCGCACCGTTCGCGATCACCGTGACGGTGGCGCTGCTCGCGTCGCTGCTGGTGTCGCTGACCGTGATCCCGGTGCTCGCGTACTGGTTCCTCAAGCCGCGTGGCGGCACCGCGGACGACGAGGCGGTGCGACGTGTCGCGGAGGAGAAGGAGCTGCGCAGCCCGTTGCAGCGGGCGTACCTGCCGGTGGTCGGGTTCGCCACCCGCAAGCGGTCGACCCGGTGGATCACCGTGGGGCTCGGTCTGCTGGTGCTCTTCGGCACCTTCGGCCTGGCCCAGAAGCTGGAGACCAACTTCCTGGACGACTCCGGCCAGGACACCCTGAACATGAGTCAGGAGCTGCCGGCCGGCAGTGGCCTGGCGGCCACCGACGCGGCGGCCAAGCAGGTCGAGTCGGTGCTGTCGGCCACCAAGGGCGTCGAGACGTACCAGGTGACCGCCGGCGCGGGGGACAACCCGTGGGCGGGTGGTGGCGGCAACAACGTCGCCAACTGGTCGCTGGCGCTCGACGGTGACACCGACGCGAAGCAGATGCGTGAGGTGCTGCGCAAGGAGTTCGACAGGCTCGGCGCCGGTGTGGGTGAGATCAGCTTCGGTGGCGGGCAGGAGGCGTCGACCAGCCAACTGGAGGTGATCGTCCAGGCCAGCGACCCGGAGGCGCTGACCCGGGCCACCGAGGAGGCCCGGGCGGCGATGGCCGGTGTCCCGGACGTCGAGGACGTCTCCACCAGCCTGGCCGACCGGGTGCCGCGGGTCGACGTGACTGTCGACCGGGTCGCCGCCGGTCGGGCCGGGTTCACCGAGGCCGCCGTGGGGCAGCTCGTGTCGCAGGCGTTCCGGGGAGCGCCGCTGGGTGAGGTCGCGCTCGACGGTCAGCAGCAGAACGTCGTCCTGCGGCTGGGCTCGCAACCACCGATGACTGTGGAGGAGCTGCGGGCGCTGCCGGTGGGTTCGGTCAAGCTGGACGACATCGCGGACGTCACCCAGGGCGAGGGGCCGCAGCAGGTCACCCGGATCGACGGTGAGCGCAGCGTGTCGGTGACCGGTGCGGCGACCGGCTCGAACCTGGGCGCGACGAGCAAGGAGCTGCAGAAGCGGCTGGACGGCATCGACGTGCCGGGCGCGAGCTTCACGATCGGTGGCGTCAGCGCGGACCAGGCGGATGCCTTCGGTGATCTGGGCCTGGCGGTGCTGGTGGCGATCGCGATCGTCTTCCTGATCATGGTGGCCACGTTCCGCAGCCTCACCCAGGCGCTGATCCTGCTGATCTCCATCCCGTTCGCGTCGACCGGCGCGATCGGGCTGCTGCTGGTCACCGGGACGCCGCTCGGCGTGCCGGCGTTGATCGGTGTGCTGATGCTCGTCGGCATCGTGGTGACGAACGCGATCGTGCTGCTCGACCTGATCAACCAGTACCGGGCGCAGGGCATGGGGGTCCGGGAGGCGGTGGTCGAGGGCGGCCGGCGTCGGCTGCGCCCGATCCTGATGACCGCCGTGGCGACCATCTTCGCGCTGCTGCCGATGGCCTTCGGGCTGACCGGCGAGGGCGGCTTCATCTCGCAGCCGCTGGCGGTGGTGGTGATCGGCGGTCTGCTCAGCTCCACGCTGCTCACCCTGATCCTGGTGCCGACGCTCTACACGATGGTGGAGCACACCAAGGAGTCGCTGCGGGCCCGACGCGACCGGCGGCGCTCCGGCGAGCCGGCGGTGACGGCGGCGGAGACCGGCGAGGCGACGAGCCCGAACCAGGTGGCGGTGCCCGGTGACGTGTCCGCCCCGGCGACGGCCGGGAGTGCACAGTCGGCCGCCCCGTCGGGTGCCCTGGTGGACGGCACGGACCAGTTCGAGGTGCTGCGCCTGCCCCGTAGCCGTACCTCGCCGCTGCCCCCGTCGGAGCCGACCGAGTAGGGCCTGACTCCGACAGGCACTGCGCAACGCCCCCGGCGGCCTCCGCCGGGGGCGTTGCCGCCACCCGGCCCGGGGACACTCCGATGGGGGGATCCGGGCCTGCACTTTGCGTTACGTCTTGCATACTCCTAGTGGTCTGTTGGACGTGCGGTGCGGAGTGGGGCGGACGGATGAGCGAGGGCGCGCGCGGCTGGTCCCGCCGCGACCTGCTGCGCCGGGGCGCCCTGGTGGTGGGCGGCGTGGCCGTCGGCGTGGGGGCATCCGAGGTGTGGCGGAGCACCCATCGCCGGTTGCCACTGGCGGGAGGCCCGGCCAGCGCCACGC
Organism: Micromonospora sp. NPDC049171; assembly: GCF_040648275.1. Lineage (NCBI taxonomy): Bacteria > Bacillati > Actinomycetota > Actinomycetes > Micromonosporales > Micromonosporaceae > Micromonospora > Micromonospora sp. NPDC049171. Next base: position 25,397 of record NZ_JBEZDJ010000023.1, read on the forward strand.
TCGGCAACGGGCGGGGAGTCGACTCCGGTGAGCTGGCGGTCATCTGGTCGGTGCCGACCGGGCAACGACTTGTGGCACTCACCTTCGACGACGGCCCGGCACCACAGTGGACCCCGATGGTCCTGGACGCTCTGGCCCAGCACCGGGTGCCCGCCACCTTCTTCCTGGTCGGGGCGCAGGCCAAGCGGCACGCCGACGTCGTCCGCGGTCGACTCGCCGGCCACGAGGTGGGTAACCACAGCTGGAAACACCGCGACCTGGCCCAGATGGACGCCGCCGAGGTGTACGACGACCTGAGCCGCAGCCACGACGCGATCGCCGACGCGACCGGAAGCGCACCCCAACTGGTCCGCCCGCCGTACGGTCACCTGGGTGGGGCGGTGCTGCACGCCGCGGCGCGACTCGACTATCGACTGGTGCTCTGGTCGCTGCAGATGGTGGAGCGCGAGTTTCCGGACGACCCGGCCGGCCACGCCCGGCAGATCACGACCGAGGTCCGGCCGGGGACGATCGTGCTCGGGCACGACGTCGGTGACCGGCGACGTCTGGTCGCCCTCCGCGGTCTGCCGGACATGATCAACGGGCTGCGGGCCCGGGGCTTCACGTTCGTCACCGTCTCCGCGCTGCTCGCAGCGGGTGTGCGGCCCACACCCACACCGACCCGGTAGGGTCCGGCTCCGTGGCGTCCACCCTCTCGGTCCTGACCGGCAATCGGAGTTTCCGCAACCTTTTCCTGGCCGAACTGGTGGTCTTCGGCGCCGACTGGTTCGTCATGGTGCCGCTGCTGGTGCTGCTGCCGCAGCTGACCGGCAGCGGCGTCTGGGGCGCGCTGGTGTTGGCGGTGGACACCGGCATCGTGGCGCTGCTGCTGCCGTACACCGGCACCATCGCCGACCGCGTCGACCGCCGGAAGATCATGATCGGCGCCAACGTGGCCACCCTGGTGGGTGTGTTGCTGCTGCTCGGCGTGCGCAGCGCCGGAACGGCGTGGCTGGCGCTTGTCGCGATCGGGGTGGTCGCGGTGGCCAAGGCGTTCTACTCGCCGGCCGCCCAGGCCGCGCTGCCCAACGTGCTGGAACCGCACGAGTTGGCCGCCGGCAACGCCGTGGCCGGCTCGGCCTGGGGCACCATGACCGTGGTCGGTGCCTCGCTCGGCGGCGTCCTCAGCACCGCTGCCGGCCCGTACGCCTGCTTCTGGGTGGCGGCGGTGAGCCTGGTGCTGGCCGCGGCCCTCGCCACGCGGATCCGCCGCCCGTTGCAGGCACCACGGGACACCGACCTGCCGCCCCAGCGGACCTGGGCCGCGGTCCGCGAGGCGCTCGGCTACATCGGTCACCGCCCCCGGGTGCTCGCGCTGGTCACGGTGAAGTCGGCGGTGGGCCTGGGCAACGGCGTGCTTACCGTGTTCCCGCTGCTGGCCGGCGTGTACGGCGTCGGCTCGCTCGGTGCCGGCCTGCTCTTCGCGGTACGCGGCGCCGGGGCGCTGGTGGGGCCGATCCTGATGCGCCGGGTGCTCACCAGACGGGCGTGGCTGTTGCCGGGGCTCGCGCTGTCGATGTCGCTCTACGGGCTGTCCTATCTGGGCGCGTCGGCGGCGCGTTGGTTTCCGCTGGTGCTGCTGCTGGTCTTCGTGGCGCACTTCGCCGGCGGCAGCAACTGGGTGATGTCGAACTTCGCCCTTCAGGGCGAGGTTCCGGACCGGCTGCGGGGGCGTGTCTTCGCCACCGACATGATGCTCGCGACGCTGGCGATCTCGGTGAGTCAGCTGGCGGTGGCCCTGGTGGTGGACGTGGTGGACGAACGGGTGGTGCTCGCCGGCTGCGGGCTGATCACCCTCGTGTACGCGGTCGGCTGGCGGATCGCCACCCGCCGGCTCACGCTCAGCGATCCGGCTGCGGAGCAGGTGCCGAGCCCGGCCGGCTGAGTCTGTCGATCCCCTAGCCCCGGGGCGTGTGTCAAGGCCCCTGGTCGGCCTGTGGCGGGCCCGGACGACGACCGCCGGACCGCCCCTGGACTCCGCCTCGGCTCGACCGAGGGCTTTGACACACGCCCTAGCATGAGCGCGTGCCGACGAACTTCACCGCCGGGCCGGTCCGTGTCCGGGTCCCCGCGACCAGCGCCAACCTGGGTCCGGGCTTCGACGCGTTGGGTCTCGCCCTCGGGCTCTACGACGACGTGGCCGCCGAGGTCGCGTCGGGCGGGGTTCGGGTGACGGTGACCGGGCAGGGTGCCGGTGAGCTGCCGGCCGACGACCGGCACCTGGTGGTGCGGGCCATGCGGGCCGCGTTCGACGTGCTCGGCGCCCATCCCGAGGGCCTGAGCGTGGAGTGCGTCAACCGGATCCCCCAGGCGCGCGGTCTGGGCTCCTCGTCCGCCGCGATCGTCGCCGGGGTGCTGCTGGCCCGTGCCCTGGTCACCGACGGGGAGCACCGGCTGGACGACCCGGCCGCGCTCCGGCTGGCCGCCGAGATCGAGGGCCATCCCGACAACGTCGCACCGTGCCTGCTCGGCGGCTTCACGGTGGCCTGGTCCGAGCCGGGGGGCGCGCGGGCGGTCTCCCTGCCGGTCGCGGACGGGGTCCGGCCCACCGTTTTCGTCCCGGCGGAGCGCGGGCTGACCGCGGCCGCGCGGGCCGCGTTGCCGGCCACCGTGCCGCATCAGGACGCCGCGTTGACCGCGGGGCGGGCGGCGCTGCTGGTGCACGCGCTCACCGCCGACCCGACCCTGCTGCTGCCGGCGACCGTCGACCGGCTCCACCAGGACTACCGCGCACCCGGGATGCCAGGCACATCGGCCCTGGTCAGAGCGTTGCGAGCGGCGGATGTGGCGGCTGTGGTCAGTGGTGCCGGGCCGACCGTGCTGGCGTTCAGCGAGCCGCCGGCGGGCTTCCCGGTGGGAACAGACTGGCAGATTTGGCAGTTACCGATAGACGTCAGCGGTGCGCGGGTTGCTCGGGGTAGACTGGGACACGCCGAGCGGGACCCTGTTGCCGCAGGTCGGAAGAGTTGATTACGCTCTAGACCTAGCACAGCCGCGAAGCACGCGATCTCCTGCGAGGCGGCGCACCCCCGAAGCTCTCGGCGGTCAGCCCGTCACACCCCTGCCAAAGGCCCACGCCGCACCGCAGATTCCACAGGTCGCCGCAGACGGCGAGACCTGCTCACCGACGTTGGTGAGTCGGGATACCGACCGGCTGCTGTGTCACAGACTCCCGCGACGCGTCCTTGCGAGGCGGGTGCACCGAGGCCGCCCGGCCACCTGAGCTCCGACTCCGGGCAGTCCCGGCCTTTATCGAGGGAAGGAATCCATTGAGCGACACCACCGACGTGACGTCGGATGTTTCCAACGTCGCTGGCGATGCCACCGCCGCCGCTCCCGCCCGTCGGCGGCGTAGCGGCACCGGTCTGTCGGCGATGCTGCTGCCAGAGCTGCAGAGCCTGGCTGCGTCGCTCGGCATCTCCGGCACGGCTCGCATGCGCAAGGGCGAGCTGATCGCCGCGATCTCCGAGCGGCAGGGCGGCAACGCCGCCGGGACCCCTCGACCGCGGGCCGAGGTCGCGGCCGCGGCCGCCCCGACCCGCGAGGGGGTGCGTGCCGAAGTGCGGGAAACCGCCGACCGGCCGGCAGCCGAAGGGCGTAGCGCCGAGCCGGCGCCCGCCGAGCCGGCCGCCGAGACCGAAGGCCGCACTCGCACCCGGCGGAGCCGGACCGCGGCAGCGGAGACCCGTCCGACCGAGACGCGTCCCGCTGAGGCACGTCCGACCGAGGCTCGTCCGACCGAGGCCCGTACCGAAGAGGCGCGTACCGAAGAGGCTGGCGCCGGCGAGCGGACCGACCGCGGCGAGAATCGCCGTGACCGGGCTGAGCGTCCGGAGCGCGCCGAGCGTGCCGACCGCGGCGAGCGTGCCGAGCGGGGCGACCGTGCCGAGCGGGGCGAGCGCAACGACCGGGGCGAGCGTGCCGAGCGGGGCGAGCGTGCCGAGCGGGGCGAGCGCAACGACCGGGGCGACCGCGCCGAGCGGGGCGAGCGCAACGACCGCGCAGAGCGTTCCGACCGGGGCGAGCGTGCCGAGCGCAACGACCGTCCAGAGCGCAACGACCGCGCTGACCGCAACGACCGCAACGACCGTGGTCAGCGTGTCGAGCGGGACAGCGACGGCGACGACGAGGAGGGTGGCGGCCGGCGCGGTCGGCGCAGCCGCTTCCGGGACCGTCGCCGCGGGCGCGGCGAGCGCACCGAGACCGGTGCCGAGACCGGCGGTCGCGAGCCGCAGGTCAGCGAGGACGACGTTCTCGTCCCGGTGGCCGGCATCATCGACGTGCTCGACAACTACGCCTTCGTGCGGACCACCGGCTACCTGGCCGGCCCGAACGACGTGTACGTCTCGATGTCCCAGATCAAGAAGTACGGCCTGCGCCGCGGTGACGCGATCACCGGTGCGGTGCGGGCGGCCCGCGAGGGCGGCAACAGCGGCGACCAGCGGCGCGACAAGTACAACCCGCTGATGCGGCTGGACACCATCAACGGGATGGAGCCGGAGGAGGCGCGGCGCCGGCCGGAGTTCTACAAGCTCACCCCGCTCTACCCGCAGGAGCGCCTGCGCCTGGAGACCGAGCCGCACATCCTGACCACCCGGGTCATCGACCTGGTCATGCCGATCGGCAAGGGTCAGCGGGCACTCATCCAGTCGCCGCCGAAGGCGGGTAAGACGATGGTGCTGCAGGCGATCGCGAACGCGATCACCCGCAACAACCCGGAGTGCCACCTCATGGTGGTGCTTGTGGACGAGCGGCCCGAAGAGGTCACCGACATGCAGCGGTCGATCAAGGGCGAGGTCATCGCGGCCACGTTCGACCGTCCGCCGCAGGACCACACGACCGTGGCCGAGCTGGCCATCGAGCGGGCCAAGCGCCTCGTCGAGCTTGGCCACGACGTGGTCGTGCTGCTCGACTCGGTGACCCGGCTGGGCCGGTCGTACAACCTGGCGGCTCCGGCCAGCGGTCGGATCATGTCGGGTGGTATCGACTCCACGGCGCTCTACCCGCCGAAGCGCTTCCTCGGCGCGGCCCGCAACATCGAGAACGGCGGGTCGCTGACCATCATCGCCACGGCGCTGGTGGAGACCGGGTCCATGGCGGACACGGTCATCTTCGAGGAGTTCAAGGGCACCGGCAACGCGGAGCTGAAGCTGGACCGGAAGATCGCCGACAAGCGGACCTTCCCGGCCATCGACATCAACCCGTCCGGTACGCGTAAGGAAGAGGTCCTGCTCGCACCCGAAGAGCTGGCCATCATCCACAAGCTCCGCAAGGTGCTGCACTCGCTGGACTCGCAGGCGGCGATGGACCTCCTGCTGGACCGGCTCAAGCAGTCCCGCACCAACATCGAGTTCCTGATGCAGATCGCGAAGTCGACGCCGGGGGAGTAACACGTCCCGGGTGACCGACGACGAAGGGGCACGGCCGTCCGGCCGTGCCCCTTCGTCGTACCCCGAGAGGCGGCCCTCAGAAGTCGCCGTCGGCCACCTGGAAGACGGTGAGGCCGAGGGCTCGCCACATCTGGACCACCTGGACCCGGTCGTCGAAGACACCGGCCACCCGGAACCGGTCCCGGATCTCCCGGTCGTAGATCTCCCGCTTCACGATCGAGTCCTTCCGGGAGTCGCCGACGGCACGCAGGTGCAGACCGAGGTACGGGATCCGCACGTGCCGGGCCAGCCACGCCTCGGTGGCCGGGCGGGCGGAGGCGTCCCGCCCGGAACAGAAGACCACCCCGTACCCGGCGGCGTGCATCGCCCGGACCGCCGCGATCACCGCCGTGTTCGGCTGGTCCTCGCCCACCCGGGTCATGTCGTACGGGCTGCGGGAGACGGCCAGCGCGACGGTGCCGTCGATGTCCACCAGGACGATCTCCGGTGGCTCACTCGACGGCGCGTGCACGGCGGCGGGGCGTCCGGTGCGGGCCTGCGGCACCGGCAACGGCAGTGCCCGCCCCCTCAGGTACCGCTCGTGCAGCCGGCGGATCGCGTCCGCACCGACCTGGTCGGCGGGCGCACGCGCGGCGTCACGGCGCAGGCACTCGTCCAGCGGCACGTCGGTGAAGTCGTGCACCTCGAAGATCGCACCGTGCCGGGCGGCCAGGTCGGCCCAGCCCCGCAGCGTCCGCCCGCGCAGGTTGGTGTCGTCCACGCAGACGTCCGCCCGGGCCCGCAGCAGGGCCTCGACCTGGGCCCGCTGGACGACTGTCACCTGCGCCTCGGCCCACTGGGTGAAGAGCCGCTCGCCGTGCAACATCCGGCGCAGGTCGTCCCGGTTGACCCGGAGGACGGACGGCTGAAGCGTACGGGCGAAGGTCGTCTTGCCCGAGGCGGGCAGTCCTCGGGTGGCGATCAGTCGGGTCATCGGCGCACCTCCGGCTCGGTTCGCGTCTCGGACGTGTCGGTCGAGCCGGCACGTCCGAGACGCGCGCTCGTGCGCGTACCCCCGGTGGGGCACGTGGCGGTGGCCCGCCGGGTGGGCGAATGCCCTGCCGGGCGGCGGGAATGCGCAGGGGGGAGCACGTGTTGACGATGCCGGACGAGGTGTGCGGCCCGATTACCGGGTCGGCTCAGGCCCATGGCACACTGGTCAATCGGCCACCGGTTCCGGTTCACGCCCGAGCCCGTCGTGTACGGCGCGACGAGTGTTGACGGCGACCCGGCGACCACCAACGAGAGGACCGAGGCGAGATGAAGGCAAACATCCACCCGGAGTACGTGACCACCGAGGTCAGCTGCTCCTGTGGCAACACGTTCACGACCCGCAGCACCGCCAAGGGCGGCACGATCCACGCCGAGACCTGCAGCGCCTGCCACCCGTTCTACACCGGTAAGCAGCGCGTTCTCGACACCGCCGGCCGGGTCGCGAAGTTCCAGCAGAAGTACGCCAAGGTTCAGGCCAAGAAGGCCAAGTAACTCCTCGTTCGGCGCCCGCGTCCGGTTTCCCACCGGGCGCGGGCGCCGTCCGCGTTGTGCCCTGTTACGCATCCGGCGGTCGGCCTTCGGCCCGACCCGGCCGGCGTCGCACCGTCGAAGGAGCATCCGCAGCATGAGCAGCGAGCGTCTGGCCGGCCTCCTCGACGAGTACGCGGAGCTGGAGAAGCGGTTGGCCGATCCGGCCATCCACGCCGACCAGGCCACCGCGCGCAGGGTGGGTCGCCGCTACGCGGAGCTGGTGCCGCTGCACAAGGCCGCCGATGAGTTGGAACAGGCCCGCGCCGACCTGGCCGCGGCCCGCGAGTTGGCCGCCGAGGACCCGTCCTTCGCGGCCGAGACCGAGGCGATCGCGGCGTCCCTGCCGATGCTGGAGGAGCGCCTCGCCGAGCTGCTCATCCCGCGTGACCCGCACGACGCCAAGGACGTGATCGTCGAGATCAAGGCCGGTGAGGGTGGTGAGGAGTCGGCGCTCTTCGCCGCCGACCTGCTGCGGATGTACACCCGGTACGCCGAGCGGCACGGCTGGATCACCGAGGTGATCGACGCACAGGACTCCGACCTCGGCGGGGTCAAGGACGTCTCGCTGTCGATCAAGACCAAGGGTGTGCCGGAGGGTGGCAACGGCGTCTGGTCGCGACTCAAGTGGGAGGGCGGCGTGCACCGGGTGCAGCGGGTCCCGGTCACCGAGTCGCAGGGCCGCATCCACACCAGCGCCGCCGGGGTGCTGGTGCTGCCCGAGGCCGAGGACGTCGACGTCACCATCGACGCCAACGACCTGCGGATCGACGTGTTCCGGTCGTCCGGCCCGGGTGGCCAGTCGGTGAACACCACGGACTCGGCGGTGCGGATCACCCACCTGCCGACCGGCATCGTCGTCTCCTGCCAGAACGAGAAGTCCCAGTTGCAGAACCGGGAGCAGGCGATGCGGATCCTGCGGGCCCGGCTGCTCGCCGCCGCGCAGGAGCAGGCCGACGCCGCCGCCTCGGACGCCCGGAAGGCGCAGGTGCGCACCGTGGACCGCTCGGAGCGGATCCGCACCTACAACTTCCCGCAGAACCGGATCAGCGACCACCGGATCGGCTACACGGCGTACAACCTGGATCTGGCGCTCGCCGGTGACCTGGACGGGGTGCTGGACGCGCTCGCCGAGGCCGACCGCGCGGCCCGGCTGGCCGGCGACACCGAGCTGACCCGCCGCTAACCGCGACCCCCGACCCGGCGCCACCCCTCGTCGATCTTGGAGTTGTGGTGGGCGGATTGTCCCGCCGCACGGCCTTCGTGAGGCACCACAACTCCTTGATCGACGCCAGCTCGCGCGGGCGCGCGGGCGATCAGCTCGCGCGGGGGCGGGACTTGGCGCGGAGCATCTCCCGGTCGGCCTGCTCGAAGGCGACGCTGAGCGCGTCCCGCAGCCCGCCGCCGGAGACCTCCGCGAAGCCGATGCTCACTCCCACCGGGGTCCCCGGCACCAGCGACTCCCAGTCTTCGAGTCGGACGGCGGCCTCGATCCGGCGGGCCACCTCGGCGGCCTCGGTCATGCCGGTGTCCGGCAGCACCACCACGAACTCGTCCCCGCCGTAGCGGGCCACGAAGTCACCCCGGCGCATCACCCGGTTGATCACCCCGGAGATGCGTTGGAGCACCAGGTCACCGGAGTGGTGCCCGTGGCGGGTGTTGACCGCCTTGAAGCCGTCCAGATCACAGACGCCGATCACCACCCGCTCGCCCCGCCTGACCACGGCGGTGATGTAGCGCTCCAGCCGGCGCCGGTTGGGTAGCCCGGTGAGCGGGTCGGTCAACGCCTCGCCCTCGAATCGTGCCGCCTCGCGGCGCATCTCCTCGTGGTCGATCCGGGCGGCGATGCCGTCGATGTAGACGTCACGCAGCCGATCGTTGCGTTGGGCGGCGAGCCGGAACGCCAGCCGGTCGGCCCGGTGCGCCGCCGGATGGTCACCGGCACAGGCCAGTGCGATGCTGCGCAGGCGGGCCGGCTCGGCCGCCCCGAGCGTCTCGTTGGACACGTGGATGGTGTCCAGTCGGGTGACCGCCTCGATCGGCCGCCCGTCGGCGACGGCGAGGCACACCTGCCCGAGCTGACGCATGTCGCGGGCGCGGGCGCTGTCCCCACCGTGGCTGATCAGGCGGGCCGGTTCGGTCTTCCGGTCGGTCTCCAGTTGGTCGCCGAGCGCGGCCTGCCGGGCCGCCGCGTAGCCGTACGCGGCGAGGCTGCTCGGGCGTAGCCGGCCGGCCCGCCCGGAGCGGACGAAGCGGGCCAGGTCGGCGGCCACGTCCCGGAGCACCCGCAGGCAGCCGTCGCTGTCGCCGTTGTGGTCCAGTGCCACGGCGTTGCGCAGCCGGATGCCGGGCGCGGCGAACGTCTCCTCGGGGATCCCGGCGGTGAGCCCCAGCTGCCGGGCCCGCTCGATGGCCCCCAGGGCGTACCCGTGGAAGCTGAGGTAGCTGTACGCCATCGCCAGGTCGTGCCAGCCCCAGGCGGTGTCCCGGTCCGGGTCCTCGACGGCGCCCAGCGCCCGGGCGGCTCGGACGAGGTGCGTGACGCAGCGGTCCAGTGCGCCCTGGTGGTGGGCGGCGAGGGCGGCGAGTGCGTTGAGGTGCCCGTGCAGGTACGGTTCGGCGAGATCACGGACGGCCGCCGACGCCTCCTCGATGGCCCGGGTGAACTCCGCCGTGCGACCGAGATTGATCAGTGCGGAGAGGCGCTGCACCATCGCGTCCGCCCGTGCCGCCGGGTCGGTCGTGGTGCGGATCACACGCTCCAGCAGCACGTACGACTCCGCGGAGCGGCTGGCCTCCTGCAACGCCCGGGCGCGCGTGAGGGCATCAACCTGGTCATCGACCCGGTCGAGCCAGCCCACCCGCCAACCTCCTGTCGTGTGCGCCGTCCGCGCACCCGTTGGTCGCGCCGCCCGCGACGCATCATGATTATCGCGTGACCACTCTGCCGCAACACCCCCCCGAAGGGACAGGTCCCGTCCGCCCGTCGGCCGCGGTGGCCCGAGCGGCCCGCGCGCTCGCCGCCGCCGGGGTCGGCTCGGCCCGGGTGGAGGCCGAGGTGCTGGCGGCGTACGTGCTGGGGGTGCCCCGCGGTCGGCTGGCGCTCGCCGACGACCTCAGCGGCGAGCAGGTGGCGCGGCTCGACGGCCTGACGCGTCGGCGTGCCGCGCGCGAGCCGTTGCAGCACCTGACCGGCCGGGCCGGGTTCCGGCACCTCGAACTGTCGGTCGGCCCGGGTGTCTTCGTGCCCCGGCCGGAGACCGAGTTGTTGGCCGGCTGGGGCATCGAGCAGGCCCGGGGGCGGGTCGACCCGGTGGTGGTCGACCTGTGTAGCGGCTCGGGCGCGATCGCGCTGGCGGTGGCGCAGGAGGTGGCGGGTGCGCGGGTGATCGCGGTGGAGCGGTCCCCGCAGGCGCTGGCCTGGCTGCGGCGCAACGCGGCGGAGCGGGCCGGGGCGGGGGACCGGCCGATCGAGGTGGTCGAGGCCGACGTGACCGCGCCGGACCTGCTGGCGGCTCTGGTGGGCTCGGTGGACGTGCTGCTCTGCAACCCGCCGTACGTGCCCGACGACGTGGTGGTCCCGCCGGAGGTGGCCGGGCACGACCCCGCCGAGGCGGTCTTCGGCGGCGCGGACGGCCTGACGGTGATCCGTCCGGTCGTCGGCCGGGCGGCGGTGCTGCTGCGCGCGGGCGGCGTCTTCGGGGTCGAGCACGACGACACCCACGGCGCGGCGGTCCCCGGCCTGCTGGCCGAGGACGGCGGATTCACCGCCGTCACGGAACATCTGGACCTCACCGGACGGCCCCGTTACGCCACCGCGTCCCGACGGGCGGACGGCCAGCACGCCCCGGCCGGGGCGGCGTGGCAGACTGACTCCTCGTGATGCTCTACGACTGTCGGTCGCCCGCCGATCGGGACCGCGGCATCGCCGCGGCGATCGAGGCGGTCAAGAACGGCGAGCTTGTCGTCCTCCCCACCGACACCGTCTATGGGATCGGCGCGGACGCGTTCACCCCGTACGCGGTCAAGGCCCTGCTGGATGCCAAGGGCCGGGATCGGCAGATGCCGCCGCCGGTGCTGATCGGCTCGCGGCACACCCTGGACGGGTTGGTCTTCTCGCTGCCCACCGCCGCACGGGACCTGGTGGAGGCGTTCTGGCCGGGTGCGCTGACGATCGTGGTCGAGCACTCGCCGAGCCTGCAGTGGGACCTGGGCGACAAGACGGGCACGGTGGCGGTGCGGATGCCGCTGCACCCGGTGGCCCTCGAAGTGCTGCGCGAGACCGGCCCGATGGCGGTCTCGTCGGCCAACAAGACCGGTCAGCCCGCCGCGGTGACCGCCGAGGAGGCACGGGACCAGCTCAGCTACTCGGTGCGGGCCTACCTGGAGGCCGGTCCGTGCCCGGACCCGGTGCCCAGCACGATCGTGGACCTGACCGGTGAGGTGCCGCAACTGCTGCGGGCCGGTGCGATCCCGCTGGAGAAGCTGCGCGACGTCGTGCCGGACCTCGTCGACGTCCGGGGGGTCTGAGTGCCCCCGTTCACGGTCCTGCACGTCTGCATGGGCAACATCTGCCGCTCCCCGATGGCGGAGCGGCTGCTCGCCCTCGCGGTGCGGGAGCGGTTGACCCGGCGTGCGCAGGACCCGACCCAGGCCGACGGGCTGGTGCACAGCCACAGCGCCGGCACGGGTGGTTGGCACGCGGGTGAGGAGATGAACCCGCCGGCGGCCCGGCAGGTCACCGGCCGTGGTGGGGACGTGGAGGGGTTCGCCGCGCGCAAGCTGCGCTCGGACCACATCGACGCCGCCGACCTGGTCCTGACCGCCACTGCCGACCAGCAGGAGTACGTGGTGGCGCTGCGACCGGACGCGGCGGCCCGCACGTTCGTGCTGGGCGAGTTCGGCCGGCTACTGGCCGCGGTGGACGCCGCCGCGTTGCCGCCGGGCGACGCGACCCCGGATGCCGTGTACGCCCGGGGTGTGGCCCTGGTGGCCGCCGCTCACGATGCCCGGGTGGGCACCTCGACGCTGCCGACGGACGATCTGGACGACCCGTGGGGTCGTGGTGACCAGTGCTTCAGCCGGGTCGCCGACGAGATCGAGGAGACGGTCCACCCGCTGGCCGGCGCGCTGCTGCCCTGAGCGCGGTGCGAGTTTCCTCCGGGTTTGGGGAAAACCTGGGGTGAAAGGGGCGTTGCGGGTCATTCTGAACGGGTCCTAGCGTGACCGGCTCCTGCGGGGAGAGCTGATGATCCGGGCCCATTTCCACAAACTGCTGACCGTGGTGATCGCCGGCGTACTCGCCGGGTTGGTGCTGGCCGCGGCCGCCCTGCCGGCGGCGCTGGTGTTCGGGATCGGCTTCAGTGCCCTGTCCACGCCGTACTCGGAGCTGCCGAACACGCTCCGCACGCCGCCCACCGCCCAGCGCTCCAACCTCTACGCCAACGACGGCACCACCCTGATCACCTCCTTCTACCAGGAGGACCGGGTGGACGTGCCGCTGCACGAGGTGGCCCCGGTGATGCGCCAGGCGATCGTGGCCGCCGAGGACGTCCGGTTCTACCGGCACAGCGGTGTGGACCTGCGGGGCGTGGTACGCGCGTTCACCGTCAACCGGCGCGACGGCCAGACCCGGCAGGGCGCCTCCACGCTGACCATGCAGTACGTCCGCAACGTGCTCAGCAGCGACCCCCGGCTGACCGAGGCGCAGCGCGTGGCGGCCACCGAGGTCACCACCGCCCGCAAACTCCAGGAGATGCGGTACGCGCTCGCGTTGGAGCGCGAACTCGACAAGGAGGAGATCCTCACCCGCTACCTCAACATCGCCTACTTCGGCGCCGGGGCGTACGGCATCGCGGCGGCCAGCAAGCGCTACTTCTCCCGCTCTCCGGCCGAGCTGACCCTGGCCCAGGCGGCACTGCTGGCCGGTCTGGTCCGCTCGCCGGACAGCGACGACCCGATCAACGGTGACGCCGACAGCGCGCTGGCGCGGCGGTCGTACGTGTTGGAGCGGCTGGTGGAGTCGGGGCAGGTGCCGGCGGACGCGGCGACGGCGGCGCGGGCCGAGCCACTGCAACTACGGCCCAGCGAGACCCCGAACGACTGCACGGCGGTGCCCGAGACGCACAACGACTGGGGGTTCTTCTGCGATTGGTTCACCCGCTGGTGGAGTAGCCAGTCCGCGTTCGGGGCGACGGCCGACGAGCGGCAGCGGGCGCTACGCCGGGGCGGCTTCTCCATCGTGTCGTCGCTGGACCCCGGGGTGCAGCGGGCCACCACCGAGCAGGTGCTCAAGATCTATCAGCCGACCGATGCCGAGACGGTGCCGACCGCGGTGGTGCAGCCGGGCACCGGACGGGTGCTGGCGATGTCGGTGAACCGCGCCTACGGCGTGCGGGACAACCCGGTCGGGCAGAAGAACCGCCCCAACACCGTCAACCAGTTGATCGCCGGTGGCGGTGCGATCGAGGGGTACCAGGGCGGTTCGACGTTCAAGCTCTTCACCATGCTGGCCGCGCTGGAGGCGGGCCTGCCGCTGTCGACCGACTTCGTGGCCCCCACCCAGTTGCTCACCCGCTTCCCGGTGACCGGGGAGGCGAGCTGTGACGGCCACTGGTGCCCGGCGAACGCCAGCCCGTCGGCGATGGACGGCCCCCGCACCATGTGGAGCGCGTTCGGCCGGTCGGTGAACACGTACTTCGCCTGGCTCACCGAGAAGGTCGGCGCCGACCGGGTGGTGGAGATGGCCGAGCGACTCGGCATCGTGCTCCGGGCCGACGCCGACGCCCGACTGGCCCGCTACGGCGCGAAGGACTGGGGTCCGTTCACCCTGGGCGTTGCCGCGACCACGCCGCTGGACCTGGCCACCGCGTACGCCACGGTGGCGGCCGAGGGGATCCGGTGCGCGCCGCTGCCAGTGGTGTCGATCACCGACTCGGGCGGCCGACCGGTCGACGCCGCCAAGCCGGACTGCCGACAGGTGCTCGACGCCGACGTGGCGCGGGCGGCCACCGACGCGGCCCGCTGCCCGGTCGGCGACCAGTCGATGTACGGGCGTTGCGACGGTGCTACCGCGCCCGGCCTGCGCGCACGGCTCGGCCGTCCGGTGGCGGGCAAGACCGGCAGCTCGGAACGGTACGAGACGGAGACAGTCGTGGCGTTCACACCGCAACTCGCGGTCGCCTCGATGGCGGCGAACCCGGACGATCCCCGGGACGCGGTCGGTCAGGCCGTACAGGCCCGGATGGTGGACGCGGTCGGCGAGGTGCTCGCCACCGCCCTGCGCGACCAGCCGATTCGCGACTTCGTCCCGCCCAGCGAGCGCACGGCCTACCAGCTGACCGAAGCCCGCACCGGCAACTGACTCGACAGCGAACCGTACCTAAGAGGCGACAGGGACCACCCTCCACCGTTCCCTTTGCTCTGCACCCGCGGATGCGACGGCTACGTTCCGTGATCGGTGCATATCGGGGTGCAGAGCAAAGGGGTCGGGGGTGGGGTGGTCTGCCGTGCCCCTTCGCCGCGCGACAGGGACCAACCCGACCCGACTGCCGATCAGGGAGTTTGTTCGGCGTTGCGGGCTATGTTGCGGGCCATTCCGCCGAAGACCAGCGCGTGGAAGGGCGCCACCGAGCCCCAGTAGGCGTGGCCGGCCAGGCCGCGGGGCAGGAAGACCGCGCGTTGCTGGTAGCGGCTGCGGCCACCCTCGGCCGGCAGCACCCGCATCTCCAACCAGGCCCGGCCGGGCAGCCGCATCTCGGCGCGCAGGCGCAGCAGCTCGCCGGGGACGATCTCCTCGACCCGCCAGAAGTCCAGCGCCTCGCCGACCTGGAGGCGGTGCGGGTCCCGTCGGCCGCGACGCAGCCCGACCCCGCCGACCAGCCGGTCCAGCCAGCCGCGCACCGACCAGGCGAGTGGGAACGAGTACCAGCCGTGTTCGCCGCCGACCCCCTCGATGACCCGCCAGAGCGCCACGGCCGGCGCGTCCACGGTTCTCTCCCGGACGTCGGTGTAGGCGGTGCCGCCGGACCAGCCCGGGTCACTGGGCAGTGGCTCGGCGGGCGCGTCCGGGCCGCTCGCGGTCGACCAGCGGGTCTCCACCTGGGCGTCCCGGACCTTGGCGAGCGCCAGCGCCACCGCGTTGTCGAAGCCGGTCAGCCCGCCGGACGGGTCGGGAACGTACCGGGCGATGTCGTGTTCGTGGGCGACCGCCTCGTGGATCAGGCTCTCCACCAGGGGGCGGGCGATCGCGTTCGGCACCGGGGTGATCAGGCCGACCCAGTGCGAGGAGAGCGACGGGGTGAGCGGGCGGACCGGCACGATGATCCGCCGGCGCAGCCCGGCCACCCGGGCGTAGCGCTGCATCATCTCGCGGAAGGTCAGCACGTCGGGTCCGGCGATGTCGAAGCCCCGGCTGACGTCCGGCGGCAGGTCGACGCAGCCGGCCAGGTAGCGCAGCACGTCGCGGACCGCGATGGGTTGGATCCGGTTGCGCACCCAGCGGGGGGTGACCATGGCGGGCAGCCGCTCGGTGAGGTACCGCAGCATCTCGAACGACGCCGAGCCGGAGCCGATGATCACCGCGGCCCGGAGCACCGCCGTGGGCACACCGCTGGCCAGCAGGATCCGGCCCACCTCGGCGCGGGACCGCAGGTGCGGGGAGGGGACCTCCGCGTCGGACGCCGGCTGCGGCCCGCCCAGGTAGACGATTCGGCGTACGCCCGCCGCGCGGGCCGCCGCCGCGAAGTTCGTCGCCGCCGCCCGGTCGGCCGCCTCGAAGTCGGGCCGGCCGAGTGAGTGCACCAGGAAGTACGCGACGTCCACGTCGGCGAAGGCGGCGGGCAACGTGTCCGGCCGGCTCAGGTCCCCCTCGACGATCTCGGCCGCCGAGGCCCAGGGCACATCGCGCAGCCGGACCGCCTTGCGGGCCAGGCACCGCACGGTGTGACCCTCGGCGAGCAGCAGCGGCGTCAGCCGCCCGCCGATGTATCCGGTGGCTCCGGTGACCAGGCATCTCACAGGTCCCAGTGTGCGGCCCCCTAGACTCGTTCGCTGTGGAGACCGAGACGAGCACCTTCTGGGGGCCGGATTTCGCCCAGCTCAGGGCCACCGACCCGGAGATCGCCGGGGTGGTCCTCGGCGAGCTGGACCGGTTGCGGGGTGGCCTGCAGCTCATCGCCAGCGAAAACCTGACCTCGCCGGCGGTGCTGGCCGCGCTCGGTTCGACGCTCACCAACAAGTACGCCGAGGGCTATCCGGGCCGGCGCTACTACGGCGGCTGCGCCGAGGTGGACCGGGCCGAGGAGATCGGCATCGCCCGGGCCAAGGAGCTCTTCGGGGCCGAGCACGCCAACCTCCAGCCGCACTCCGGGGCGAGCGCCAACCTGGCCGCGTACGCCGCGCTGGTGCAGCCGGGGGACACCGTGCTGGCGATGGACCTGCCGCACGGCGGGCACCTCACCCACGGCAGCCGGGTGAACTTCTCCGGCAAGTGGTTCCGCCCGGTCGGTTACCCGGTCCGCCCGGACACCGAGCTGATCGACTACGACGAGGTACGGGATCTGGCGCGGACGCACCGACCCAAGCTGATCATCTGTGGCGCGACCGCGTACCCCCGTCTGATCGACTTCGCCCGGTTCCGGGAGATCGCCGACGAGGTGGGGGCGTACCTGATGGTGGACGCCGCGCACTTCATCGGCCTGGTCGCCGGCCGGGCGATCCCGTCCCCGGTGCCGTACGCGGACGTCGTCTGCGCCACCACCCACAAGGTGTTGCGCGGCCCGCGCGGCGGCATGATCCTCTGCCGGGAGTCGCTGGCCCAGCGGATCGACAAGGCGGTCTTCCCGTTCACCCAGGGTGGCCCGCTGATGCACGCCGTCGCGGCCAAGGCGGTCGCGCTACGCGAGGCCGCCCAGCCCGAGTTCCAGACGTACGCCCGGCAGGTGGTCAGCAACGCCCAGGCGCTCGCGGCCGGGTTGGCCGACGAGGGGATGCGCCAGGTGTCCGGTGGCACGGACACCCACCTCGCCCTGATCGACCTGCGGGAGGTGGGGGTGACCGGCGCGGAGGCCGAGCGACGCTGCGACGCCGCGTCGATCACCCTGAACAAGAACGCCATCCCGTACGACCCGCAGCCGCCGATGGTGGCCTCCGGCCTGCGGGTGGGCACTCCGAGCGTGACCACCCAGGGCATGCGGGAGGGGGAGCTGCGGCAGGTGGCCACCCTCATCACCCGCGCGGTGCGCACCGATCCCGGAGCACCGGGTGGTGCCGACGAGCTGACCCGGATCGGTGCCGAGGTGGCCGAGCTGGTCGCGGCGTTTCCGGCGTACCCCCGTGGCTGAGCCCGGGGTGGTCGCGCCCGAGACCGATCGGCGGTGGCGGCTGCGGCACCTGCCGGTCCTGTTGGGTGCGTCGGCGGCGTTGGCGGTGCTCGCCGCGGTGGTGGGCGGGGCGACCGGCGGCGCGACGGCCGCGCTCGGCGCGGCGGCTGGCGTGGGCGTCACGGTGCTCAGCTACACCCTCACGACAGTGGTGCTGGCCTGGGCCGACCAGATCAACCCACAGTTGCTGCTGCCGCTGGGGCTGGGCCTGTACGCGGTGAAGTTCACCCTCCTGGGTGTGGTGATGGTGGCGGTGGCCTCGTCCGGTTGGGCCGGATTGATCCCGCTCTGCCTCGGCATCGTTGCCGGGGTGGCAGTGTGGACGGCGGTGCACATCTGGTGGCTGACCACGGTGCACGCTCGCCGACCGCGGGACTGACCTGGCCACGACCCGGTCGTCCCACCTGTCGGACGCGCGGCAACGTGTCGGCCTCCGGTCATTTTGCGACGGGCGGAAGGGGAGTACCGTGCCCACAGACGACGGAGCCCACGAAGTGCCCACACAACGACGGTTGTGCGGGGGGTGAGGCACAGCCTCGTCTTCCCGGCTGATATCGTTCGCCCCGTCATGGCTGGTGACCAAACCCCCCGTCCCGCCGGCGAACCGGACGACATTCCGTCCGGCGCCGGTCAGGGTTGGACCGCGCTCAGCTACCTCATCGGAGGCATGCTCGTGTGGGGTTTCGTTGGCTGGCTGGTCGACCAGTGGCTCGAGACCGGCGGCATCGCCACCGGCATCGGCGTCGTGCTCGGCATGACCGGGGGCATCATCCTGGTCGTCCGCCGGCTCGGCACGCCTACTTAGGAAGGGACGCGGTGTTCGGACAGGCGAACGTTCTGGCAGCGGGCCAGGCGATATTCCCACCCAGCGTGGAAGACTTCTACCTGCCCAGCATCCTGCCTTGGGGCGCACACGACTCCTACTGGTTCACCAAGATCACGGCGATGGTCTGGATCGCGGTCGGCGTCCTGATCATCTTCTTCCTGGCGACGTACCGGAAGCCGCAGCTCGTGCCGACCAAGAAGCAGTGGCTCGCCGAGTCGATCTACGGTTTCGTGCGGAACAACATCGCGGTCGACATGATCGGGCACGCGGGTGTGCGGTTCGCTCCGTACTTCACCACGCTGTTCTGCTTCATCCTGGTGACGAACCTGTTCGCGATCGTGCCGGTTTTCCAGATCTCTCCGAACTCGCACATCGCGTTCCCGGTGATCCTCACCGCCATCAGTTACGTGATGTTCATCTGGATCGGCATCCGCAAGCACGGCTTCTTCAAGTACTTCAAGTCGGCGATGATCCCGCCGGCTCCGTGGTACATCCTGCCGATCCTGGTTCCGATCGAGTTCGCCTCGACCTTCCTCTTCCGGCCGTTCACTCTGGCCGTCCGTCTCTTCGCGAACATGTTCGCGGGTCACATGATCCTGCTGGTCTTCACGCTCGGCGGGTTCGCGATGATCCAGTCGAACGCCTGGCTGGCGCCGGTGTCGGTGCTGTCCTGGGTGATGACCGTGGCGCTCACCTTCCTCGAGTTCCTGGTGATCGTTCTGCAGGCCTACGTCTTCACGGTGCTGTCCGCGAGCTACGTGCAGGGCTCGCTCGCCGACGGGCACTGATCCACTTCGCACCAACCGTTGTCGTCCCGCGTGACAGTCACGCGTGATCACCAGGAGGAACCACCAATGGACGCTAGCGTTCTCGCCGAAGTAACCGGCAGCACCGCCGCCATCGGCTACGGCCTCGCGGCTATCGGCCCGGGCATCGGCGTCGGCCTGGTCTTCGCCGCCTACATCCAGTCGACCGCCCGCCAGCCGGAGTCGTCCCGGATGACCCTGCCGTACGTCTGGATCGGCTTCGCCGTTATCGAGGCCCTGGCGCTGCTGGGTGTCGCGTTCGGCTTCGTCTGGTCCGGCACCGCCGGCTGATCCAGCCCCTCTGACCGGGAGGTTTCCCATGTACTTCCTTGCCGCCGAGGGTGGTGAGACGACCCACAACCCGATCATCCCGCTCTGGCAGGAGCTGATCGTCGGTTCGGTTGCCTTCGCCGTGCTCTGCTTCGTGCTGATGAAGTTCGTCTTCCCCCGCATGGAGCAGACGTTCCAGGCTCGGGTCGACGCGATCGAGGGCGGCATCAAGCGTGCCGAGGCCGCCCAGGCCGAGGCGAACCAGCTGCTCGAGCAGTACCGTGCCCAGCTCGCTGAGGCCCGGACCGACGCCGCCAAGATCCGTGACGACGCGCGGGCCGACGCCGAGGGGATCCGACAGGACATCCTCGCCAAGGCGCGGGAAGAGTCCGACCGGGTCATCCAGGCGGGCAAGGACGCACTCGCCGCCGAGCGGGCCACCATCGTGCGCGAGCTGCGCGCCGAGGTCGGCACGATCGCGGTGGACCTGGCCAGCAAGATCGTTGGCGAGTCGCTGGCCGACGAGGCGCGACGCAAGGGCACCGTCGACCGGTTCCTGAGCGGCCTCGAGAGCACGGGGGCCCGCTGATGCAGGCCGCCAGCCGGGAGTCGTACAAGGTCGCGGCCGAGCGCCTCGACGCGTACGTCCGCGGCGCGGAGCCGTCGGCGGTGGCCTCCACCGCCGACGCCATCCTCTCCGTGGCGACCCTGCTGCGGCGTGAGCCGCGGCTGCGCCGGGCGCTCTCCGAGCCGTCCCGGTCCGGCGAGGACCGCGGGGCCCTGCTCGGCGACATGCTGGGCGGGCGGATCGGCGCGGACGCGCTCGACCTGCTCGTGTCGCTCGTCGCCGGCCGGTGGTCGGCACCGTCGGAGCTGCTCGACGGTGCCGAGCGGCTCGGCGTGGAGGCGCTGCTGGCCAGCGCCGACTCCGCCGGAGAGCTGGGCGAGGTCGAGGACGAGCTGTTCCGCTTCGGTCAGGTCGTGGCCGGTCAGTCGGCGTTGGGCAACACGCTCGCCGACCCGGTCGCCCCGGTCGAGCAGCGGGCCACCCTGGCCCGCGAGCTGCTCGCCGACAAGGCCCGCCCGGTCACCGTCCGCCTCGTCGAGGTGGCGCTCAGCGGGTTCGGGGGGCGCTCCTTCACCGGCGCGTTGACCCGGCTGGTGGAGCTCGCCGCCGAGCGGAGCGACCGGCAGGTGGCGTACGTGACAGTCGCGGCCCCGTTGAGTGACGAGGACGAACGCCGGCTGGGTGCGAGCCTCGCCGCGATATACGGTCGAGAGGTCTCCGTCAAGCAGACGGTCGACCCGCACGTCCTGGGTGGCGTGAGTGTGCGGGTCGGTTCCGACCTGTACGACGGCACCATCCTGCGCCGCCTCAACGAGACCCGCAACGCGCTCGCGAAGCGCTGAACGGCTTCGCCGCCCAGCAATGCGGTGGCTTCGCCGCCGCAGCGCCCGGAATGACAGACGCCATTCGGACCGGTCGGTACTAGGTATCCCGGGCCCCTGAATTTTAAGGAAGCAGAGGATGGCCGAGCTGACCATCTCGACGGAGGAGATCCGCGGCGCCCTGGAGCGCTACGTCTCTTCCTACTCGTCCGACGTCTCCCGCGAGGAGGTCGGCACCGTCGCCGACACCGGTGACGGCATCGCCCACGTCGAGGGCCTGCCCTCGACCATGACCAACGAGCTCCTGGAGTTCGAGGACGGCACGCTCGGCGTGGCGTTGAACCTCGACGTCCGGGAGATCGGTGTCGTCGTTCTCGGTGACTCCGCCAAGCTGGAGGAGGGGCAGCGCGTCAAGCGCACCGAGCGGGTTCTCTCCGTTCCGGTCGGCGATGCCTTCCTCGGCCGCGTGGTCGACGCGCTCGGCAAGCCGATCGACGGCCTCGGCGACATCGCCAACGAGGGCTTCCGCGAGCTGGAGCTGCAGGCTCCGAACGTGATGTCCCGCCAGTCGGTGTTCGAGCCGCTGCAGACCGGCATCAAGGCCATCGACGCGATGACCCCGATCGGTCGGGGCCAGCGGCAGCTGATCATCGGTGACCGTAAGACCGGTAAGACCACCGTCGCCCTGGACGCGATCCTCAACCAGCGGGACAACTGGCGCACCGGCGACCCGAAGAAGCAGGTCCGCTGCATCTACGTCGCCATCGGTCAGAAGGCCTCCACGATCGCCTCGATCAAGGGCCAGCTGGAAGAGGCCGGCGCGATGGAGTACACGACCATCGTGGCCTCCCCGGCGTCCGACCCGGCCGGCTTCAAGTACCTGGCCCCGTACACCGGCTCGTCCATCGGGCAGCACTGGATGTACGGCGGCAAGCACGTCCTGATCGTCTTCGACGACCTGAGCAAGCAGGCCGAGGCGTACCGCGCCGTGTCGCTGCTGCTGCGTCGCCCGCCGGGCCGTGAGGCGTACCCGGGTGACGTCTTCTACCTGCACTCCCGCCTGCTGGAGCGCTGCGCGAAGCTCTCCGACGAGCTGGGTGGCGGCTCGATGACCGGTCTGCCGATCATCGAGACGAAGGCCAACGACATCTCGGCCTTCATCCCGACCAACGTCATCTCGATCACCGACGGCCAGATCTTCCTGGAGACCGACCTGTTCAACCAGGGCGTCCGTCCGGCGATCAACGTCGGCACCTCGGTCTCCCGGGTCGGTGGTGCCGCGCAGGTGAAGCCGATGCGCAAGGTCGCCGGTTCGCTGCGGCTCAACCTCGCCCAGTACCGCGAGCTGGAGGCGTTCGCCGCCTTCGCCTCCGACCTGGACCGGGCCTCCCGGGCCCAGCTCGACCGCGGTGTACGCCTCGTCGAGCTGCTCAAGCAGCCGAACTACTCGCCGTTCCCGGTCGAGCAGGAGGTCGTCTCGGTCTGGGCCGGTGTCGAGGGCAAGCTCGACGACATCCCGGTGGGCGAGGTCCGTCGCTTCGAGGCGGAGTTCCTCCAGTACCTGCGGCACAAGCACCAGGGTGTGCTGGCCGGGATCGCCGACAACCAGTGGGGCGACGACATCGTCGGCTCGCTGGACGCGGCGATCGCCGAGTTCAAGCAGGTCTTCCTCAACAAGGACGACGAGCGCACGGTCAACGACGCGCCGGCCGCACCGCTTGAGGGCGACGAGAACCGCGAGACGGTGACCCGCTTCCGCGACAGCGCGACCGACCGCCCGGCCGAGAGCTGATCTGATGGCCGCCCAGGTACGCGTTCTTCGTCAACGGATCCGCTCGGCGAAGTCGATGAAGAAGATCACCAAGGCGATGGAGCTCGTGGCGACGAGCCGGATCGCCAAGGCTCAGGCCCGGGTGCAGGCGTCCCTGCCGTACGCCCAGGCCATCACCGGTGTGCTCACGGCGCTGGCGTCCAACGCTCGGATCGACCACCCGCTGCTCACCCCGCGCGAGCGGGTGCGGCGGGCGGGCGTCCTGCTGGTCACCAGTGACCGTGGTCTGGCCGGCGGCTACAGCTCCAACGCGATCAGGATGGCGGAGTCGCTGATCGCGCGGCTCAAGGCGGACGGCAAGGAGCCGGTGCTCTACGTGATCGGGCGTAAGGGCGTCGGGTTCTACCGGTTCCGCAACCGGCCGATCGAGGCGAACTGGACCGGCTTCAGTGAGCAGCCGTCGTTCGAGGACGCCCGTACCGTCGGTGAGACGCTGATCAAGGCGTTCACGGCCGGTGCGGACGACGCCGACGGCAGTGCCGGGGCGGACGGGGTGCTCGGCGTCGACGAGTTGCACATCGTCTACACCGAGTTCCACTCGCTCATGACGCAGAACCCGGTTACCAAGATCATTGGTCCGATGCAGGTGGAGGACCGGCCGCCCTCCGAGGGGCTGCTGCCGGCGTACGAGTTCGAGCCGGAGGCGGAGGCGCTGCTCGACGCGCTCCTGCCGAGGTACATCAACACGCGGATCTACGCGGCGTTGATCGAGTCGGCGGCGAGTGAGTCGGCGGCACGGCGGCGGGCGATGAAGAGCGCCACCGACAACGCCGAAGAGATGATCGAGAAGTACACGCGCGAGATGAACTCGGCTCGCCAGGCCGGGATCACCCAGGAGATCAGCGAGATCGTCGGCGGCGCCAACGCGCTGGCCGCGTCGGGAAGTGAAGTGTGATGACTGCACCAGTAGAGACCAAGACGGCCACGGGTCGCGTGGTCCGGGTCATCGGCCCGGTCGTCGACGCCGAATTCCCGCGCGACGCCATGCCGCCCCTGTTCAACGCCCTCAACGTCACGGTGAACCTGTCCGGCGGTGAGAAGACGCTGACCCTGGAGGTCGCCCAGCACCTGGGTGACAACCTGGTCCGTGCCATCTCGATGCAGCCGACCGACGGTCTGGTCCGTGGCGCCGAGGTGCGCGACCGCGGTGAGCCGATCACGGTGCCGGTGGGCGACGCGGTCAAGGGCCACGTGTTCAACGCGATCGGCGAGGTGCTCAACCTCAAAGAGGGCGAGACGTTCGAGGCCGACGACCGGTGGGGCATCCACCGCAAGGCCCCGGCCTTCGCGGACCTGGAGCCGAAGACCGAGATGCTGGAGACCGGCATCAAGGTCATCGACCTGCTCGCCCCGTACGTCAAGGGCGGCAAGATCGGCCTGTTCGGCGGCGCGGGCGTGGGCAAGACGGTGCTCATCCAGGAGATGATCACCCGGGTTGCCCGCAACTTCGGTGGTACCTCGGTGTTCGCCGGCGTGGGTGAGCGCACCCGTGAGGGCAACGACCTCATCGCCGAGATGACCGAGTCCGGCGTCATCGACAAGACCGCACTTGTCTACGGCCAGATGGACGAGCCGCCGGGCACCCGGCTGCGGGTGGCGCTCTCCGCGCTGACCATGGCGGAGTACTTCCGCGACGTGAAGAAGCAGGAGGTGCTGCTCTTCATCGACAACATCTTCCGCTTCACGCAGGCCGGTTCCGAGGTGTCCACCCTGCTCGGCCGGATGCCGAGCGCCGTGGGTTACCAGCCGACCCTGGCCGACGAGATGGGCGAGCTCCAGGAGCGGATCACCTCGGTCCGGGGCCAGGCCATCACCTCCATGCAGGCGATCTACGTGCCGGCGGACGACTACACCGACCCCGCCCCGGCCACCACGTTCGCCCACCTGGACGCGACCACCAACCTGGAGCGGTCGATCTCCGACAAGGGCATCTACCCGGCGGTCGACCCGCTGGCGTCCTCGTCCCGGATCCTCGCCCCGGAGTTCGTCGGTCAGGAGCACTTCCAGGTCGCCACCGAGGTGAAGCGGATCCTGCAGCGCTACCGCGACCTGCAGGACATCATCGCCATCCTCGGTATCGAGGAGCTCTCCGAGGAAGACAAGATCACCGTGGCGCGGGCCCGGCGGATCGAGCGCTTCCTCTCGCAGAACACCTACGCGGCGGAGCAGTTCACCGGCGTACCGGGCTCGACGGTCCCGATCAAGGAGACCATCGAGGCGTTCCGGAAGATCAGCGAGGGTGAGTACGATCACTTCCCCGAGCAGGCGTTCTTCATGTGCGGCGGTCTTGAGGACCTGGAGCGCAAGGCTGAGGAGCTGATGAAGGGCTGATCAGCCCCGATTCGACCCGTAACAAAAAGACTGCCCCGGCAATGCCGGGGCAGTCTTTTGTTCACCTTCGCGTCTTACCATCGTCGCGGTCCGTTACTCGGGGTCGTTCGTTGCGCGCCACCCGAGATACGGTCGATCCGCACGCTCACCCGACGAGCGTTGATCTTTGCAACCTTTCGACGACGTGCGCCCGTCTTCCCTCGTGTGGGCGTAACGAACGGAGCTGCTCGTGGGTAAGGCCGGCAAGCGTGGCCGCAAGTCGTCCGTCTGGCGGGGCGTCCCGCGCTGGGCCAGGATCTGCACGGTGTTCGGCACCGTGCTGGTCGTGCTCAGCGGTGCGGTGCTGGTCGGCGCGGAGGTCCTGATGGCCCGCTACGAGGGCGCCGTCGGCAAGGCTGACCTGTTCGGCGACCAGGCGGCCGGCGCCCAGCCGAAGAAGAGCGACATCAAGGGCCCACTCAACATCCTGCTCGTCGGCATCGACCCGCGTACGCCCACGGCCGCGCCGTTGGCCGACTCGATCATGGTGTTGCACGTGCCGGCCTCGATGGACCGGGCCTACCTGTTCTCGCTGCCGCGCGACCTCTACGTGCCCATCCCGGCGTTCAAGAAGGCCAACTTCCCTGGCGAGACCACGAAGATCAACGCCGCCATGTCGTTCGGCAGCAAGGTGCCGGGAGCGAACCCCGACGCGGCGCGCGGCTTCGAACTGCTGGCCACCACGGTGCAGAACGTGACAGGCATCAAACGGTTCGACGCCGGCGCCATCATCAACTTCACCGGCTTCCAGAAGATCGTCGATGCCATGGGCGGCGTCGACATGTACATCGAGCGCGAGGTCAAGTCCGAGCACAAGCAGCCCGACGGTAAGCCGCGGCCGGGCAAGACGTACGGCGAGGGCTACGTCGGCCCGCAGGCGATCTACAAGAAGGGCAACCAACACCTCAGCGGGTGGCAGGCCCTGGACTACGTCCGGCAGCGTTATCCGAAGAACGGCGTCCCGGACTCCGACTACGGCCGGCAGCGCCACCAGCAGCAGTTCGTCAAGGCCATGGTCGGCCAGGCGTTCAGCGCCGACGTGGTGGCCAACCCGATCAAGTTGGACAAGGTGCTCCGCGCCGCCGGCCAGTCGCTGATCTTCAACGGTCGGGGCAGCAGCGTTGTCGACTTCGGGCTCGCCCTGAAGGACATCCGCCCCAACACCATCCAAATGATCAAGCTCGCCGGTGGTGAACTCACGAACAACAGGGGTGTCTATCTCGGCGAGCAGTTCCAGCCGGCCGTTGCGGACTTCTTCACCGCCCTGCACAGCGAGCAGCTCGATCCGTTCCTGCTGGAGCATCCGGACTTCGTCAACAAGACCAAGTAGTCGTGACGCGGTTCTCGCCACCCGCGTTGGGAGCGCCTGTGCGTCAGGCTAGACTTTCGGCAATCCGTCGCCGCAGCAAGGAGACAGCGTGGCAAAGCAGCTTCACGTCGAGCTCGTCGCCGTCGAGGAGAAGGTCTGGTCCGGTGACGCAGAGATGCTCGTCGCCCGGACGACCGAAGGCGAGCTCGGTGTCCTGCCGGGGCACGCGCCGCTGCTCGGCCAGCTCGCGGAGCCCGGTCAGGTCCGCATCAAGCTCGCCGGCGGTGAGCAGGTCTCCTACGAGGTGGCCGGCGGCTTCCTCTCGGTGAGCGCCGACGGCGTCATCGTGCTGGCCGAGAGCGCAACCCCGGTCTCCGCGCAGAGCCGCTGAGTCACACCGGGGATGGACATCGTCGAAGGAATCGGGATCGGCGTTGTCGTCATCGTCGGCGCGCTGCTCACCCTCTTCGTCCGGCGAGCCCTGGTCACCCGCAGCGGTGGCATCATCCGGCTCAGCGTCCGCGTCACCACCATGCTCGACGGCCGTGGCTGGTCGCCCGGCTTCGGCCGGTTCGCCGGTGACGAACTGCGGTGGTACAGGATGTTCAGCTTCGCGATCCGACCCAAGCGGGTTCTCTCCCGCAAAGATTTGGCGGTCGAGCGCCGACGACTCCCGGAGGGTCAGGAACGGCTCTCCATGCCGGCCGACTGGGTGATCCTCCGCTGTACCAGTCACCACGCACCGGTGGAGATCGCCATGGCGCGGTCGACCGTTACCGGTTTCCTGTCCTGGCTCGAGGCCGCCCCTCCGGGGGCGGTCTCGCCGCGTATGGCCTCCCAGGACTGGCCGGCTGCCTGATCGGGTCGTCTGTGGTTGCTCCTGGGTTCTTGGGGGCCCCGCCTGGCTCGCTTGTGGTTGCGCTCGGGGTTTCCGGGGGAGCCCACCCGGCTCCGGGCGGTCAGGCTTGATCCCTGCGCCGGGCGGGCTCCCCCGGAAACCCCATGTTGCCGCTGTGCGTCGGTCTGGCGCGGTTTTCGACTCGACTCTCTTGAAGTCGGGGTGTTCCGCTGGGCCGGATGCCGCGTATTCATGATCCCGAGTGGATCATGGGGGCGGGAGTTGGGCCCTGGCTACGCGTGGTGGCGGGCAGATTGGGAACCCATACCTCGACGTGGTGCGGTGCGCCGACGTTCTAGCGCTTGCCGCCCGGCACCCATAGCACGTCTCCCGCCGGATTTGCCGTTCTTGACAGGATAAAGAGCAGATCGGAGAGCCGGTTGAGATACTTTGCCGGGAGCGTGCTGGTTCGTTCCGGATCGTGGCTGACCAGCGCCCACGCTGCCCGTTCGGCGCGCCGGGCGGTGGTCCGCGCCACGTGCAGCAGCGCCGCGCCCGCGGTGCCGCCGGGGAGGATGAAGGAGTCGAGCTTGCTCAGGCGTGCGTTGTACTCGTCGCACCAGCCTTCCAGGCGCTCGACGTACTCCTCGGTCACCCGCAGCGGCGGGTACTTCGGCTCCGGTTCGACCGGGGTGGACAGGTCGGCGCCGACGTCGAACAGGTCGTTCTGCACCGACCCCAGCACGTCCCGCAGTTCCTGGTCGAGCCCGCCCAGGGCGAGCGCGACGCCGATCGCCGCGTTGCACTCGTCGACGTCCGCGTACGCGGCGATCCGTGGATCGGTCTTCGGCACCTGCTCGTTGTTGCTCAGCCTGGTCATGCCGGCGTCGCCGGCCTTGGTGTAGATGCGCGTGAGGTGGACGGCCATGACGCACAGCCTACGGATTCCCGACCTGACCATCCCGGCGCGGCCGGGCAGCGCCCCCAGTTGGCCGGTGGTGGTGGGCCCCGGCGACGCGGGCGACCCGGCGGTCAACGATGTCGACGTCATTCGGGTCCACGGTGACGTCCGGCTGGCCGGCACCGTGCACGTGGTCGGCGCCAAGAACTCGGCCCTGAAGTTGATGGCCGCCGCGCTGCTCGCCCCGGGCCGCAGCGTGATCACGAACGTTCCCCGGATCACCGACATCGCGATCATGGGCGAGGTGCTGCGTCGGCTGGGCTGCGACGTCCGGTTCGACGCGGACGACCCGGTCGACCCGATGGTCGCCCGCGGCGGCGTGGCCCGGTCCCGTTCGGTGACCATCGACGTGCCCGAGCAGCCCGGGGCGGAGGCCGACTACGACCTGGTTCGCCGGTTGCGCGCCTCGATCTGTGTGCTCGGCCCGCTGCTGGCCCGCCGGGGGTACGTGCGGGTGGCCCATCCCGGCGGTGATGCCATCGGGTCACGAGGGCTGGACATGCACATCTCCGGGCTGACCCGGATGGGCGCGGAGATCTCCGGTGAGCACGGCTTCGTCATCGCCTCCGCTCCGCACGGGCTGCGTGGCGCGGAGATCGTGCTGGATTTTCCCAGCGTCGGCGCGACCGAGAACCTGGTGATGGCGGCGGTGCTGGCCCAGGGCGTCACGATGATCGACAACGCGGCCCGGGAGCCGGAGATCGTCGACATCTGCACGATGCTCAACCAGATGGGCGCCCGGATCTCCGGCGCGGGCACGTCCACCCTGCGGATCACCGGCGTGCCGGGTCTGCACCCCGTCCGGCACGCCACGGTGGGGGACCGGATCGTCGCCGGCACCTGGGCGTTCGGGGCGGCGATGACCCGGGGCGACGTGACGGTGACCGGGCTGGACCCGGCGTACCTGGAGGTCGCGCTGGACAAGGTGGTCGCGGCCGGCGGCCTGGTGGAGACCCGGGGGGACGGCTTCCGGGTACGGATGGACGACCGGCCCCGGGCGGTGGACGTGGTGACGTTGCCGTACCCCGGCTTCGCCACCGACCTGCTGCCGATGGCGATCGGGCTGGCCGCGGTCAGCGACGGCGCCTCCCTGATCACCGAGAACATCTTCGATGGCCGGTTCATGTTCGCCAACGAGATGATGCGGCTCGGCGCGGACATCAAGACCGACGGGCACCACGCGGTGGTCCGTGGGCGGGGTCGGCTCTCCGGTGCCCCGGTCCAGGCGACCGACATCCGTGCCGGTGCCGGGCTGATCATCGCCGGGCTGTGTGCGCTGGGGGTCACCGAGGTCTCCCACGTGCATCACGTCGACCGGGGCTATCCGGACTTCGTGGCCGACCTGCGGGCGCTCGGGGTGGCGGTGGAGCGGGGCACCACACCGCAGGAGCCGTCGCTGGAGATCTGAGGCCGGAACCCCGCCACCCGGCCCGACCGCCACTTAGCCATCGTTCAGGCTCGCCGACTAGGGTCTGTGTCAGAGTCCTGGGCCCGCCACGGGCCGGCCCGGGGCTTCGACACAGACCCTTAGGGTGCCAGGCAGGCACCCAATCGCAGCGAGGGAGAAGTAGATGGCGGGTCGACTCGCGGTCGTCGGGGCGGGGTTGATGGGCTCCGGCATCGCCCAGGTGGCGGCGCAGGCGGGCTGGCAGGTGACGCTGCGCGACCTGGACGACGCGGCCACCACCCGAGGGCTCGGCGGCATCCGGAAGTCACTGGAGAAGTTCGCCGAGAAGGGCAAGATCGAGGCGTCCGAGGTCGAGTCGACGCTGGCCCGGATCACCCCGACCACCGACCTGGAGGCGGCGGCGGACGCGGACATCGTGGTCGAGGCCGTCTTCGAGCGGCTGGAGATCAAGCACGAGGTGTTCCGCGCCCTCGACAAGATCTGCAAGGCCGACGCGGTGCTCGCCACCAACACCTCGGCCATTCCGGTCACCCAGATCGCCGCGGTGACCGAGCGGCCGGAGGCGGTCGTCGGCACCCACTTCTTCTCCCCGGTGCCGATGATGCAGCTCTGCGAGCTGGTCCGCGGTTACAAGACGAGCGACGCCACGCTGGCCACCGCACGGACCTTCGCCGAGGAGGTCGGCAAGACGGTGGTGGTGGTCAACCGGGACATCGCCGGCTTCGTCACGACCCGGCTGATCACCGTTCTGGTCGCCGAGGCGGCCAAGCTGGTGGAGTCCGGCGTGGTGTCCGCCGAGGACCTGGACACGGCCTGCCGCCTGGGCTTCGGGCACGCGATGGGCCCGCTGGCCACCATCGACCTCACCGGCGTGGACGTGCTGCTGCACGCCATGAAGAACATCTACGCCGACACGGCCGACGAGAAGTTCTTCCCGCCGGAGCTGCTCCAGCGGATGGTCACCGCCGGTGACCTGGGCCGCAAGAGCGGCAAGGGTTTCTACACGTACTGAGACCGGCAGCCGCGCGGGCCCGTTCGCGGGCCTCGCGGCCGGCTCAGGTGGGGCCGGCCGGCGCGTCCAGCGCCGCCGCGACGAAGTCCAACGCGCTGGGGATGACCGAGCCCCAGTAGTGGAAGTCGTGTCGGCCGTCGGCGTACTCCACGCGGACCGCCGGCTCCGGCAGGGCCCGCTCCAGCGCCTGCACGTCGTCGAGGAAGTCGTCCTGCCGACCGCACCAGAGGCCCAGCGGGGTGCCGCGCAGCCGGTCGACACCGGCGAAGACGGCGTCGCCGGGCGCGACGGCGGGGGAGCAGGCCGCCACCGCCCGGAGCAGGCCCGGCCAGGTCTCGGCGAGCAACAGCGAGCCATAGCCCCCCATCGACCAGCCCCAGGCCGCCAGCCGGGTGGTGTCGAAGCCCCGCTCGGCGCACCAGGCCGGCAACTCCTCCCGCACCATCCGTTGCGGGTCGTCTCGTCCGGCGGGGCGCCAGGAGAGGCGATCGCCTGTCGCTCCGGCGAGCACGAACGGCGGTGCGCCTCGGCGTACCGCGTCGGTCAGGAAGCGCCCCAGGCCGAGCCCGGGGAAGTCGCGTGCGGTGGTGGACGCGCCGTGCAGCACCAGGCAGACCGGCAGCCCCTGGCCGTCGCCGTGCCCGTCCGGGACGGCGGTGTAGAAGTCGACCGAGCGGCCCCGTGCGGTGGACGGCCGGCTGGTCAGGCGCTCGTCACCGGCCGGCGCGTCCGGGGGCGTCGGCCGTGCCGGCGAGGGACGGATCAGGTCGCGGGCCGCCCAGCCGAGCCCGACCGCCAGCGCCGTCGCTCCCGCACCAGCGAGCAGGAGACCACGCCGGGTTGGTCGAGCGGCCATCGGCAAAGTCTGACAGGCCTCGGGGCGATCCGGGGCCCAGGGAAACGGGTCAGCCGTCGCGCTTGGTGGTCCAGCGGAAGGTGGTCAGGCAGAGCACCACACCGATCACGCACCACAGGGCCAACACCAGGGCGACCCGCCCCAGCTCGAACGAGCCGCCCGGCTCCTGGGCGCCGAAGCTCTCCGGCAGGAAGACCGATCGCAGGCCCTGGCACATCCACTTGAGCGGGAACAGCGCCGCGACCTGCTGCATCCAGGTGGGCAGGTCGGTGAAGACGAAGAACACCCCGGAGATGAACTGGAGCACCAGGGCGACCGGAGTGACCACCGCCGAGCCGCTGCGGGCGGTGCGGGCCAGCGACGAGATGGCGATGCCGCACAGGGTGCAGGCGGTCACCCCGAGCACGGCGACCCAACCGAAGGTCAACCACTTCCCGGCGGTGCCGGGCAGGTCGAGGTCGAACAGCGCCACCGCGACGGCCAGCAGCAGCGCGGTCTCGGCGATGCCGATCGCCACCACCATGATCACCTTGCCGGCGAACCAGACCCACTTGGGCATCGGGGTGCCCCGGTAGCGCTTGAGCACACCCCGGTCCCGTTCGATCGGGATCCAGATGCCGAGGTTCTGGAAGCTGACAGTCATCAGGCCGGTCGCGATCATGCCGGTGATGAAGTATTGGGTGAACTTGACCCCGCCGCCGATCGTGCCGCCGAAGATCGACGCGAAGATCAGGATCATGATGATGGGGAAACCCATCGTGAAGACCACGGACTCCCGGCTGCGCAGGAACTGGGTGATCTCCAGTCGGCCCTGGCGCAGGGCGAGCGCGCCAGCGTTCGGCCGCTGGCCCCGAGGAGCGGCGACCGCGGAGGCCGGTTTCGTCGTGGTCGTCATCGCGCGTGTCCGATCATCTTCAGGTAGACGTCCTCCAGGGTCGGCCGGGTCACCGTGAGCCCCGGCACCTCGCCGCCGTGGCGCGCGGCCAGATCGGCCACGAGGGCCGTCGGCGTCGCGCTCTGCGTGCTCTCCAGCGCCCCGTCCGGGGTACGCCAGGAAACCGTCGCCAGCGCCTCCTGCCGGTTGCCCAGCTGGGCGGGGGCGGCCACCGCGACCAGCCGGCCGCCGGCGATCACGCCGACCCGGTCGGCGAGCGCCTCCGCCTCGTCCAGGTAGTGGGTGGTCAACACGATGGTGGTGCCGGCGGCGGCGAGGTCGCGGATCAGCTCCCAGAACTCGCGGCGGGCCTCCGGGTCGAAACCGGTGGTCGGCTCGTCGAGGAAGAGCAGCTCGGGGCGACCGATGATGCCCAGCGCCACGTCCAGGCGACGCCGCTGCCCACCGGAGAGGCTGTGCGTACGGGCTCTCGCCTTGTCGGCCAGCCCGACCCGCTCGATCACCTTGTCCGGGTCGTCCGCGTCGGGATAGAAGCCGGAGAAGTGCCGGATCACCTCGGCCACGGTCAGCTCGTCGAACTCGCCGGTGCCCTGGAGCACGATGCCGACGCGGGAGCGCCAGTCGGCGTCCGGGTGCGCCGGGTCGGTGCCCAGCACGGTGACCTCGCCGGCATCGCGGCGTCGGTAACCCTCCAGGATCTCCACCGTGGTGGTCTTGCCGGCGCCGTTCGGCCCGAGCAACGCGAACACCTCACCGCGGTGGACGTCGAGGTCCACGCCCGCCACCGCGACGTTGTCGCCGTACGCCTTGCGCAGCCCCCGGACGGAGATGGCCAGCTCGTCATCCATGTCGTCAAGTGTGCGCCTGACCAGGCCGGCCCGGTGCCCCGGGGGTGGCGGTGCGCGCCACCGCGGCCGTTTCCCACCCGGACGTCCCCGACATGGACGTGTGTGGTTTTCCACAACCCGTTTTACCGGGGGGTAACTTAAACTCCGGCCATGGATGAGACGGCATATTCGGGGCGGCTGCCCGAGCGGGACCGCCCGTGGGTGATGCGCACCTACGCCGGCCACTCGTCGGCCACCGCGACCAACGCCCTCTTCCGCCGCAACCTGGCGAAGGGGCAGACCGGCCTCTCGGTCGCCTTCGACCTGCCCACCCAGACCGGGTACGACCCGGACCACGAGTTGGCCGCCGGTGAGGTCGGTCGGGTCGGCGTGCCAGTGGCCCACCTCGGCGACATGCGGGCGCTCTTCGACGGTCTCCCGCTCGCCGACATGAACACCTCGATGACCATCAACGCCCCGGCGATGTGGATGCTCGCCCTGTACGGCACCGTGGGGCGGGAACAGGGCGCCGACCTGGCCCGCTGCGCCGGCACCACGCAGAACGACATCGTCAAGGAGTATCTGTCCCGGGGGACGTACATTTTCCCGCCAGCGGCGTCGCTGCGGCTGACCGCCGACGTGGTGGCGTACGCGCTGCGGGAGATGCCCCGGTGGAACCCGGTCAACATCTGCTCGTACCACCTCCAGGAGGCCGGCGCGACGCCCGTGCAGGAGGTCGGGTTCGCGCTGGCCACCGCGGTCGCCGTGCTCGACGCGGTCCGCGACTCCGGTCAGGTCCCGGCCGAGCGGATGGGCGACGTGGTGCAGCGGGTGTCGTTCTTCGTCAACGCCGGGGTGCGCTTCGTCGAGGAGATCGCCAAGATGCGCGCGTTCGGCGTGCTCTGGGACGAGATCACCCGGGACCGGTACGCGGTCACCGAGGCCAGACAACGGCGGTTCCGCTACGGCGTGCAGGTCAACTCGCTGGGCCTCACCGAGGCGCAGCCGGAGAACAACATCCAGCGCATCGTGCTGGAGATGCTCGGGGTGACGATGTCCCGCGACGCGCGGGCCCGCGCCGTGCAACTGCCCGCCTGGAACGAGGCGCTCGGCCTGCCCCGCCCGTGGGACCAGCAGTGGTCGCTGCGGATGCAGCAGGTGCTGGCGTACGAGTCGGACCTGCTCGAATACCCCGACCTCTTCGCCGGCTCGCACGTGATGACCGCGCTTGTCGACGAGATCGTCACCGGGGCGCGGGTCGAGCTGGACAAGGTGTTGGAGTCGGGCGGCGTGGTCGCCGCCGTGGAGTCCGGCTACCTCAAGAGCGCGTTGGTCGCCTCGCTGGCCGAGCGCCGCCGTCGGATGGAGTCCGGGGCCGACGTGGTCGTCGGGGTCAACAGGTACGCCGAGACCGAGCCCTCCCCGCTGACCGCCGCCGGCGCGCAGGCCGTCGAGCGGGTGGACCCCGCGGTCGAGGCGGCCGCCGCTGCCGGCGTACACCGGTGGCGTGCCGACCGGGACGCGGACGCCGTCGACGCGGCCCTGACCCGGCTCCGCGCGGACGCCGCGACCACCGCCAATCTGATGCCCGCCACCCTGGAGTGCGTGCGGGTCGGGGTGACCACCGGCGAGTGGGCCGGGGCGCTGCGGCAGGTCTTCGGCGAGTACCGGGCGCCGACCGGCCTGGCCGGTGCCGCCGGCAGCGGTGGCGACCCGGGCCTGGCCGCCGTCCGCGGGCGGGTCACCGCCACCGCTCGGGAGTTGGGCAGCGGCCGGCTGCGGCTGCTGGTCGGCAAGCCCGGGCTGGACGGGCACTCCAACGGCGCGGAGCAGATCGCGGTACGCGCCCGCGACGCCGGTTTCGAGGTCGTCTACCAGGGCATCCGGCTGACCGCGGGGCAGATCGTCGCCGCCGCCGTCGAGGAGGACGTCGACCTGGTCGGGCTGTCCGTGCTCTCCGGATCGCACCTGGCCGCCGTGCCCGCCGTGCTGGACGGGCTGCGCGCCGCCGGCCGGGCCGACCTGCCGGTGGTCGTGGGCGGCATCATCCCCGCCGGTGACGCCGACACCCTGCGGGCGGCCGGGGTGGCCCGGGTGTTCACCCCGAAGGACTTCGCCCTCACCGGCATCATCGACGACCTGGTGACTGTCATCCGACGCGCCAACGACCTGGCCTGACCCCGCTGTGGGTGGTCAGCGGCCGGCGTAGGTCATGCAGTCGGCCAGGTCGTTGTCCGGGCCGACCCTGATCGAGGACGCGTGGCACTCCAACTGCTCGTTGTGCCGGCAGTCGGACCGCTGGCAGGCGCCCACCTGGGCGGTCAGGCCGTCCACGCCACCGCGGATGGGCGACTCGACGAAGGTGTGGCAGTGCGCGTGGTCCATGCTGCCGATCGTGATCGCGAAGGCGTGACAGTCACCCGACTGGTTGTACGCGCACGCGGCGACCACACACTCCTGGACCCGGGGCATCTCCAACGCTGCGGTCATGCCAACCTCCTCTAGGTCTTTGCCCCGATCCTAGGCTTTTGTCGAGTCGGCCATCCCTCGATTCACCTGCCCGCCGGCCAGGGTGATCGACTCGGGTTTCCGGAAGGCGGGGTGTCCCGCCGCGGGGATGGCCCGGTTTGCAGGAACCCGAGTCGATCGAGCGTCAGACGCGGAAGCCGGCGGCGCGGGCCGCCTCGCGTTCCCGGCGGCGCTCGGAGCGCCGTCGGAGGAACCAGTAGACGAAGACCACCAGGCCGAGCAGGAACGCCAGCACCAGCACCGGCAGGATGATCGCCACCAGGGAGACCACCACGCTGGTGGCGTCCTCGGCGGTGCTGGCCACCGGCGCACCGAACCCGGCGGTGGTGGCGTTGATGACCGGACGGGCCGCGGACTTGAGCAGGTGCACGCCCAGGGCCAGCAGCACGCCGGTGGCGACCGGCACCCACTGGTGGGACGAGAAGAAACTCCCCGGGTCGCTGACCGTCACCGTCTCCGACGAGGAGCCGGCGCCGAAGGCCAGGCCGCCGGCGGTGGGTCGGACCACGGTCTGCACCACGTCGTTGACGTGGTCGACCACCGGCACCTTGTCGGCCACCATCTCCACGGCGAGCAACACGGCCAGGATGACGATGACCCAGCCGTTGCCGAGCCAGGTCCAGCCGCTGGGAAGGTCGATCAGGTCGGTGTAGCGACCGAGCAGACCGAGGGCGAGCAGGGGAATGTAGGCGTTCAACCCCGCTGAGGCGGCGAGGCCGGTGCCGGTGAGGACTTCGAACACGAACTCAGCATCGCATCGACGCGCCAGTGCCGCTCGGTGGCGACCGGTGGGTCCTCGGCTACCCTCGTCGGGTGCGGTTGGTCATTGCGAAGTGCTCGGTGGACTACGTCGGACGGCTCTCGGCTCACCTGCCGCCGGCCACCCGGTTGCTGATGGTGAAGGCGGACGGGTCGGTGTCGATCCATGCCGACGACCGGGCCTACAAGCCGTTGAACTGGATGAGCCCGCCCTGTCGGCTGGAGGAGGCGCCCGGCGTGTGGCGGGTGGTCAACAAGGCCGGCGAGGAGCTGCGGATCACCCTGGAGGAGATCTTCCAGGACACCTCGTACGAGCTGGGTGTGGACCCGGGCCTGCGCAAGGACGGGGTGGAGGCGCACCTACAGGAGTTGTTGGCCGCCAACCCGAGCGCGTTGGGTGAGGGGTTCACGCTGGTCCGCCGCGAGTACATGACGGCGATCGGCCCGGTCGACCTGTTGTGCCGGGACGCCAACGCCGGCGCGGTCGCCGTCGAGGTCAAGCGGCGGGGCGACATCGACGGCGTGGAGCAGTTGACCCGCTACCTCGAGTTGATGAACCGTGACCCGCTGCTCAGCCCGGTGGCCGGGGTCTTCGCCGCCCAGGAGATCAAGCCGCAGGCCCGGGTGCTCGCCGCCGATCGGGGCATCCGGTGCGTGGTCGTGAACTACGACCGGCTGCGGGGCATCGAGAAGGACGAGCTGACGCTCTTCTGATCGGCTCACCCGCCGTTACGCACCGCGATCAACGACTTGGGCAGGCCGAACGCCCGCTCGACAAGCATCGTCGAGTCGGGGAAGTAGTGGCGCATCTGCGAACGGTCCAGTAGCTCGGTCCAGAGCACCTGGTGGATGGCCGCGTCGTGGCTGCGGGTCGGCTTGTGCCCCAACGGCCAACGTCGGGCCAGCGCGGTGCGCAGTCGCACCGGCAGGAACTGCATCCCGGGCGCGATCCAGTGTGGCTCGATGGGGAAGTAGCGGTAGGGCGTCTGCACCCAGTGCCGGTCGGCCATCGCCCGGGCGGCGGCGGAGAAGCGCAGCCGGCGCTCGTGCCCGCCCACATGCTCCAGCACCGAGTTGGAGAAGACCAGGTCGTAGCCGCCCTTGACGATGCGCGGGGGCAGGTCGCAGGCGTCGGCCTGCTCGACGTGGGCCCAGTCCGGCACGGCGGCGGGCGGCTGCTCCAGGTTGACGACTGTCACCCGGGCCGGCCGGACGGTCGCGCGGTGCCAGGTGCCGAGCCGGCCACCGAGATCGACCACGTGCATGTCGCCGATCTCGGGGAAGGTGCGCGCCAGCCAGTCCGAGCGGTGCTGGCGCCGCCGCGCACTCCACGACTGCTCGCTGTCGACAAGGCGGTAGCGCAATCGATTGGGGCCCATTTAACGCAATGTACCGCCGCAGACACCGCCTATAAACATGTGGATACGCTGATCTTCGCCGAGATCGGTTATCCGACACTCATCTCCCGTACATCACCTTGATGGCCTTGACGAGTCGTGCCACGTCGGTCGGGGTGCGTTCGAAGGTCATCGACGGCAACAGCGATCGGGCCCGACGCCGGGTGACCGCCTTGGCCCGGCCGAACTCGCGCAGCCCGTCCTCCCCGTGGATCCGCCCGAAGCCGGAGTCGCCGACCCCGCCGAACGGCAGGGTGGACATGCCGGCGAAGGTCAGTGAAGAGTTGATCGAGGCCATTCCGGAGCGCAGCCGCCGCGCGATGGACACCGCGCGGCGCCGGCCGAAGACCGAACCTCCCAGGCCGTACGGCAGGGCGTTGGCGCGGGTGACGGCCTCGTCGGCGTCGCGGACCCGGCTGATGGTCAGCGTGGGGCCGAAGGTCTCCTCGCGGACGGCGGCCGAATCCTCCGGGACGTCCACCAGCACGGTCGGGTGGACGTACGGCGGCTGCACCGCGCTCGGACCGCCGAGCACGGCGCGCCCGCCCGAGGTGATCGCGGCGTCGATGTGCCGGCGGATCACGTCGATCTGCCGGGGCATGGTGATCGGGCCGATGTCGGTGCCCTCCGGGCCGACGGTCAGCCGGCCGGCGCGGGTGACCACCTTGTCGACGAAGGCGTCGAAGACCGAGTCGACGGCGTAGACCCGCTCGATGCCGATGCAGGTCTGGCCCGCGTTGGTCATGCCGCCCCAGACGCACGCCTCGGCGGCGGCGTCCAGGTCGGCGTCGCTGTCGACGATCATGGCGTCCTTGCCGCCGCCCTCGATCAGCACCGGGGTCAACGTCTCGGCGCAGGCGGCCATCACCCTGCGGGCGGTGGCGGTCGAGCCGGTGAAGGCCAGCTTGTCGACCCCGGAGTGGCACAGCGCGGCGCCCACGTCGCCCAGCCCGTGCACGGCGGCGAACACCGGCTGCTCGGGCACCACCTCGGCGAAGCTGTCCACCAGCCACTGGCCGGCGGCGGGCGTGTACTCGCTCGGCTTGAGCACCACACCGTTGCCGGCGGCCAGCGCGTACGCGGCGGAACCGATCGGTGTGAAGACCGGGTAGTTCCACGGGCCGATCACGCCGACCACGCCGTACGGCTGGTATTCGAGGTGCGCGGAGAACTCGGCGAGGATGAGCCGGGACCGCACCCGGCGCGGGCCGAGCACGCGGTTGGCGTTGCGGGCGGCCCAGTCGATGTGCTCGATCGCGGTGACGACCTCGACGATGGCGTCGGCGATCGGCTTGCCACCCTCGACGTGCACCAGCTCGGCCAGCTCCTCGATGCGTGTGGCCAGCAGGGCACGCCACCGCAGCATCCGTTCGCGGCGGTCGGCGAAGCCGAGCCCGGCCCACCATCCGCCGGCGACGCGGGCGCCCTCGACGGCCCGCCGCACGTCGGCCTCGGTCGCGACCGGGAAGCGGCCGGCCTCGGCGCCGGTGGCCGGGCTGGTGGAGACCAGTCGACCCGCCTCGATGATCGGAAGACCCGGGACATGCACAGCCGTCATGGCGGAAGTCTAGACCCGAGGATTACTCACTGGTAGGTCCGGATCGTAACCGGCCGACCCGGCGTCGTGCCGTTTCGCCTGATCGTTTGTCAGTGCAGGTCAGGCCATCGATGACGAACGCGGTCCGGCCGAATCGTCGAACGGCGGGTGGCCGGGAGGTGACGAGGAGCTGACCGGCCGGTCGGTGTCGATGATTACCGTCTGGTGGCAGGCTGACGCGCGGAGTGACGGTGTGGGGTGGAGGGCTGACTGTCCATGGAGGAACTTCCAGAACTTATGCCGCTGTTGACGGTGGCGGGTGGGCCGATGCGCGGGGCGAGCTTCCGACTTCGAGTCGAACCGCAGGTGGTCGGCCGGGCGCCGACCGGTCACGTCGTCATCAGCGACCCGCATCTGAGCCGCCGCCACGCGGAGGTGTGGTTGGCCCCGGAGGGCCCGTCGCTGCGGGACCTTGGCTCGACCAACGGCACCTGGCTCAACGACCGTCGGATCACCGAGGTGGAACGGCTCTGCGACGGTGACGTGATCCGACTCGGCCGTACCGAGCTGCGCCTGTTCGACCCGGGGGTGGCACACACCGACCCGGTGGGGCTCAGCTTCGGGCCGTCCCGGCGGGACGTCCGGCCGACCCTTCCGCTGCCGTTGGCCACGCCGCCCGGCGCCCGGCGCTGACCGGCGACCCGGGTGCGGCCCACACCTGGGCCGCACCCGGGGTGGCTGCTCGGCACCTGGACCGGCACCGGCGGGCGTGGCAGCATGCCGCGGATGGAAACCGAGCAACGGATCGTGACGGCGAACGGCATCACCCAGGCGGTCCGGGTGGCCGGCCCGCCGGACGGCACCCCGGTGCTGCTGATCCACGGCAACTGCTCGTCCGCGCTGTTCTGGGAGCCGCTGGTCCGTCGGCTGCCGCCGACGCTGCGGGTGGTCGCCCCCGACCTGCGGGGGTACGGCGACTCCGCGACGGCCCCGGTGGACGCCACTCGCGGCCTGCGGGACTTCTCCGACGACGTGGCCGCGCTGCTGGACGACCCGACGCTCTTCGGCGCCGGCGACACCCGCCCGGTGGTGGTCGGGCACTCCCTCGGTGGGGGAGTGGCGATGCGACTGCTCGTCGACAATCCACACCGGGTGGGCGCGCTCCTGCTCGCGGCACCGGTCTCCCCGTACGGCTTCGGTGGCACCCGCGACCTGACCGGCACGCCGACCACCCCCGACTTCGCCGGCACCGGCGCCGGCACGGCAAATCCGGACTTCGTCGCCCTGCTCGCCGCCGGCGACCGGAGCGCGGACACTCCGGCCAGCCCGCGCGCCGTCCTGCGAGCCACCTATGTGGCCGATCCCGCCGCGCTGGGCGCCGACGAGGACCTGCTGCTGGACACCGTGCTCTCCACCGCCACCGGCGACGACAACTACCCGGGCACGGCGGAGCCGTCGGAGAACTGGCCGGGCACCGCGCCGGGCACGCGCGGGGTGCTCAACGCCCTCGCGCCGACCCACTTCCGGCTCGCCGACGAGCTGGTGGCCGTCGCCGAGAAGCCTCCGATCACCTGGGTACGCGGCGACGCCGACGTCATCGTCTCGGACACCTCACTGTTCGACCTGGCGTACCTGGGTTCGTTGGGTCTCGTGCCCGGCTGGCCCGGCGAGGAGGTCTGCCCGCCGCAGCCGATGATCGGCCAGACCCGGTCGGTGCTGGAGCGGTACGCGGCGGCCGGCGGCGCGTACCACGAGGTGGTGTTGCCCGGTTGCGGGCACAGCCCGCACCTGGAGCGCCCGGCGGAGTTCGTGGCGGAGCTGCTGGCCCTGACCACCGGTCCCGCCGCCTAGGGTCCGTGTCGTGTCGCCGGCGGTGAGACGTCACGTCGCCGGCGGTGAAATAGGCCACGGCGTCGCGACAACCAATCGTCACGTGGCAGACTCGCGCGCATAGCCTTAGCGGCCGTTCAGGGGCCGTGCGGAGTGTCTGGGGAGGCCGGTCGTGGCGCGCGAGTTCAGCACCGTGGGTGTGGTGGGGCTGGGCACCATGGGTGCCGGCATCGTCGAGGTCTTCGCCCGCAACGGTGTCGACGTGGTGGCGGTGGAGATCTCCGAGCCGGCGCTGGAGCGTGGCCGAGCCACCCTGACCCGCTCCACCGACCGGGCGGTCGCCAAGGGCAAGCTCGCCGTGGCCGACCGAGACGCCCTGCACGAGCGGGTGCACTTCGCGGTCGGGCTGGACGCGCTGCACTCCGTCGACCTGGTCATCGAGGCGGTGCCCGAGCACCTGGACCTCAAGCAGCGGATCTTCGCGGAGTTGGACCGGGTCTGCCGGCCGGAGGCCATCCTCGCCACCAACACCTCGTCGCTGAGCGTCACCGAGATCTCGGTGGCCACCACCCGGCCCAACCAGGTGATCGGGATCCACTTCTTCAACCCCGCGCCGGTGATGAAGCTGGTCGAGGTGGTCCGCACGGTCGTCACCGCACCCGAGGTGGTCGCCGATGTCGAGGCGCTCTGCGCCCGCCTCGGCAAGGTCGACGTCACCATCAACGACCGGGCCGGCTTCATCGCCAACGCGCTGCTCTTCGGCTACCTCAACCACGCGGTCGCCATGGTCGAGTCGCACTACGCCGCCCGGGAGGACATCGACGCCGCGATGAAGCTCGGCTGCGGCCTGCCGATGGGCCCGCTCGCGTTGATGGACCTGATCGGCCTGGACACCGCGTACGAGATCCTGGACACCATGTACCGGCGCGGCGGGCGGGACCGCCGGCACGCCCCGGTGCCGCTGCTCAAGCAGATGGTGACCGCGGGACTGCTCGGCCGGAAGTCCGGTCGGGGTTTCTACACCTACGAGCGGCCCGGCTCGCCGGTGGTCGTACCGGACGAGGCGACGCCGCTGGCCACGGACGCGGCGGCCGCCGACGGGGCGCGCGCGATCGCCAAGGTTGGCGTGGTCGGTTCCGGGACGATGGCCACCGGGATCGTCGAGGTCTTCGCGAGGGCCGGCTACGAGGTCGTGTCGGTGGCCCGTGGCCTGGAGAAGTCCGCGACGCTCCGCGAGGCGGTGCAGACCTCGCTGCACAAGGGCGTGGTGCGCGGCAAGCTCGCCGAGGCCGACCGGGACGCCGCGCTCGGCCGGATCAGCTGGTCGGCCACGCTCGACCACCTCGCCGACGTCGACCTGGTGGTCGAGGCGGTCGTCGAGGAGTTGAGCGTGAAGCAGGCGCTCTTCGCGAGCCTCGACGAGATCTGCAAGCCGGGCGTGGTGTTGGCCACCACGACCTCCTCGCTGCCGGTGATCGACGTGGCGATGGCCAGCCACCGACCGGCCGACGTGGTGGGGCTGCACTTCTTCAACCCGGCCCCGGTCATGCCCCTGGTCGAGGTGGTCCGCACGATCCGCACCTCCCCGGAGGCCACCGCCACCGCCCGCGCCGTCTGCGCCACGCTCGGCAAGACCGGCGTGGTCTGCGCGGACCGGTCCGGGTTCATCGTCAACGCGCTGCTCTTCCCCTACCTCAACGACGCGGTGAAGATGCTGGAGGCCAGCTACTCGACGGCCGACGACATCGACCACGCCATGAAGCTGGGCTGCGGCTACCCGATGGGCCCGTTCGAGCTGCTCGACGTGGTCGGGCTGGACGTCGCGCTGGCGATCCAGCGCGAGCTGTACCTGGAGTTGCGCGAGCCGGGCTTCGCGCCCGCGCCGCTGCTGGAGCATCTGGTCACCGCCGGCTACCTGGGTCGCAAGGCCCGTCGCGGTTTCCGCGACCACTCGCACCACTGAGCGGGTAAACGCCACGGGGTGCCCAGGGCGTCTGCAGGGTGTGACCTTCGAGGAGTACGTCAGCAGCCGGGGACCGGCGCTGGTCCGGCTCGCCCGGCTGCTGACCGGTGACGAGCACCGGGCCGAGGACCTCACCCAGGAGGTGCTGTCCCAGGCGTACGTGCAGTGGCGCAGGATCGTCCGCGCCGACCGGCCCGACGTGTACGTGCGTCGCATGCTTGTCAACGCCAACAACTCCTGGTGGCGCCGTCGATCGAGCCGTGAGCTGGTCGTCGAGTCCTTCGCCGAGCGGGCGCACCGTGGCGACCTCGGCGGCGAGGCGGCCGACCGCGACGAGATGTGGCGGCTGATCCTCGGCCTGCCCGACCGTCAGCGGGCGGTGCTGGTGCTGCGCTACTAC
The DNA here is from genome assembly GCF_040648275.1 of Micromonospora sp. NPDC049171. Taxonomy (NCBI): domain Bacteria; kingdom Bacillati; phylum Actinomycetota; class Actinomycetes; order Micromonosporales; family Micromonosporaceae; genus Micromonospora; species Micromonospora sp. NPDC049171. The sequence continues at coordinate 68,781 of NZ_JBEZDJ010000023.1, forward strand.
GAGGACCTCGACGACCAGACCATCGCCCAGATCCTGGACTGCTCACCGGTCACCGTCCGCACCCACGCGATGCGGGCGCTCGCCAACCTCCGGGAGCGCTGCGGTGCCCCGGCCACGAACGGGAGCCGACCGTGACAGACCTCGACCAGCGGATCGACCAGACGCTGCGCGAGCGCGCCGAGGGCACTGTGGACACCGACCGGCTGCTGGCCGTCGCGGTGTCCCGTGGCCGGGCCCGGATCCGCCGCCGACGCACCACCGCCGCCTCGGTGCTGGGGGTGGTGGCCGTGCTCGGCGCGGGCGTGGCCCTCGGCCCGGTGAGTCTCTCCGGCTCCGGCCTGGACGTCGTCATTCCAGGGCTGGGCCCGCCGACTGACGCGGTGCAGGCCGTGACGCCGCCCCGGCTCGACGGCGTGCCGGGTGCGGCCGCCCGACCCGACCTGGTCGGCACGGACCCGAACGTGCTGCACTTCGGGTTCGCCCCGGACGGGCCCCGATATCTCTCCTGGTCGGTGCAGAGCGGCGTGGAGCTGGCGCGGCTCGACGTCGGCGGACGCACCGTCACCGTGGAGCTGGCCGCCTCCGCGGACGCCCTGCCCATGCGCGCCCAGGGGCTGCCGGCCCTGGTCCCGGAGCTGGTCAAGGACGGCGTCTACGACGGGTCGGTGTCGCACGCCGAGGGGCCCTACGGCGTGCTGGCGTGGCTGCGACACTGGCAACCCGCCCCCGGGGTGTACGCCCGGGCCAGCGGCAGCGGGCCGGACGAGCGGGACCTGTTCGACGTGGCCGCCGCGCTGCGGCTCGACCAGGCGCACCGTTGCGGTGGCCCGCTGCGGCTCACCACGCTGCCGGCGGGCACACGGCTCACGAGGTGCGAGGTGACCGTGGCACCGTTCCCGGCGGCGTTCGGCGTGCAGATGATGGTCTCCGGGAGCAACCCGGGCGCGATCCAGGTCGAGTTGCAGTACGCCATCGGCATCGCCGGGACCCGCACCGAGGGGAACCGGACTGTCGGCGGCAAACCGGCCCATATCGATACCCAGGTCGGAGAACTTGAGCTGCTCGGCTTTCCCAGGGCCCACCTGACCGCCAACTTCGGCTGGCCGGCACAGGGGTACGACGAGGAGGACGCGGCCACGGTGCTGGGCGGGGCGCAGGTCAGCGAGCCACTGGACGAGCCCGCGTCCTGGTGACCGGCCGGGCCGCCGCACCAGACGGACCGTACGCTTGGTGACTGTGAGCCCCCGTCGCAATCGCCCTCGCCGGGACGAGAACGCCAACCTGGACGCCGACCGGGTCCGGCAGGGTGTCGCCTCGGTGCAGCAGTGGTCCGACGGTGCCTGGCAGGTACGCGGGATCGGCGCCGGGGCGTCCGTCAAGACGTACCGCTGCCCCGGCTGTAACCAGGAGATCCCACCCGGAGTGGCGCACCTGGTGGCCTGGCCGGCCGACGGCCTGGGTGACCTGACCGACCGGCGGCACTGGCACAGTGGCTGCTGGCGAGCCCGGGACCGGCGCGGGCCGGCGGTGCAACGCGGCCGGGGCACCCCCCGCTACTGAGCGGCTCAGCCGGGGGCCTTCACGGCCACGGCCTGGCGGTCCGGCCGGGGTGTCGCACGGCGCGGCTTAGCGACCTGGATCACGCTGTTTGTGCCTGGGCGGGCGGCGGCGCTGACTTCGCGACAGACTTGAGCGGTGAGCACAGCGATTCGCGCGTCGTCGATCCTGCCCGGCCGCCGGGAGGACATCGAGCTGCACACCGCCGACGGTCTGCGGCTGGTCGGTGAGCTGGCCCTGCCGGCCGACCGGCCGCCGGTGGCCACCCTGGTCTGCCTGCATCCGCTGCCCACCCACGGCGGAATGATGGACAGCCACGTCTTCCGTAAGGCGGCCTGGCGGCTGCCCGCCCTCGCCGACCTGGCCGTGCTGCGGTTCAACACCCGGGGCACCAGCAGCCTGCGCGGCACCAGCGAGGGAGCGTTCGACGGCGCGGTGGGGGAGCGGTACGACGTGGCCGCCGCCATCGAGTACGCGGAGTTCGCCGAGCTGCCCAACATCTGGCTCGTCGGGTGGTCGTTCGGCACCGACCTGACCCTGAGGTACGGCTGCGACCCGGCGATCGCCGGGGCCATCCTGCTCTCCCCGCCGCTGCGCTTCTCGACACCTGCGGACCTGGCCACCTGGGCCACCTCGGGTCGGCCGCTGACGGCGCTGGTGCCGGAGTTCGACGACTACCTGCGTCCGGCCGAGGCGCGGGAGCGGTTCGCCGCGGTGCCGCAGGCCGAGGTGGTCGGTGTGCCGGGCGCCAAGCACCTCTGGGTGGGCGACGCGGAGACGGTGCTCGACGAGATCGTCCGGCGGGTCAACCCGGCCGTCGAGGTGCCGCTGCCGACGACCTGGGACGGCCCGATGGAGTCCGGCGACGTCAGCGCGTACGCCGACCGGACGGTGGCCTCGTTCGCCGACACGCCCGTCCCCGGCCCCGCCGCCGGCAAGGCCGACTGACGCTCAGCGGGTCTCCTGGCGGGGCAGCACCACCTCGCGCAGGATCAGTTGCAGCGCGGCCACCGTGGGGATGGCGATCAGCGCGCCCACCACGCCCAGCAGCGCCACCCCGAGCAGCGCGGCCAGCAGGGCGGCCACCTCGTTGACCTCCACCGAGCGCCGCATCACCTTCGGGTAGATCAGGTAGTTCTCCACCTGCTGGTAGATGAGGAAGAAAACCGCGCAGGCGATGCCGGCCCGCAGGTCGGTGGCGAAGCCCACCAGACTCACGATCACCGCGCCGAGGGTGGCGCCGATCTGCGGGATCAGGTCGGTCACCGCGACCACCACGGCGAGTGCGAACGGGTACGGCAGATCGACGATCAGCGCGAAGACGAAGGTGGTCGCGCCGGCCAGCACCGCGATGCTCAACGCGCCGACCATGTACGCCCCGACCTTGGCCAGGATCTCGTCGCCGATCAGCTGCACCCGCTCCCGCCGCGACCGAGGCACCAACGAGTAGCCCAGGGAGCGCAGCTTGTTGAAGTAGGCCAGGAAGTAGATCGTCAGCACCAGCACGGTCAGCGTCCGGAACACCGTGCCGAAGATCAGTTGAGCGCCGCCCAACACCCCGCCGAGCGCCCGGCCGACGGTGTCCGCGTTCGCCGCGCCCTGCACGCGCTCCACCACGTCGTACCGTTCCATCAGGTCATTGACCGTCGGACTGCGCCGCAACTCCGCGAGCAGGCTCGGGATCTGGTCGATGAACTGCCCCGACTGCGTCACGATCGGCGGGACCAGCGCCCACACGCCGCCGCAGAGCAGCAGCACCACGGTGAGCGCGACCGCCGCCACCGCCAGGCCGTGCGGCAGGCCCCAGCGGCGTAGCCGGACCACCGCCGGGTTGAGGCCGACCGCCAGGAAGAGCGCGATCACCACCAGCACCAGGATGCCGCCGGCATTGCGAATCCCCAGATAGAGGGTGTACGCCAACAGCACGCCCAGCCCACCGGTGAAGCCGATCAGGAAACTGTTGCGGCGCAGCGGGCGCCCCGGCGTGCCGAACCTGCCGGACGGGACCGCGGGTGCCTCATCCGGGTCGGTGCCCGGAGCGGGGACCGGTACCGGCGGTGGTGTCTCCGCCGAGGGCGGCGTCTCCGCTGGCAGGGGACCGGGAGTCAGGTCCGGGTTGTCGCCGGACGGGTCGTGCTGCGGCACCAGGGACCTCCCGGCTCAGAGGGTGGGACGGCGGGACGTGCGCCAGCGTGCACCGGTCAGCTCCATGGGGTCACAACTTCCTTCAGCAGTTCGGTCGACTGGCGGCGGGACAACGCACCGTTTCTGATCATCGCCCAGCGCGCCAGCAGCGTAGCCACCTCATGGTCGCCATCGACCATGAGGCCGTCAATCCGGTGCTCCATGTGCCCCACCCAACCACCGCCGCCACCTCGGGCCAGATCGAACGGTCCGGAAAGACTGACGTACAGGATCGGCCACCCCGCCGCGCGGACGCCGAACACCCCGCACCGACCCGCAGATCTTGGACAGTTTCCGTTACTGCCTAACGGGAACTGTCCAAGATCTGGTGGTGGGGTGACGTCCCGGCGGTGAAAGCTGTTCGGATGCTTCCCGCCGACGACGCCGACGCACTCGACTGGCTCGCCTTCGAGCAGGCCGGCGTGCTGACGACCGCGCAGGTCTCCAGCCTGCTCAGCGAGGGGACGGTGCGTGGGCGGATCCGCTCCGGCCGGTGGCGATCGATCTGTCGCGGGATTCTGCTGACTGGCAACGGTCGCCTGAACCGCGACCAGCAACTGTGGGTCGCGGTGCTCGCAGCCGGGCCAGGTGCGATGCTGGCCGGGGAAACCGCTGCCACCGAAGCCGGGGTACGAGGTCTGCGCCGTGAGCCACTGCACGTGCTGGTGCCAGCCGCCCGCCGTGCCGCGCGGACCTCGCTGCGTCGCCTCCCGATCGACATGCCCGCGGTGCTGGTGCATCGCACGTCGGTGCTGCCGGACTCGCACCGGCAACTCGCCCGTCCTCCGCGCACCACGACGGCCAGAGCTCTCGTCGACGCGGCGGGATGGGCGGTTGGTGCGGAGGAGGCGCAGCGGGTGCTGGCGGCCGGTTGTCAGCAGCGGCGGGTGCTGCCCGAGGAGTTGCAGGCGGTGCTCGACGTGCTCCCCCGAGCGCCCCGCCGGCACCTGATCCAACAGACCGTCGATGACATCGCCGGCGGTGCGCAGGCGCTCTCCGAGATCGACTTCCTGCGTCTCTGCCGCCGGCATCGGCTGCCCGTACCCGATCTTCAACAACATCGGGTCGACGCGGCGGGCCGCAACCGCTGGCTGGACGCGTACTGGCGGCAATGGCGGGTGCAGGTCGAGATCGACGGCGCGCACCACCTGGACGTCCGGCAATGGGCGGACGACATGCGTCGGCAGAACGACGTCTAGACCAGCGGCGACCGGATCCTGCGCTTTCCGGCCTGGCTGGTCCGGGCCCGCCCCGACGAGGTCGCCGACACCGTCCGACGGGCCCTCGTCGCAGCCGGCTGGGCCCCCACCCAACCCCAGCCTCACTCGACGCACACATAGATCTTGGACAGTTTCCGTTCCGCGAGAACGGAAACTGTCCAAGATCTCGATACTCGTGCGGGGAACGCGGCTGGCGGCGTACCCGTCAGTCCTTCTCGATGGTGACCTTGCTGGGCTTGGCGCTGCGCTCGTCGGTGGTCGGCTTGCTGGGTCGCTTGCCGTTCTCACCGGTGCTGGTGATCTTGGTCGGCTTGGCGCCCCGGCCGCCCTCGCCCGGAACGGCGGCCACGGTCGGCTCCCCGTCCACCCCGGCGCTGGCCGCGCCTCCGTCGACGGTGGTCACCGGCTCGGCCACCGGCCGGGTCGTGGACTGCCCCTCGGCTGCGGCGTTCACCGGCTGCCGGGTGTCGGCGGGCTCGGTCTTGCGGCCGTTGTCCGCACCCGATCCGGGCGACGTGCCGTCGTTGGCCGCACCCGACTCGGGCGACGTGCCCGCGTTGGCGGCACCCGACCCGGGCGACGTGCCGTCGTCGGTGGTCGCCGTGCCGGAGACGGTCGTGCCCTCGGCACCATTGTCGGCCGCGCTCCTGCTCACCCCATCGCCAGCGGTCGGGCCGTCGATCGGGCCGGCGACGCTCTGCAACCGCACCTCGGCCATCTGCCGCTGGAGCTCGTCGGACTCCTGTCGGGACTTCCAGGTCTCCTGCCGCAGGTCGGCGAGTTGCTGCTGGGCCTGGGCGATCTCCAACATCACCTGGGCCAACTGCTGCCGGCCCGCCGCCGACTCCTGCTGGGTGGCCGCCAGGTGCTGCTGGGTGGTGGCCAGGTGCTGCTGCGTCGTGGCCGCGTACTCCTCGAACTGCCGACGCGACGCCGCGACATGCTCGTCGGCCTTGCGGCGCTTGTCGCCGGCCTCGGTCTCGGCCCGGCTCAGCAGCTCGGCGGCCTCCGCCTCGGACCGCTGGCGGAGCGCCGCCGCGTCCTGCTCGGCGGCCTGGCGAACCCCGGCCGCGCCCTGCTCGATCTCGTTCTTACGGGTGGAGTACTCGGTCTCCAGCAGGTCCCGGCGGCTCGTGTACTCGGTTTCCAGCTCGTTCTTGCGGCTCGTGTACTCGGTTTCCAACTCGTCGCGGCGGGTGGTGAAACCCGCCTCCAGCTCCTGCTGACGGCTGGCGAACCCGGTCTCCAGCTCCTGCTGGCGGGACTCGTGCTGCCGGTCCAGCTCGTCGCGGCGCTTGGCGAACTCCTGCTCGGCAGTGGACCGTCGCTGCGCCAACTCCCGGTCGGCCGCCTCGCGACGCGAGTTGACCTCCTGCTCCACGCCGGCCCGCCACGCGCCCAGCTCCTGCTGGGTCTGCGCACGGGTCTGCTGCACGTACGCCTCGGTCTCCGCGCGCATCCGCTGCACGTACGCCTCGGTCTCGGCGCGGCTGCGCTTGGCCGCCTCGGAGGCCTGCGTGGTCAGCCGCTCCGCCTCCTGCTGCGCCTTGGCGCGGGTGGCCCGGCCCGCCATCGACGCGTCGTCGATGATCTGCTTGGCCTCCTGCTGCGCCTTGGCGTGCGTGGCCCGACCGGCCTCGGTCGCGGTGTCGGTGAGCCGCTTGGCCTCCTGGAGGGCCTTGGCGTGCACCTCCTTGGCGGCGTCGCGCAGGTCGCTGGCCTCCTGCCGGGCGTTGGCCAACGTCTCGCGGGCCGACTCGCGCAGCTTGGTCGACTCCTGCTGGGCCCGGGTGTGGATCTCCTTGGCGGTGTCCCGGAGTTGGGTGGCCTCCTGCTGTGCCTTCGCCAGCGCGTCCTGCGCCGCCTTGCGCAACTGCGCCGCCTCGTCCTTGGCGGACCGCAGGGTGGCCTCCGCCTCGGCCCGGCGGGCGGCGCTGTGCCGCTCCTCCTCCGAGCGCCGGGCGGCGAGGGCGATCTCGAAGTCCTTCAGTGCCCGCGCGGACTGCTCGCGGGCCTCCTCGATGATGTGCTCGGCCGCGGCACGACGGGCCTCGATCTCCACGTTCGCGTCGGCCACGATCTTCTCGGCCAGCTCCTCGGACTGCGTGACGATCGAGTCGACAAGCGGACCGAGATGCTTGAACGAGGCCCGGTCGACCACGTTCATCTGCTTGCGCACCTGGGTCAGGTCACGCTGGAGCACCTCGACCTGACCGGCGAGCTTGTGGATCTGTGTATACGCCTGTTCCCGTTCGGACGCGAGGGTCGCGATCTCGTGCTCGGCACGCGCGACATACCGATCAACCTGTTTCTTCTCGTACCCCCGCAGAGCGGACTCGAAGCTGGGCTCCGTCGTCACGTCCCCGCCGAGAGCGAACAGTTCCTCGCCGTGCGACATGCCCCCATCCTCACACGCAACAGGGCCTGCTGGGGCGATACGGACGCGCCTTGTGCGAGCTACTTCACTCCGTTGCGAGCACGGGATACCACGAACTGGGAAACGCATACGGCGCGAGGTTGCACCGGTTACCCGGTGTCACCTCGCGCCGTCGATGCCCCGACCTGACGCCGCGCGTCAGCCGGCGGTTTCCGCCGGCACCCGCTCCTGACCGCCCTCGGTCTTCTTGGCCTCCGGCTTGGCCGCCGGAGCAGCCGCCGCCGGCATCCCCGGCACGATGCCGGCGAGCCCGGAGAGCATCTGGCCCAGCTGCGAGGTGACCGCGTCCTTCTGCCGGGTGAGGTCCTCGACCTCGCGGCGGGCGGCCTGTGTGGTCAGCTCCGCCTCGGTGCGCGCCTCGGTGAGCAGGCGCTGCGACTCGGCCTTGGCCTCGTTGAGCGTCTTCTCGGAGTGCGCCTTGGCCTTGTCGATCGTCTCGGCGGCGTTGCGCTCCGACTCGACCCGGCGGGCCTCGGCGCGCTGCTCGATCTCCTTCGCGCGCTCCTGGGCGGCGCGGGCGCGCTGCTCGGCCTCGCTGACCATCTTCTGGGTCTGCGCGACCTGGGCGGCGTGCCGCTCGGACTCCTCGCGCTCCGCCTTCTCGCGTCGCTCGGCCAGCTGCAGCTCCAGGGCCTGGAGGTCCTTGTCGCGCTTGTCCCGCGCGTCGGTGAGCAGCTTGGTGGCCTCGGCGCGCTTCTCCTCGGCCTCGCGGGCGGCCTTGGCCCGCTGCTGGGTGATCTCCCGCTCGGCGGTGGCCCGGAGGGTGGCCACCTCCCGCTCGACTGTCGACTTCAGCTCGGCGACCTCGTGCGCGGTGACCGTACGCAGCTGCTTGGTCTCGCGGTCGGCGTCGGCGCGCAGCGTGTCAGCCTCGCGGCGGGCCTGCACCCGGACCTCGGCGGCCTCGCGCTCGGCGGCCGTGCGCAGGTTGCCCGCCTCGCGCTCGGCGCTGGCCTTCATGGCCGCGGCCTCGGCACGCGCCTTGTCGGTGATCTCGCGGGCCTCCAGGCGGGCGGCGGAGAGGATGCCCTCCGACTCGCGCTTGGCCTCGTTGCGGTGGTCGTTGGCCTGCTCCTCGGCGAGCCGGAGGATCTGCTCGACGCGGGTGCCGAGCCCGGAGAGAGTGGGCCGGCTGTTCTCTTCGAGCTGCTTGTTCGTGTCGGTGAGCTTCTGCTCCAGCGCACTCATGCGCTGTTCGGCTTGGCGGAGCCGACGCTGGGCGTCGTTCATCCGCTGCTCGGCCTCGGCACGGGCCTGCTCGGACTGGGTCAGCGCGGCGGTCATCCGGCCGAGGAAGTCATCGACCTGGTGAGTGTTGTAACCGCGCAGGCCGACGGTGAAGTCTGGCTGCGAGTTCGCGTTATCGAAGAACGCGAGAGGGGAGGACTGCTGCTGGGGCATTGGGACATACTGGCAGACGCCCCAGGGTGCTTCGCAAGAGCGGTGCGCAGCTTTCGTGGCCTCTTTACATGGTCAACTGCCACCATCGGCGGGGCGGGACCAATCGGCGATCTTGGCAGGTCCCGGGCGGGTCGGACGCCACGCAGCGTGACGTGAAAAAGGGCCCCGAGGCCCTTTGTTCGATCCGGGCGGGTTTTCCGCTAATGGGAGCGGAAGAACAATGTCCGATCACCGCAATGGTCATCGAGGGCTCACCCGTCCGGCCGGCGGCCGGGCTCAGAGCCCCGGAGGCCGGCGGTGCCGGGCAGTGCCCCCGCAGGCCCGGCACCGCCGCGCTCAGTGCCCCCGGAACCGGTTGATCGCGTCCTCGTGCCGGGCCCGCAACTCCCCGTCGCGTACGCCCAGCCCGTCGCTCGGTGCGAGGCAGCGCACGCCGACCTTGCCCTGGTGGGCGTTGCGGTGCACCTCGTACGCGGCCTGACCGGTCTGCTCCAGGGAGTAGGTGCGGGACACCGTCGGGTGCACCTTGCCGAGCGCGACCAGGCGGTTGGCCTGCCACGCCTCGTGGTAGTTGGCGAAGTGGCTGCCGACGATCCGCTTGAGGTGCATCCAGAGGTAGCGATTGTCGTACTGGTGCTGGAAACCGCTCGTGGAGGCGCAGGTGACGACGGTCCCACCGCGCCGGGCCACGTAGACGCTGGCGCCGAACGTCTCCCGACCCGGGTGTTCGAAGACGATGTCCGGGTCCTCGCCGGCGGTCAGCTCGCGGATCCGCTCGCCGAAACGCTTCCACTCGTCCGGGTCCTGGGTCACCTCGTCCTTCCAGAAGCGGAAACCCTCCGCCGCGCGGTCGATGACCAGGTCCGCGCCCATCCGGCGGCACAGCTCCGCCTTCTCCGGCGAGGAGACGACGCAGACCGGGATCGCTCCGCCGTTGAGTGCCAGCTGGGTGGCGTACCCGCCGAGGCCGCCGGACGCGCCCCAGATCAGCACCACGTCGCCCTGCTTCAGGTTGGCCCCGTGGTGCGAGACGAGCTGCCGGTACGCGGTGGAGTTGACCAGTCCCGGGCTGGCCGCCTCCTCCCAGCTCAGGTGACGCGGCTTGGGCATCAGCTGGTTGGCCTTGACCACGGTCAGCTCGGCGAGCCCGCCGAAGTTGGTCTCGAAGCCCCAGATCCGCTGCTGTGGGTCCAGCATGGTGTCGTCGTGCCCGGCGGCGTCCTCCAGCTCGACGGAGAGGCAGTGCGCCACCACCTCGTCGCCGGGTGCCCACCGGGTCACCCCGGGCCCGGTACGCAGCACCACGCCCGCCGCGTCCGAGCCGACCACGTGGTACGGCAGGTCGTGCCGACGGGTCAGCTCGGAGACCCGGCCGTAGCGCCGGAGGAACGTGAAGGTGGGCAGCGGCTCGAAGATGCTGGTCCACACCGTGTTGTAGTTGATCGCGCTCGCCATCACCGCGACCAACGCCTCGCCCGGTGCCAACTCCGGCGTCGGCACCTCCTGCACGTGCAGCGCCTTGCGCGGGTCCTTGTCCCGGGTGGGCATGCCGTCGAACATCCGGGCCTCCTCGGCGCGGACCACGACGCCTCGGTAACTCTCCGGTACGGGCAGCCCGGCGACGCCGGCGAGTTCGCGGTCCGGATCGTTCGACTCCTCCGCCGCCATGATCACATCGAGGATGTCCTGCACGGTGACCTCCGGTTCGTCCGCACCCGCCCGGGCCCGGGTGCTGCCATCGTCGGCGCCGGTGGGCACGACCGCCATGTCGGCATTCGACACATCCAACACCGGTCGTGCTCCGGTGGGGGCGGACGTTACTGAACGGTAGCTAGGCCGGGAAGTCCTCTGTGAAAAACTGCATCCGCCGATGCGTGAAGGTGCCCGGCCACCCCGCCAACCGCGCACTGACGTGCGCCGCGGCCCTCCCGAGTCGCGCGCCGCGCGGGGCGCGGAGGCGACAACTTCGGGGATGTTGCTGCCGCACGGGCGCTGGAGGCAGCGACATCCCCAAAGTTGTGCGGATCTTGCCGACGTCGCGTGGGCCGACGCCGACGCGGCGCCGGGGGTCAGTGGAGGGTGGGGGCGGGTTCGACGAGTTCGACGAGGACGCCGCCGGCGTCCTTGGGGTGGACGAAGTTGATCCGGCTGTCCGCGGTGCCGCGCCGCGGTGCGTCGTAGAGCAGCCGCATCCCACGCGCACGCAGCGCGGCGCAGGCCGCGTCGATGTCCACCACGGTGTACGCGACCTGCTGGACTCCCGGCCCGTTGCGGTCCAGGAACTTGGCGATCGTCGACTCCGGGGTGAGTGGGGCGAGCAGTTGCACGCAGCCGCCCTCGGTGGTCGGCCCGACGGCCAGCATCGCTTCCCGCACGCCCTGCTCGGCGTTGGTCTCGACGTGCACGCAGCGCATGCCGAACGTCCGCTGGTAGAAGTCGATCGCGGCGTCCAGGTCGGCCACGGCGATCCCGACGTGGTCAATCTTGCGAAGCCCGATGTCTGTGACGGAGTCGGCACCGGGCTCGGCGGAGGAGTTCTCAGTCATGGCGCTAGTCTGGCCGAACAATCGTTAAGGCGTACAGCACGGCACCCCCCTCGGAGGCAGGCATGGCTTCGGTGATCGTCAGCGGCGCGCGGACCCCGATGGGGCGGCTGCTGGGCAACCTCAAGGACCTCCCGGCCACGAAGCTCGGCGGGATCGCCATCAAGGCCGCGCTGGAGCGTGCCGGGGTCAGCCCCGACCAGGTCCAGTACGTGATCATGGGGCAGGTGCTGCAGGCCGGCACCGGCCAGATCCCGGCGCGGCAGGCCGCGGTCGAGGCCGGTGTGCCGATGTCCGTGCCGGCGCTGACCATCAACAAGGTCTGCCTCTCCGGTCTGGACGCGATCGCCCTGGCCGACCAGCTGATCCGGGCCGGCGAGTTCGACATCGTCGTGGCCGGCGGCATGGAGTCGATGACGAATGCCCCGCACCTGCTGATGGGCCAGCGCACCGGTTACAAGTACGGCGACGTGGTGGTCAAGGACCACATGGCGCACGACGGGCTCAGCGACGCGTGGGACTGCTGCTCGATGGGCGAGTCCACCGAGCGGCTCGGCACCAGGCTCGGCATCTCCCGCGAGGAGCAGGACGCCTTCGCCGCGGCCAGTCACCAGCGGGCCGCCGTGGCCCAGAAGAACGGCCACTTCGCCGAGGAGATCGCCCCGGTGGTGATCCCGCAGCGCAAGGGCGACCCGCTGGTGATCAGCGAGGACGAGGGCATCCGCCCGGACACCACAGTCGAGTCGCTGGCCAAGCTGCGCCCCGCCTTCGCCAAGGACGGCACCATCACCGCCGGCAGTTCGTCGCCGATCTCCGACGGTGCCGCGGCGGTGTTGGTGATGAGCAAGGCCAAGGCCACGGAGCTGGGGCTGACCTGGCTGGCCGAGATCGGCGCGCACGGCAACGTGGCGGGCCCGGACAACTCCCTGCACTCGCAGCCGTCGAACGCGATCAACCACGCGCTGAAGAAGGGTGGGCTGAGCGTCGCCGACCTGGACCTCATCGAGATCAACGAGGCGTTCGCGCAGGTCGGCGTGCAGTCCAGCCGGGACCTCGGCATCAGCTCGGACCGGGTCAACGTCAACGGCGGCGCCATCGCGCTGGGGCACCCGATCGGCATGTCCGGCGCGCGTCTCGTCCTCACCCTCGCCCTGGAGCTGAAGCGGCGCGGTGGCGGCACCGGCGCGGCGGCCCTCTGCGGTGGCGGTGGCCAGGGCGACGCGCTGATCATCCACGTGCCGGGGAATGCTGCGGTGGGCCAGTGAGCGCGAGGAGTGAGCCGGTTTTGCGAGCCCCGCAGTCGCGAACAAAGATGGTGCGGTGAGCGAGGCGGCCGCGTACGTCCCGTCCGGGGGCACCACGTCGGTGCGCCGCAGTCGGGACGTACCGATGCTTGTCGAGCGGGCCCGCGCGGGTGATCCTCGCGCGGTGGCCCGGCTGATCACCCTCGTGGAGAACGGCGACGCGCTGCTGCCGGAGATCGCCGCCGCGTTGGCGCCGTACGCCGGGCAGGCCCAGGTCGTCGGTCTGACCGGTTCGCCCGGGGTGGGCAAGTCGACCACCACGAACGAGTTGGTCCGCGCGCTGCGGGCGCAGGGGCATCGGGTCGGCGTGTTGGCGGTGGACCCGTCCAGTCCGTTCACCGGTGGAGCGATCCTCGGCGACCGGGTGCGGATGCAGGACCATGCCACTGATCCGGGCGTCTACATCCGGTCCATGTCCAGCCGGGGTCACCTCGGCGGGTTGGCCGCGGCGACGCCGCAGGCGGTCCGGGTGCTGGAGGGCGCCGGCTGCGACGTGGTGCTGGTGGAGACCGTGGGCGTCGGGCAGGCCGAGGTGGAGGTCGCCTCACTGGCCGACACCACGCTGGTGTTGCTCGCCCCCGGCATGGGTGACGCGATCCAGGCGGTCAAGGCCGGCATCCTGGAGATCGCCGACGTGTTCGTGGTCAACAAGGCCGACCGGGACGGCGTCGACGCCACCGTCCGTGACATCCAGGGCATGATCGCCCTCGGCGAGCGTGGCCCGGGGCAGTGGCGGCCGCAGGTGGTCCGCGCGGTCGCCGCGCGCGGCGAGGGCATCGACGAGATCGCGGCGGCGATCGACAAGCACCGGGGCTGGCTGGTCGAGCACGGCGAGCTGCGCCGCCGCCAGGAGGCGCGGGCCGCCGCCGAGGTCGAGGCGATCGCGCTCGGCACCCTGCGCGCCCGGATCGGCTCCCTGCGCGACGGTACGGAGCTGAGCACGCTCGCCACCAGGGTCGCCGAGGGTGCGATCGACCCGTACACGGCGGCGGACGAGTTGCTCGCCCAGCTCGCCCGCTGACCTGGCGACGCGGCGGGGCCGACGCCGACGATCGGCGGTGGCCCTGTGTGGTACCCGAAGTGGCCCTCGTCGATGCCGCTCCGGCCGTCCTCGATTACGTACCGATCTGCGCAGCAAGACGGACCTCACCCGCGGAGGGCAGGAATCCGCTGTGGACCGCCCAGTCGTCGGCCTGAACGGCCCGCGGACCGCCAGCGTGCGACCCGTGCCGGTAGGCCGTGGCGGCACTGCGCTTCGGTTGCCCGGAAGCGAAAGCGGCTCCGTTTTTAGTAGGCTCGCGGCGCGTGGCCACCGCACGGCCGGCCACGCGAGTGGGCTGACGAATCGGTCGGTCCACAACGCACCGGGACCAGGGGAGATGTGATCATGACGGACGCGGTGGAGAACGCCGGCGCAGCGCAGCCCGCGACGGGCGCGACCCGGGGTGTCACGTCGGTTTCCGACGAGGTCGTGGAGAAGATCGCCGGGGCTGCCGCTCGTTCGGTGCCCGGTGTCGCCGATCTTGGTGGTGACGTGGCCCGGTTCTTCAACAGCGTGCTGGACAAGGTCGGCCTGGACGAGGTGGGCGACGCTCGCCGGGGTGTCTCGGCCGACGTGAAGGGCAGTTCGGCAGTCATCAACGTGGTCCTGGTGATCGACGCCGGTCACGTCGTGGCCGACGTGACCGAGGCGGTGCGGGCCACGGTGATCGAGGCGGTGGAGAAGTACGGTCTGACGGTCACCCAGGTCAACGTCACGGTGGACGACATCGAGCTGAACCAGCCGGGAGTGGCAGCCGGAGCCTGAGGCGTCGGTGCGGCGGCCGTCGGGGCGGGCGAGGTCACGGCCGCTGTCCGCCGCTGTCGAGAAAGCGCAGCACCGCGATCACGCGCCGGTTGTCGCCGCTCGTCACCGGCAGTTGCAGTTTGCTGAAGATGCTGTTGATGTGCTTCTCGACGGACCGTTCCGTGATCACCAACTCCGCCGCGATGCCGGCGTTCGACCTGCCCTCGGCCATCAGGTGGAGCACCTCCAACTCGCGGGGGGCGAGCCTGCGCAGCGGGGTGTCCCGGCGGGTACGGGAGAGGATCTGGCGGACGACCTCGGGGTCGAAGACGGTGCCGCCGGCACCCACCCGGGTCAGCGCGTCGAGGAACTCGCCGACCTCGCCGACCCGGTCCTTCAGCAGGTAGCCGACTCCGTGCAGGTCGCCGCCGAGCAGGTCGGCGGCGTAGCGCTCCTCGACGTACTGGGAGAGCACCAGCACCGCGGTGTCGGGCTGCTGACGCCGGATGACGAGCGCGGCGCGGAGCCCCTCGTCGGTGTGGGTGGGCGGCATGCGCACGTCGAGGAGGGCGAGGTCGGGGCGGTGCTCGGCAACGGCCCGGAGTAGTTGCTCCGCGTCGGCGACCGCCTCGACGACCTCATGTCCGTTGCTCGTGAGCAGCAGGGTGAGGCCCTGGCGCAGCAGCGCCGCGTCCTCGGCGATCACCACCCGCATGGCAGCTCCATGGTGAGCACCGTCGGCCCGCCGGCTGGGCTGTGTACGGTCAGGTCGCCGTCGATGCCGTGGGCACGCTCGGCGAGCCCGGCCAGCCCCGAACCGCCCGAAATGTCGGCACCGCCGACGCCGTCGTCGGTCACCCGGACCAGCAGCGCGTCACGACGTGCCGCCAGGTGGATCTGAGCCCGAGTGGCCTGGGCGTGCTTGGCCGTGTTGGACAGCGCCTCGGCCACCATGAAGTAGGCGATGGACTCGATGAGTCGCGGCGGCCGACGGTCGAGGCGTACGTCGATCGTGACCGGCACCGGCGACCGGGCGGCCAGGGCGGACAGCGCGGCGTCCAGGCCCCGGTCGGCGAGCACCGGCGGGTGCAGCCCGCGGGTGAGGTCGCGCAGCTCGACGATTGCCTGCTTGGCCTCCTGATGGGCGGTGGCGAGCAGCGGCGCGGCGCGGACCGGGTCGTCGGCGAACTGGTGGCGGACCATGCCGAGGGTCAGCACCAGGTGGATGAGGCGCTGCTGGGCGCCGTCGTGCAGGTCGCGCTCGATGCGCCGGCGTTCGGCCTCGGCGGCCCGGACGACCTCGGCGCGGCGCTGCTCGACCTCCCGCACCCGGGCCCGGAGCTGACGGGTCGACGCCCAGCCGAGCAGGGTCCTCGCGAGCGAGACGTGCACCAGGGCGAGCGCCCGGACCACCGTCGGGGCGGCGATCAGCAGGGCCACCCCGCCGGTGACCAGTAGCGCCGCGGTGACCGGTCGAAGCGGCCCGTGCAGGAGGGCGTGGCCGGTGCTGTCGCGGGGTAGCGGGGTGTCGGCGAACGGCCAGGCCGGCGGATGGGTGGCGGCGATCAGCAGCCAGGCCCCGCCGCCCCAGGCGATCAGGGTCACTAGGGCCGTGCTGAGGGCCAGCGGCAGGCGGAGCAGGTGGTACGCCACGGCCCTCCACAGGGTCGAGTCGAGCACGAGGTGGCCGGCCCGCTGCGCCCAACCGGTCCCGGCGGGTGCGCGCAACGCCATCGGGATCCGTTCGCCGAGCACCAGGTGGCACCACCGCGCTTCGAGGCGGGCACAGCAGCGCAGCGCGGTCCCGTAGCCGAGGAAGGTCGGCACGCCGAGCAGCAGGACGGGCAGGAGTGCCGCGGAGAGCACGAGCCCGATGGCGCTGAGCGCGGTCATCAGCACCGCCCACGGGGTCACCACCAGCAGGTGCAGGGTTCGCCGCCAGGTGTCGGTGGAGACCAGCGCCCTCGCCTCCCGGCCCAGCCGTGATCGCCACGCCGTGGCCTGCTCGATCATCACTCTCCCGGGTCGTTGCTGCTCAGTGGGCCAGCGTATGGCGAGCTGGGCGCTCCGGACAGGAGGGCAACCTGCCAGTGCGCGGGGGTGCTACCACCACCTCGATCTCGCATGGTGGCCCGGCAGTCAGGACAGGCCCTTCTCGACAGGCTTGTTCGGTGCCAACCTGCCCATTCCTCCCGGACGGAGATCACATGAAGCAGTCAGCGACATTCCCGGAGTCGGGGCGGCGGGTTCCCCGTCTGCTCGTCGCGGCATATTCGGGCACCGCCGTGGCAGTGGTGTTGATGCTGCTGAGTCTGGTCGTCGAGTTGCTCGACGGTGCTCCGGCCCACCGGGTCTTCTGGCCGGTGGAGCTGGGCTCGATGCTGTTGTTCCTCGCCACCATGACCCGGCAGGGGAGGCAGTGGGGTCGGGTCACCCTGACCGCGCTCGTCGCGAACACGGTGGTGTTCAGGCTGCCTGGCATGGTCGCCAACCCGGGGGACCGGCAGCCACTGGCCATGGCGTTCGACTGGATGAGCCTGGGCGCTATGGTGGCCGCGGTGGTCCTGATTTTCCTGCCGGCGGCCAACCGGCACCTGCGGGCGACCCGCGAGCAGCAACGGCTCATCTCGCCCCGGGTCCGCAAGGCGCTGCTGGCGACGCACATCGCGAGCGCGGTCGGCTGGTTCGGAGTGATCACCGTGATGGCGACCATGGCCATCGCCGCTGCCGGTGCGCACGACCTCGGCTATCTGCGCTCGGCGTACACCATGATGTTGCTTGTCGACGAGACGTTTCTCGGCCCGGCTCACCAACTCGCCCTGCTGACCGGGGTGGCACTTGCGGCGGGCACGCCGTGGGGGCTCTGGCGGCGTCGGTGGGTCGCGACGAAGCTGGTACTGATGCTGGGGATCATGCTGGTCGGCAGTGCGGTCCTCCAGGACCTGGCGCTGCGCGCGCACGAGCTGGTCGAGGCGGGCCGGCCGGTGGCCGAGATCCGGGCCGAGGCCGGGCTGCCGTTGGCGCTGCTGACGCCGCTGGGTCCGGCGGTCGGACTGGTCGCGACGCTGCTGTCGGTCTACAAACCGGGCGGCCCGACCCGATACGGCCGCCGCCGTGGCGCGCAGCGCCCCCGGCCGGTCCGGAAACCGGCGGGTGTGGTCGCCGTTGTCCGCGACATCCGGTCGGTCGCCCACGACGTGGTCGAGGTGACGCTGGTCGGCGAGCTGGGCCAGGCGCTGCCTGGGTGGGAGCCGGGGGCGCACATCGACCTCAAGCTGCCCTCCGGTGTGGTCCGCCAGTATTCGCTCTGCGGCGATCCGGCGGATCGGAGCAGGTACCGGATCGCGGTACGGCGGGATCCGGCCGGTCGGGGTGGCTCGGCCGAGGCGCACCGGCTCCGACCCGGGCAGCGGGTCGTCGTCGGTGGCCCGCGGAACCACTTTCCCCTGGTGCCGGCGTCGGCGTACCTCTTCGTCGCCGGCGGGATCGGGATCACCCCGATCCTGCCGATGGTACGAAGGGTGCGAGCCGAGGGCCGCCCGTGGCGGCTGCTCTACGTGGGACGCTCGACCGGGCGGATGGCCTTCCGGGACGAGGTGTCCGCGCTCGGCGCCGAGCGGGTGCAGATCGTGGCCACGGACACCGACGGCAGGCCCGACCTGCCCCGACTGCTGGGCGTGGCATCCGCCGACACGGCCGTCTACTGCTGCGGTCCGGCCGAGCTGACCGCCGCGGTCGAGCGGCTCACCCCGCCCGCTCGGCGGCACGTCGAACGGTTCACCGCCACGTCTCGTGCCGACGCCGACAACCAGCCCTTCGAAGCCGAACTGGCCCGCACCGGGCAGCTGCTCCAGGTGCCGGCGAGCCGCAGCCTGCTCGACCTGATCCGCGAGGTCGTACCCGAGGTTCCCGCCTCGTGCGAGAACGGGCTGTGCGGCAGTTGCGGTGTCGTCGTCGTCGACGGGCAGCCCGAGCACCGCGACGACATCCCGGCGGCGCGGCGCAGGGATGGCCGGGACGTCGTCTACCCGTGTGTCTCCCGGTCGCGCACCCCGCGGCTGGTGCTGGACCTCTGACGCCATCCGCCAGCTCACGTTACCGGCCGGTACGACGGGACTTAGCGATCGTTCAGGTGAGGGTCCTACACTCGACGTGCAGTCGAGGACCCGAGGAGGAGCCCTGCTCATGGACGCCGACGAGATCGACGCCGGACGGGCGCGCTGGCAGGCCCGGTACGACGCCGCGCGCAAGCGCGACGCGGACTTCACCACGCTCTCCGGGATGCCGGTGGAGCCGGTCTACGGGCCGCCCGAGGGCAGCGCGTATCCGGGCTTCGAGCGGATCGGCTGGCCGGGCGAGTACCCGTACACCCGGGGTTTGTATCCGACCGGATACCGGGGGCGGACCTGGACGATCCGGCAGTTCGCCGGCTTCGGTAACGCCCAGCAGACCAACGAGCGTTACAAGATGATCCTCGGCGCCGGCGGTGGCGGCCTCTCGGTCGCGTTCGACATGCCGACGCTGATGGGCCGCGACTCCGACGACCCGCAGGCGCTCGGCGAGGTCGGCCACTGTGGCGTCGCCATCGACACCGCCACCGACATGCAGGCGCTCTTCGACGGCATCGACCTGGCCGACGTCACCACCTCGATGACCATCTCCGGCCCGGCCGTGCCGGTGTTCTGCATGTACCTCGTCGCCGCCGAACGGCAGGGCGCCGACCTGTCCAAGCTGGACGGCACGCTGCAGACCGACATCTTCAAGGAGTACATCGCGCAGAAGGAGTGGCTCTTCGACCCGGAGCCGCACCTGCGCCTGATCGGCGACCTGATGGAATACTGCGCGGCCGAGATCCCGCGTTACAAGCCGCTGTCGGTCTCCGGCTACCACATCCGCGAGGCCGGCTCGACCGCCGCGCAGGAGTTGGCGTACACCCTGGCCGACGGCTTCGGGTACGTGGAGCTGGGCCTCTCGCGCGGGCTGGACGTGAACGTCTTCGCGCCGGGGCTGAGCTTCTTCTTCGACTCGCACCTGGACTTCTTCGAGGAGATCGCCAAGTTCCGCGCCGCCCGCCGGATCTGGGCCCGCTGGCTGCGCGACGTCTACGGCGCCACCAGCGAGAAAGCCCTCTGGCTGCGGTTCCACACGCAGACCGCCGGGGTGTCGCTGACCGCGCAGCAGCCGGTCAACAACGTGGTACGCACCGCCGTCGAGGCTCTCGCCGCGGTGCTCGGCGGCACGAACTCGCTGCACACCAACGCACTGGACGAGACCCTGGCACTGCCCACCGACGAGTCCGCCGAGATCGCCCTGCGTACGCAGCAGGTGCTGATGGAGGAGACCGGCGTGGTCAACGTGGCCGACCCGCTCGGCGGCTCCTGGTACGTCGAGGCGCTGACCGACAAGATCGAGGCCGAGGCGGAGGAGATCTTCGCCCGGATCCGGCAGCTCGGTGGGGACGGGCCACACCAGATCGGCCCGATGACCTCAGGCATCCTGCGCGGCATCGAGGACGGCTGGTTCACCGGGCACATCGCCGAGTCGGCCTTCGTCTACCAGCAGGCCCTGGAGAAGGGCGACAAGAAGATCGTCGGGGTCAACTGCCACACCGGTACGGTCGCCAAGGAACTGGAGATCCTGCGCATCTCGCACGAGGTGGAGCTGGAGCAGCGCCGGGTGCTCGCCGAGCGCAAGGGCGCGAGGGACGAGTCGGCGGTCCGCGCGGCGGTGGCCCGGATGGTCGACGCCAGCCGCACCGACGAGAACATGATCCCCGCGATGCTCGACGCCGTCCGCGCCGAGGCGACTCTCGGCGAGATCTGCGACGCCCTACGCGCCGAGTGGGGCACCCACCGCGAACCCGCCCGCTTCTGACCCCCCACCCCCGCTCCCACGGCTCCCGCGAGGGTGGGCGTGGGGTGCGGGGCGGGGGTGCGGGCGGGGTGGTCGGGGCAGGGTGAGAGTTGCAACGTCGGGGTTGTGGGTGACCTGAGATCGGGGGCTCACGTGCGAGACTAGGTAACCATGAGCGACCCACGGATCACCTCGTCGATCTTCACCCGCGGCGCGGTCGACCTCAGCACGCTGCGTGGCCCCGCACCAGCAAGTACGCGCCCCGGCACGCCCCCACAGGGCGGCCCGTCCAACGGCACCCCCGGCGCGCCCGCCGCCGCCGGCGGTAGCACCGCCATCGTCGACGTCACCGAGGCGACAATCCAGTCCGAGGTGCTCGAACGGTCGATGGCCGTGCCCGTCGTCGTGTTCTTCGGCGCGGCCGGCTTCCCGGAGAGCGACGAGTTCGCCCCGGTCCTGGAGCAACTCAACGCCGAGGGCGGCGGCACCTGGGTGCTGGCACGAGTCGACGTGCAGGAAAACCCGCGCATCGCCCAGATGTTCCGGGTCCAGGGCATCCCCATGGTCTACGCGGTCGTCGGCGGCCAGCCAGTCGACGCCTTCTCCGGGGTGGTGCCCGAGGCGCAACTGCGGCAGTGGATCCAGGCCGTGCTCAAGGCCGGCGGCGTGACCGTGGCCGAGCCGGAGGACCCCCGCCTCGACGAGGCGGACGACGCCCTGATGAGCGGCGATCTGGACGCCGCCGAGCAGGCGTACCGGAAGATTCTGGCCGACGCCCCGGCGGACGCCGCGGCCACGGCGGGGCTGGCCCAGGTCGGCGTGGCCCGCCGGGTCGCCGGCGCGGACCCGGCCGCCGCGCTGGCCGCCGCCGAGAACGCCCCCGACGACGTGGCCGCCCAACTGCTGGCCGCCGACATCGAGGTGCTCAGCGGCCTGGCCGAGCAGGCGTACGCCCGGCTCGTCGGTCTGGTCCGGCGCACCGCCGGTGAGGACCGGGAGACCGCCCGCCAGCACCTGGTCTCGCTGTTCTCCATCGCCGGCCCGGACGATCCGGCCGTCGCCTCGGCACGCCGGGCACTGGCCAGCGCCCTGTTCTGAGTTCGTAGCACGCCAGCGCGGGCCGGCGTTCCGGCCGGCCCGCCCGACCAACGAGGACGGGAGCTCATGATGCGCCGGATCGCCGTCCTCGACGCGCCGACAAATCTCGGTCTGCGGCCACCGACGACCACGTCGGTCCCCGGTTGCGCCAAGGCGCCCGGCGCACTGCGCGACCACGAACTGCTGGCCCGGCTACGCGCCCGCGACGCCGGCTGCGTCACCCCGGCCCGGTACGACCCGGGCGACTGGCGCCCCGGCGACGGGGTGTGCCACGCCCGGGAGATCGCCGACTACTCGCTGGCCCTCGCCGAACGGATCGGCTCGATCATCGACCGGGGCGAATTCCCCGTGGTGCTGGGCGGCGACTGCTCGGTGCTGCTGGGATCGGCGCTGGCCATGCACCGCCTCGGCGAGGCCGTCGGCGGGCGGATCGGGCTGGTCTTCGTCGACGGGCACTCCGACTTCCGGCACCCCGGCAACGCCTCGTACGTGGGCGCGGCCGCCGGGGAGGATCTCGCCCTCGTCACCGGCCGGGGGCAGGCCGACCTGGCCGCGATCGAGGGGCGACGGCCCTACTTCCGCGACATCGACGTGGTGGTGCTCGGCATCCGCGCCCAGGACGAGTACCGGCTCGACCTCCAGGCCGCCGGGATCACCACCCGGCCGGTGCCGGCCCTGCGCGCCGAGGGCGCCGCCCGGACGGCCCAGTGGGCGCACGAGCAACTCGCCGACTGCGCGGGCTACTGGGTGCACATCGACGTGGACGTGCTCGACCCCGCGGTGATGCCCGCCGTGGACGCCCCCGACCCGGGTGGGATCGCCTTCGCCGAGTTGGAGATCCTGCTCGCCGGGCTTGTCGACACCCCGCACTGCCTCGGGGTGGAGTTGACAGTCTTCGACCCCGACTACGACCCCGACGGCTCGTACGCGGCCGAGATCGTCAACACCGTGGTCGCCGGCCTGGCCCCGGTCACCGCCCCGGAGGCGGTGCCGCCCCGGCTGCTGTCGTCCCGGCCGACCCCCGGCCCGCGGCGGGGTAACGGCCGCTCCCCGGCCCCCGCCGAGCGGGTTGGTGGGCTGGACCGTGCCGAGCGGGTCGGTGGGGTCGCTGGCGTGATCGGCGTGGCGGCGTCCCTCGCCGATGCCCCCTCGTGGGAGTCGGCCGTCGATGCCACGCCGCTCACGGAAGCCGAGTCCTCCGACGCGGGAGCCGCCGCCGTCGACCCGGCCGGCATCGACCATTCCGACGGTCCGGTGGCTGCTTCCGGCCGATTCGGCGGTGACTCTGCCGAGGGCGCGGCCCATATTCCGGCTGCGGCCGAGCGGGAGCCGGTCGGCCCACCCGCCTCGGCCGGCCCAGGTCTGCTCCGCCGACCCGTCCCGCCGGTAGAAAACACCCCGGACCACCACAAAGCCGACACTGCCTGACCCGAATGCCGCCCCGCCGGGCCAAGATCGACTCGGGTTTCATGATGTCGCGGGCTCCGGGTGACTCGGATACCGCGGCTTCAGCAATACCGACTGGATCAACGCCTGCGCGGTGCGCGGCGTCGCCGCGTGGGCCGTGCGCGGGGTCGCCGCCGGCCGTGCGCGGCGGTGCCGCCCTGGCCCTGCGCGGCGGTGCCGCCCTGGGCCGTGCGCGCGGTGGTGCCGCGTGGGCGGGGCGCGGGTCGGGGGTGGGCGCGCCTGTGCGGCGTTGGTGTCAGGACCTGGGGAGGGCGCGGAGGAAGCGCTCGGCGATCGGGACGGCGGACGCCGTGCTGGCGCCGCCCTTCTCCACGAAGACGGCGAACGCCACGTCGCCCCGCCAGCCAACGAACCAGGCGTGGGTGTGTGCCGGGTTGTCGTCGTATTCGGCGGTGCCGGTCTTGCCGTAGACCTCGCCTGGCACGTCCTTCAGCGCGCTCGCGGTGCCGGTGGTGACCACCTCGCGCATCATCGCGCGCAGCGCGGCGACCGATTCGGGCTTGAGTTGTTCGCCCGGCGGGGCCGGCTTGGCCGGCGCCGGGTCGATCAGCAGTTTCGGCTGCTCGAAGCGGCCTCGGGCGACCGCCGCGGTGGCACCGGCCATGGCCAGCGGGCTGACCAGCGTGGTGCCCTGCCCGAACGATGCCGCGGCCTGCTCGGCGGGACTGCCGCCGGTGGACACCTTGCCGGTAAAGGCGTCGGTGCCGACGTCCCATTGACCTTCCAGGCCCACCGAGCGGCCGGCGGCGGCCAGCCCGTCGCCGCCGAGCTTCGGTGCCAGCGAGGCGAACGCGGTGTTGCAGGACTTGGCGAAGTCGGTGCGGAACGGCACGGAGCCGAGCTCGAAGTTGTCGGAGTTCTTGAAGGACCGACCGTCCACGGTGAAGGTCTTCGGGCAGGCCACCGGCCCGTCCAGGGTGACCGCGCCCCGGTCCAGTAGGCCCAGCGTGCTGACCATCTTGAACGTGGAGCCGGGCGGCACCTGAGCGTCGAAGGCCAGATTCTCCCCGGCCGGACCGGGGCCGTTCGCGGCGGCGAGCACCGCACCGTCGCTGATCCGGAGCGCCACCAGCGCGGATCGCAGTGGCTCGGCGCGCAGTGCCCCGTCGGCGGCGTTCTGGACGGCGACGTCCAGCGTGGTCTTGAGCGCCTGACCGGGCTGCGGCTCACGGCGGAACAACTCGGTGCCGGTGGGTTCGAGTTTGCCGCCCTCGGTGGGACGCTCGACCACCACGGTCAGCCCGGGGCCGCCGCGCAGCCGCTCGTCGTAACGGCCCTGCAACCCGCCGTGCCCGACCAGGTCGCCGACGACGTACCGGTCGGGGTGTGCGGCGAGGTCGTCGGCCTGCGCCGGGTCGACCGTGCCGAGCAGCGCACGGGCGAATTCCCGGGTCGGTGCCAGGTCGACCTTGTCGGAGGTGAACTTGGTGCCGGGCAGGTCGTAGATCCGGGTCTTGATCTGGCGGTACGCCTCCTCGCGAAGCGACACCACCTCGACGAACGCTCCCGGCTCGGCCTTCGCGACGCGCTCGGGCAGGTCGGCCAGGTCGACAGCGGGGACCAGTGCCGGGCGGATCGCCTTGAACGCCGCGTCGAGATCCTTCACGAGCTTCTTGATGTCGGTCACCCCGTCGGGCTGCACCCCGACCCGCACCACCGGGCGGGGAGCCACGATCGGTTGCCCGGCGGCGTCCAGCACCCCGGCACGGGCGCTGGCGTCGCGGCGCAACGCCAGCCGGTCACCCTTGCTGAGCTGCTCCTGCACCACCTTCGGCTCCCAGATCACCTGCCACTGGTCGTCGTCGCCCTGAGCGAGACGCACCTCCCGGTCGTACGTCCACCGGGTCTGGCCGGGGAGGTTCCACTCCACCTGCACGGTTGTGGTGGCGATGTCCGCCGTGACCTTCGGCTCGCCGCGTCGCGTCAGCGTGGGCGGGGTGGCCGCCAGCTCACCGGAGAGTTCCTTGATCTCGCGACTCACCTCAGCCGAGGGCAGTTTGCCGCCGGTCGGGTCGATCAGGCCGACCGCCTGAAGATCGCCGCTGCGCCAGCCGGAGAGGAAGGCGTCCACGGTGCGCTCCGGCCCGTCGTCACCCGAGCAGCCAGCCAGAACGCCGGCCGCGAGCAGCGCCGCGGTGAGGCCGGCGAGCGCGCGGCGGGCGGGGTTCGGCCGGTGGGGCCGAGGGTACGACGAGGGCATGAAGCTGGTCCTTCCGATCTCGGAGCGCCTTCGCACGGTAGTACGCCGAGGGCGTCCCCAACGTCCCCCACGACGGTGGGCGCGCTCAAAGACGGGCCGAGCCAGTGTGATGAACATCGCGTGGCGGGGTATCCCGCAGCCGGCCAACCTCGGACCCGCAACGGGTGAAAGGACAAAGTCCCGATCCGGACGTCTGGCCAATGGTCCGCCGACGAAGGCGCACAACGGCAGGGCCTAGGCTGAGCGGCAGAGTGACCCACAACGCGGTGGGTCGAGGGGAGTGGCACCGATGGACCGGCGTCCGGCGATCAAACCGGAACCCGACCTCCGGCAGGATGACTCCGGCCGGGACGACGACAGCTTCGATTCGGCGACCGACGGGGACGGCTACGGCCGGCTCGACACGGGAGTCACCGGGCTGACCGGGTCGAGCATCGACACCATCTACGATCTGGGCCTGCCCACCGAGGCGTTGGCCGACGACGTGGAGGACGCCGAGCTCGACGAACCCGTTCCCAACGCGGAGCGCCTGGTGGCCCAGGCTGTCGCGCTCGCCGGGGACGACCACGACGCGGCGACACTTGTCGGCCGTTTCTGGCGGTTCGCACCGGACGAGGAGCTGGTCGGCTTCACGGCGGAAGAGATGCTCGACGCGGCCCGGGCACACCGGGACCTCGCCCAACAGCGGGTGCCGGGCGAGTTGAAGCTGCGGATCCACGAACCGCACGCCGACCAGCACCACACGGTCGTCGAGATCGTCACCGACGACATGCCGTTCCTGGTGGACTCGGTGACCGCGCTGCTCAACTCGTACCACCTGGACGTGCACCTGCTGGTGCACCCGCTGGTGGTGGTCCGGCGTGAGCCGTTGGGCCGCCTCACCGAGGTCTCCGCGGACGTGGAGCCGGACGACGCGATCTCCGGCGACATCATCGAGAGCTGGATGCGGATCGAGATCGACCCGGTCCGGGACGCGGCCGAGCGGGACCGGCTGCGCCGCGAGTTGCAGCGGGTGCTCACCGACGTGCGGGAGGCGGTGGAAGACTGGCCGAAGATGCGTCAGCGTTCCCTCGCGCTCGCCGACGAGTTGGCCTCCGCGCGTACCTCCGACAACCGCCCGCCGGTGCCGGAGAAGGACATCACCGACTCGGTGGAGTTGCTGCGGTGGCTCGCCCACGACCACTTCACCTTCCTCGGCTACCGCGAGTACCGGCTGGTGGACGCCCCGGGCGGTGACGCGGCGGACCCGGTCGACGGCAAGGCCCTCGAAGCGGTGCTCGGCACCGGCCTGGGCATCCTGCGCTCCGACGCGCCCGAGGCCCGACCGCTGGCGTCGATGACGCCCGAGGCGCACGAGAAGGTGCTGGAGAAGCGCCTGCTCATCATCACCAAGGCCAACTCGCGGGCCACCGTGCACCGCTCGGCGTACCTGGACTACATCGGCTTCAAGATCTTCAACGAGGCCGGCGAGGTGATCGGCGAGCGGCGCTTCCTCGGCCTGTTCTCCACCGCCGCGTACCGGACCAGCGTCCGCGAGCTGCCGGTGGTGCGCCGCAAGGTGGCCGAGGTGCTGGACCGCTCCGGTCTGAGCCGGCGCAGCCACTCCGGCAAGGATCTGATCCAGATCCTGGAGACCTACCCGCGTGACGAGCTGTTCCAGATCAAGACCGACGACCTCTACCACGCGGTGATCGGCGTGCTGCGGATGGCCGGTCGCCGGCAGCTGCGGGTCTTCCTGCGCCGGGACGCGTACGGGCGGTTCATCTCCTGCCTGATCTACCTCCCCCGGGACCGGTTCACCACCCAGAACCGCCTCCGGATGCAGGACATCCTGCTGCGTGAGCTCAACGGTGTCGGGGTGGACTACACCACCCGCGTCACCGAGTCGATGCTGGCCCGGGTGCACTTCATCGTGCGTACCGACCCGACCCGGCCGCCCGGCGACATCGACGCCGACCTGTTGGCCGAGGAGTTGGCCGACGCGACCCGGCTCTGGGACGACGACTACCGGCTGGTGTTGGAACGCAAGCTCGGCGACGAGCAGGCCAAACACCTGTTCACCAGGTACGCCGACGCGTTCCCGGAGGGCTACAAGGACGGGCACACGCCGTACGAGGCGATGAAGGACCTGGCGAAGCTGGAGCTGCTGGAGGAGCCCGGCCAGCTGGAGATGCACCTGTTCCGCAAGCAGCTCGCACCCCGCCCCGGCACCCGGGTGCCCGGTGCGGACCTGGCCGAGGCCATGGACGTCCGGTTCAAGGTCTACCGGTACGGCGAACCGATGATGCTCTCCGCCGTGCTGCCGGTGCTGCACTCCCTCGGTGTGCGGGTGGTCGACGAGCACCCGTACGAGGTGGACCGGATCGACGGGCGGGTCTACCTGTACGACTTCGGCCTCATGCTGCCCGAGGGGCACCACGAGCTGGCCGAGGTGCGCCCGCACGTGGAGAACGCCTTCGCGGCGGCCTGGCGTGGCGAGGCCGAGGTGGACCGGTTCAACGAGCTGGTGCTGCGCGGCGGGCTGACCTGGCGGCAGGTGGTGGTGCTGCGGGCGTACGCGAAGTATCTGCGGCAGGCCGGCACGGTCTTCTCGCAGGACTACATGGAGCAGACCTTCATTGCGTACCCGAAGCTCGCGAGCCTGCTGGTGGAGCTGTTCGAGACCCGGTTCGCGCCGGGCGAGCTGAGCGCCGAGCAGCGGCAGCAGCGCAGCGGTGAGCTGGTGGAGACGATCCGGGGTGCGCTGGACGACGTGGCCAGCCTGGACCAGGACCGGATCCTGCGGTCGTACCTGACGTTGATCGAGGCGACCCTGCGGACCAGCTTCTACCAGAAGCGCGCCGACGGGCGGCCGAAGGCGTACGTGGCGTTCAAGCTCGACCCGCAGGCCATTCCGGACCTGCCCGCGCCGCGCCCGAAGTTCGAGATCTTCGTCTACTCGCCCCGGTTCGAGGGCGTACACCTGCGGTTCGGGCCGGTGGCCCGGGGCGGGCTGCGCTGGTCGGACCGTCGGGAGGACTTCCGGACCGAGGTGCTGGGTCTGGTCAAGGCGCAGATGGTGAAGAACACCGTGATCGTGCCGGTGGGCGCCAAGGGCGGCTTCGTGCTGAAGCAGAAGCCGGGTGACCGGGACGAGGCGGTGGCCTGCTACCAGGAGTTCGTCGGCGCGATGCTGGACGTCACCGACAACATCGTCAGCGGGCAGATCGTGCCGCCCGAGGACGTGGTCCGGCACGACGGCGACGACCCGTACCTGGTGGTGGCGGCGGACAAGGGCACCGCCACGTTCTCCGACATCGCCAACGAGATCTCCACGGCGCACAACTTCTGGCTGGGCGACGCGTTCGCCTCCGGCGGTTCCGCCGGCTACGACCACAAGAAGATGGGCATCACCGCCCGGGGCGCCTGGGAGTCGGTCAAGCGCCACTTCCGGGAGTTGGGCCTGGACACCCAGACCCAGGACTTCACGGTGGTCGGCGTCGGTGACATGTCCGGCGACGTGTTCGGTAACGGGATGCTGCTGTCCGAGCACATCCGCCTGGTGGCCGCCTTCGACCACCGGCACATCTTCCTCGACCCGGAGCCGGACGCGGCCACCTCGTACGCGGAGCGGCGGCGGCTGTTCGACCTGCCCCGGTCCTCGTGGGAGGACTACAACCCGGAGCTGATCTCGGCCGGCGGCGGCATCTTCCCGCGTACCGCGAAGTCCATCCCGATCACGCCGCAGGTCCGGGCGGCGATCGGCCTGGACGGCGACGTCACGCACCTGTCACCGCAGGAGCTGATGAAGGCGATCGTCACCGCTCCGGTGGACCTGTTCTGGAACGGCGGCATCGGCACCTACGTCAAGGCGTCCACCCAGACCAACGCCGAGGTGGGCGACAAGTCCAACGACGCGATCCGGGTGGACGGGCGCAACCTGCGGTGCCGGGTCGCGGGCGAGGGCGGCAACCTGGGCTGGACCCAGCTCGGCCGGATCGAGTACGCGTTGACCGGCGGCCGGATCTTCTCCGACTTCATCGACAACGCGGCCGGGGTGGACACCTCCGACCACGAGGTGAACATCAAGATCCTGCTGAACACGGCGGTGGCCGACGGGGAGTTGACCACGGCCGAGCGGGACGAGCTGCTGGCCGGGATGACCGACGAGGTCGCGGAGTTGGTGCTGCGGGACAACTACGACCAGGCTCGGGCGATCAACAACGCCCAGGCCCAGGCCGCCTCGCTGCTCCCGGTGCACCGTCGGATGATCAACGAGCTGGAGCGGTCCGGCGCGTTGGACCGGGCACTGGAGGCGCTGCCGCCGGACGAGGAGCTGGCGGTCCGCAGCGAGTCCGGGCTGACCGCGCCGGAGTTCGCGGTGCTGCTCGCGTACGTGAAGATCGTCCTGGAACGGGAGATCCTCACCGAGGGGTTGGCGGACGAGGAGTGGACGACCGAGGTTCTGGTCAACTACTTCCCGACGCCGATGCGCGAGCGGTTCGCCGACCGGATGGGCCGACACCGCCTGCGCCGCGACATCGTCACCACCGTGTTGGTCAACGAGGCGATCAACCGGGGTGGCATCTCGTTCATCTTCCGGGTGGTCGAGGAGACCGCGGCCAGCGCCGCGGACGTGATCCGGGCGTACGTGGTGGTCAGCGAGGTCTTCGGGCTGCGTGAGCTGTGGGACGCGGTCGAGGCGCTGGACAACAAGGTCGCGCCCGAGTTGCAGACGAGCGTCTACCTGGACACCCGCCGGTTGCTCGACCGGGCGGTGCGGTGGCTGGTGTCCAACCGGCGCTCGCCGATCGACGTGCCGGCGGAGATCGCCCGGCTGCGCGACGGCGTCACCCGGCTGTTGCCGGGGCTGGAGGAGCTGTTCTACGGCAACGAGCGGCAGGGCATCGCCGCCCACATGGACGCGATGACCGATCGTGGGCTGCCCCGCGAGCTGGCGGAGCGGGCGACCCGGCTGATGTACAGCTTCGGCCTGATGGACGTGGTGGAGACCGCGAACGCCAGCGGGCGGGACGTCAGCGAGGTGGCCTCGGTCTACTTCGTGCTGTCCGACCTGTTCCGGGTGGACTCGCTACTGTCGAAGATCTCCCTGCTGCCCCGGGAGGACCGCTGGCAGACGTTGGCCCGGATGGCGCTGCGCTACGACCTGTACGCCGCGCTGGCCGCGCTCACCGCGGAGGTGTTCGGCTCCACCCCGGAGGACCTGCCGCCGCACGAGCGGGTGCAGCAGTGGGAGCAGTCGAACGCCACCTCGATCCACCGCGCCCGGCGGGCGATGGGGGAGTTCGACGAGTCGCGGGCGGACCTCGCCGCCCTGTCGGTGCTGCTGCGCCAGATCCGCACCCTGGTGCGGACCTCCGCAGCCGCCTGAGTCAGGTACGCCGGACGCGGTCCGGCCGGTCGGGTCACCCCGACCGGCCGGACCGCTGTCGTTCGCCGCGGGTCACCCCGCCAGGGTGGCGAACACGACGATGTTGTCCGGGTAGCTCTTGGCGGCCTGGTCGAACTGACCACCGCAGGTGACCACCCGCAGGCCGGGCCGGTCAGCGGGCCCGTACACCAACTCGGTGGGGAAGGCCGTCTTCGGGTACGACGCCACCGAGTCGACCCGGAACGTGGCCGGCCGGCCGTCCGCCCGCCGCACCGTCATGGTGTCGCCGGGAACGAGAGCGCCGAGGTCGAAGAAGACCGCCGGGCCGAGCTTCGCCGAGTCCACGTGCCCCACGATGACCGCGTTACCGGTCTCGCCGGGGCTCGCGCCCGGCTCGTACCAGCCGGCCTGGTCGGCCTGCTCCAACGGGGGGACCTGGACGGTGCCGTCCGGGTTGGTGCCGAGCGACATGATCGTCGCCTGGACGCCGATCCGGGGGATCTCGATGCTGGTCGGCACGGAACGCGCCAGCCCGGCCGGCACGTCCCCTCGGCCGGCCGGCTGTCCGTCGGCTGGCTGTCCGTCCGCCGGTGGGATGGCGGTGGCGGTGCCGGCCGGCCCGCTCACCGTGGGACCGGCCTGGGCCAGCGGCTGCGGCGGCCGGGCCGGGGTCGTGGTCTTCAGGGCGGCACCGATCATGCCGGCGCCGATCATGGCCATGGTGACGACGACGGCCGCGCCGGCGGCACGCCACGGTCTCCCGTGACGGCCGCCGGCCCGTGTCGTCGTCACGTCAGACGAGCGAACCATCGGTCCGCCGGCGACGCATCAGCACGATCCCGCCCAGCGCGGCAGCGCCGAGCAGGCCCGCCCCGCCGGTGGCCAGGCCACGGTCGGTACCGGTGCTGGCGCCACCGTCACCACCGTCGACACCGCCGTGCGGCAGCACGACGAGCTCGCCCTCGCCGCACGAGCCCTTGAGCTCGTAGCGACCCGGCTTGGCGTCCTTGTCGATCTTGGCCTCGCCGTAGTAGACGAACTCCCGCTCCTTCTCCCAGCTGTCCTCGTCCGAGCCGCGCTCGTCCTTGTCCTTGGACTCCCAGCTCTTGTCGGAGCCGTGCTCGTCGCGGCCTTCGTCGGAGCCGTACTCGTCCTTGTCCTTGGACTCCCAGCTCTTGTCGGAGCCGTGCTCGTCGCGGCCTTCGTCGGAGCCGTACTCGTCCTTGTCCTTGGACTCCCAGCT
>NZ_JBEZDJ010000023.1:100542-152727 GCF_040648275.1 Micromonospora sp. NPDC049171
CTCTTGTCGGAGCCGTGCTCGTCGCGGCCCTCGTCCGAGCCGTGCTCGTCCTTGGACTCCCAGTCCTTCTTGTCTTCGTCCTTGGAGCCCGAGTCCTTCTCGTCGCGGCTGTCATCCGCGTCCTGGCCGTGCTCCTCGCCCTTCCAGTCCTTGCCGCCCTCGTCCTCGTAGGCGTCGGCGGCGGCGCCGCCACCCTGGCCGCCGGGCTGCGACTTGTCCTTGTCCTCTTCGTCCTTGCCGTGCTCGTCCTTGCCCTTGTCGTCCTTGCCCTCGTGGTCCTTGCCCTTGTCGTCCTTGCCGTGCTCGTCCTTGCCCTTGTCGTCCTTGCCGTTTTCGTCCTTGCCCTCGTGGTCCTTGCCCTTGTCGTCCTTGCCGTGCTCGTCCTTGCCCTCGTCGTCCTTGCCTTCGTCGTCCTTGCCGTGCTCGTCCTTGCCGTCTTCGTGGTCGTAGGAGTCCTCCTCCTCGCCCCACTCGCGGTCCTCGCCCCGGTCTTCCTTCGCCGGGTCGAGCTTGACCTTGCCGGTGACCTTGGACCACACGAACGCGTGCTCCTGCCGATCCGGGCAGATCTCGAGGAGCTTGACCTCTTCGCCGGCCTTGACGACGTGCGGCTTGGCATAGACCTTGCCGTCGTGGTCCTTGCCGTCGTCGTGGCCGTTGGCGTAGGCGATCCCCGGTGCGAACACCAGGAGCGATGCGCCGCCGAGCGCGGCGCCCGCAACGACCTTCCCGAGCATCTTCTTAGCCATGACCTGCGTCACTCCATCCCTGTTGTCCTGAGCTCGGCGACAACCGAGCTAAGACCGACGTTAGACCGTTTCATGACTTATGAAGTGAAAGATTCGCGTTTTGACCTTTGGTCGGAGTGAGAGGCGAAGGGCTGCTACGCGGCTTTCAATGCGATGCGCGTCTTCTCGGGCGCCCCGGGCTTCCGCGGGTGCGGGACGGCGTTCCTCGCCCGTCGTGCCCGCCCGGCTCGGCCATCCGGTAGCGCCGGGGCCGGCCTCCTACGTGCCGCTCGGGCGAACTCGGGGGTATCGTCCGAAACCGAACTGCGCGCTGACCTCGCCGCCACGCATCGAGCCATTGCCATGGAAGCGCTCCCATGTAAGAATCGGCGCACGCGGTTCGGGGAGCCACACCGCGCAGGCAGGCAGTCGAGGGCACCCGGTCAACCGGGGCGACATCCCGCCGCCGTTCGACCGGCCGCCGTGTCGGTCGTGCACCACCACCACCATCGCCCGTCCGGGTCGGGCGTCCCCGAAAGAATCCCGTTGGCGCCGGCGGCCGTCCGTGCAGGACGCCCACCGGGCCGTCTCGCCGGGCCGTACGCGGGCCCGGTCTCGCCCAAGGAGATCAGTGGCATGAATGTGTGGAGAAGGCTGTCCGGCCCACGCCGGGCCCTCGCGCTCGCCGGCGCGGGTGCCCTGGTCGCCGGTGGGTTGGTAACGATTCCGGTTACGGCGGCGCAGGCCGCGACGCAGTGCGAGATCGGCTACACGACGAACGACTGGTCCGGCGGTTTCACCGCGAGCATCACCATCAAGAACCTCGGCGACCCGGTCAACGGCTGGACGCTGGGTTGGACCTTCCCCAACTCCAGCCAGCGGGTGCAGCAGGGTTGGTCGGCCACGTTCAATCAGTCCGGCAGCCAGGTGACCGCCCGGAGCATGTCCTACAACGGCACCCTCGCCGCCGGCGCGTCGGCGAACATCGGCTTCAACGGCGCCTGGAGCGGCAGCAACCCGAAGCCGACCTCGTTCACCCTCAACGGCGTGGTCTGCAACGGCGGTGTCACCCCGACCTCCGCGCCGCCGACCTCCGTGCCGCCGACTGACGTGCCGCCGACGTCCGCGCCGCCCACCTCGGCGCCGCCGACCTCCGTGCCGCCGACGAGCCCGCCGCCCGGACAGAAGGTAGACAACCCGTACGTCGGGGTGCCGGGTTACGTGAACCCGGAGTGGAAGGCCAAGGCGGACGCCGAGCCGGGCGGAAGCCGGGTCTCCAACAACCCCACCGCCGTGTGGCTGGACCGGATCGCCGCGATCAACGGCACCCCGGACAGCAGCTCGAACGGCGCGTTCGGCGTGCGTGACCACCTGGACGAGGCGCTGCGTCAGGGCGCCGGCTACATCCAGTTCGTGATCTACAACCTGCCCGGCCGGGACTGCTCCGCGCTCTCCTCCAACGGTGAGCTGGGCCCGGACGAGCTGCCCAAGTACAAGGCCCAGTACATCGACCCGATCGCCGCGATCCAGGGCGACGCGAAGTACCGCAACCTGCGGATCATCAACGTCATCGAGATCGACTCGCTGCCGAACATCGTGACCAACACCTCGGGTCAGCCCGGTGGCACGGTCATGTGTGACACGGTCAAGGCCAACGGCGCGTACGTGAACGGTGTCGGCTACGCGCTGGCCAAGCTGGGCGCCATCGGCAACGTCTACAACTACATCGACGCCGGCCACCACGGCTGGCTCGGTTGGGACAGCAACTTCGGCCCGAGCGCCGAGATCCTGAAGACCGCCGCCGTCGCCTCCGGCAGCACTGTCAACAACGTGCACGGTTTCATCACCAACACCGCGAACTACTCGGCGCTGCAGGAGCCGTACTTCAAGGTCACCGACAACGTGAACGGTCAGACCGTGCGGCAGTCCAAGTGGGTCGACTGGAACTTCTACGTCGACGAGCTGTCCTTCGCCCAGGCGTTCCGGACCAAGCTGGTCTCGTTGGGCTTCAACTCGAACATCGGCATGCTGATCGACACCTCCCGCAACGGTTGGGGCGGCTCCGCGCGGCCCACCGGGCCGGGCGCGATGACCAGCGTGGACACCTACGTCAACGGTGGCCGCATCGACCGCCGGGCCCACCTCGGCAACTGGTGCAACCAGGCCGGTGCCGGTCTCGGTGAGCGGCCCCGGGCGAACCCGGCGGCGGGCATCGACGCGTACGTCTGGGTGAAGCCGCCGGGTGAGTCGGACGGCTCCAGCAAGGAGATCCCGAACAACGAGGGCAAGGGCTTCGACCGGATGTGCGACCCGACGTACCCCGGTAACGCCCGCAACGGCAACAACCCGTCCGGGGCCCTGGGCGACGCGCCGATCTCCGGTGCGTGGTTCTCCGCCCAGTTCCAGGAGCTCATGCGCAACGCGTACCCGGCGCTCTGACCGAAACGCGTCAATAACCACCCGCCACCGGCAGTTGGTGAGGCACTGCCGGCGGCAGGTCCCCCCGGGTCCCCGGCCCGACCGTCACAGGTCGGGTCGGGGACCCCCCTTTGTGCCCGCTCAGGGCACCGTGCGCTCGATTGCCGCCCGACCCTGCTCGGCCAGGTCACGGCGGGCCTTGTCCAGATTCTCCGGTGTGAGGTCCTGGCCGCGGGCCATCACCAGGTCCTCCGGCTCCCAGGGCTGCTCCGCCCCGGTACGGATGTTGTCGCCGCCGGCGCCGGTGCCCGTCCCGGTGGCCCCCGAGCCGGCGGCGTAGGGGTCGCCGATCAGCTCGTCGGTGTCCGGCGCGAGGTCGTCCGGCCGGTCGCGGGGCTCGGCGAAGCCGGGGTTGTCGTGGTCGGGGCCGCCCCCGCCACGAAACTGCGGGACGGTGGTGTCATCGTCCACCGCCGCGGCCACCTCCGGGCTGTCCTCCAACGGCGGTTGGCGATCGCGATCGGTCATGGTGGTGCCTCCTGTGTCCGACACGGTGCCTGATCCCCCTCGCGTACCCTCTCGGGGCGGGCTCATGCTCCTGCCGACCAGGTCCGGCGTCAGGCGCCGGGTTGCTGCTCGTTGGGGGCCGGCGGCTCCGCCGGGCGCCGCCACTGCCAGAACAGCATGAGCAGGCCGAAGACGAGCATCACCAACCCGGCCCACAGGTTGATCCGGACACCCTGGGCCTTGTCGATCTCGGCCGCACTGTCGAAGATGCCGATCAACGTCACGATGATCCCGTACGCCACGAAGAGGCCACCGATCACCCGACGGATGTCGAACAACCGGGCGGCGGCGGAGCGGCGCTGCTCCGCCTGCGTCTCGTCGATAAGCGGGTCCTGCGCCGGCTGGCCGTCGTTGCTCATCTGCCGACTCCTTTCCTAGAAGACCGGGATGTAGAAGAGGGCGGCGAGCGCCACCGCGATCAGGCCGAGCAGCACGGGGGAGCGGTACCAGACGGCGTCCCCGGCGAGCACGTCGCCCTTCAGGTCGACGCCGCCCATGCCGTAGACCAGCCCGCGCAGTTCCTCGTCGCGCTTGGGTGCGGTGAGCGGGGTGATGATCGCGGCGACCACCACCGCCGTGACGAACGCCAGACCGGCGCCCCAGAAGCTCTCCTCCAGGTCGGAGTTGAAGTCGATCACGCCACCCTTGTAGAGCAGGTAGAGGCTCAGCGACACCAGGGTGCCCAGCAGCAGCGACCAGAAGCCGGCGAGCGCGCTCATCCGCTTCCAGAACATGCCGATGATGAAGGTGGCGAACAGCGGCGCGTTGAAGACGGAGAAGAGCGCCTGGATGTAGTTCATGATGTTGCTGAACCCGGCCGCGATGAACGCCGTGCCGATGCCGATCACCACGGCGGCGACCGTCGCCCACCGACCGACGCGCACGTAGTAGTCGTCCGGCCGGTCGCGGCGGATGTACGCCTGCCAGATGTCGTAGGTGAAGACGGTGTTGAAGCCACTCACGTTTGCCGCCATGCCGGCCATGAACGAGGCGAGCAGGCCGGTGACGGCCACCCCGAGCACGCCGTTGGGGAGCAGGTCGCGCATCAGCAGCGGGATCGCGTTGTTGTACTGCAGGTCGCCGCTCTCCGCGCCCAGGCCCTTCACCGTCACCAGGGCCACCAGGCCGGGGATGATCGTGACCAGGGGGATCAACAGCTTCGGGTACGCGGCGATGATCGGCGTACGCCGGGCGGCGCTCATGTTCTTCGCCGACAGCGCCCGCTGCACCTCGGCGAAGTTCGTCGTCCAGTAGCCGAAGGACAGCACGAAGCCGAGGCCGAAGACGATGCCGATCCACTGCGCGCCCAGCGGGTTGGCCGTGCTGCCGGTGTCCTGCCAGGCGTGCAGGCCCGCCTCGCCGAGCTTGGAGTCGCGTACCGCGTCCATCAGACCGTTCACCCCGCCGACCTTGACCAGGCCGATCACGGTGACCGGGATGAGACCGGCCAGGATGACGAAGAACTGGAGCACCTCGTTGTAGATCGCGCCGGTCAGACCACCGATGGTGATGTACGCCAGCACGATCGCCGCGCCCACCACGATCGCGGTCCAGAGCGGCCAGCCGAGCAGTGCCTGCATCACCAGGGCCAGCGCGTAGAGGTTGACCCCGGCGATCAGCACCTGGGCGACGGCGAAGCTGAGCGCGTTGAGCAGGTGGGTGGGACGGTTGAACCGCAGCCGCAGGTACTCGGGCACGCTGCGGACCTTGGAGCCGTAGTAGAAGGGCATCATCACGATGCCCAGGAAGACCATCGCCGGCACCGCGCCGATCCAGTAGTAGTGGACCGTCATGACGCCGTACTGGGCGCCGTTCGCGGCCATCCCGATGATCTCCAACGCGCCCAGGTTCGCCGAGACGAAGGCGAGCCCGGTCACCCAGGCCGGCAGGGACCGACCGGAGAGGAAAAAGTCGACGCTGGTCCGGATCGCCCGGCGGGCGGCGATGCCGACGCCGAGGACGGTGACGAAGTACAGCGCCAGGATCAGGTAGTCCAGGCCGTTCATGTTGAGCCGAAGACCGTCGCCGTCCATCCCGTCACCCCTCGTCCCGCGGTCCGCGCTGCTTGCCGCGCGCGCCGTATTACCCCTGTGCGGACGGTTTCACGCCTCGACGTCTGTTGAGTTGGTTTCGGGTGAATCGGGCCGCCCCCGCAGCGCGAGGGGCGCCCCGGCCGACCGGCCGGGGCGCCCCTGGTGCGTCGCTCAGCGACCCAGTACGCGGTCCAGGAAGTCCCGGTAG
This sequence comes from Micromonospora sp. NPDC049171, assembly GCF_040648275.1. Classification (NCBI taxonomy): domain Bacteria; kingdom Bacillati; phylum Actinomycetota; class Actinomycetes; order Micromonosporales; family Micromonosporaceae; genus Micromonospora; species Micromonospora sp. NPDC049171. The sequence goes on from NZ_JBEZDJ010000023.1 coordinate 106,497, forward strand.
TTGCGCACCGCCATCCGCAGTTGCTCGGTGTCGGCCGAGCCGGCGTCCTGCCACCCGCCCAGCGTGTTCTTCTGCGCGGCCAGCGCCGAGGAGAGGGCCTGGATGGCCTCCTCCACCAGCGACTGCGCCTCGCCGGCCGCCGCGTGCGGATCGTCGACGAAACGCAGCTGCACGTCCCGCCAGCGGTCCCGGAAGCCCTGCGCGGTGTCGCTGTCCAGGAGGGTGGCCGGTTCGGCCGCGACTGTCGACCCGGCGGGCCGCGACGTCCCGGCGGCGCCCAGCGTGCCGTCGCTCTCGCTGTCGACCGGCTCGCCGTCCGCGTCCGGGTCGACCATCTCCGGTGTCGCGCTGCCGTAACCGGCCGCGCCGGCGGTCACGGCGTCCGGATCGGTGCCCGGGGCGGCATCCCTGCGGTGCAGGTCGGCCGTGGGGTCGGCGCGCAGACCCTCGCGCTCGCCGTCCTCGGCACCGTCGCCCGGCTGGGCCGTCCGCTCGGCCCGGGCGTCCGGCTGATCCTGCGGGTGTGGGCTGGCCAGCGCCGAGGCTGCCACCGCGTCGGCGACGGTGGTGGCGCCGAATGCCGTCGGCAGTGGCCCCGGCTCGTGGAAACCGCCCTCGTCGGCGGACCGGTCGTCCCGCCGGTGGCGCGGGTCGGTGTCGTCGGCACGCTCGTCGTCGACAGGGTCGTACGCGGCATCCCGGTCGGTGTCGTCGGCGCGTGCGGTGTCATCGGCCCGCTCGTTGGGGGCGGTCCACTCGTTCGAGCCGGCCGGCTCGTCGGAGGCGTCCCGCTCGTTCGGGGCGGTCCGGTCGTCGAAGGTGCCCCGGTCGTCCAGGGCGTCCTCCGGGACGTCCGAGCGTTCGGCCCGGTCGCCGGTGGGAGGCACCGGGACGGGTGCGGACCGGACGGCCTCGGGGTGGTCGTTGCTCACCTGCTGTTCTTCCTGGCGCATCGGTGGCCTCCTCAGCGGCTCGTGGAGTCGTGGTCCGGGTGGTGGCGCTGTTCGGGCGTACGGCGGCCAACCGGCTCCTCGCCGAGCAGGTCGGCGAAGAGTGCCCGGTAGTGCACGACCGCCTGCCGCAACTCCTCGGTGCTCGCCTCGCCCCGGGAGTTGCGCAGGTGGATGTCGTGCGCGTCGCGGTAGTTGGTGAGCGTGCGAGCGTGCTCGACGGAGAGATGGGCGATCTGGTCGGAGAAGTCGCCGGTCGGGTAGCCCTGCTCCTCGATGAGCCGGGTGACCAGTTCGTCCGCGTCGCCAACCGTTTCGCCGGGCGAGTCGATGAAGCGCACCTGGAGTTCCTCCCAGGCGGCGCTGTAGCGGGCCCGGGACTCCGGGCTGAGCGGGGTGAGCGTGAGCTCGGCGTGCCGGCGTTCCCGGTCGCGCAGTTCGCGCTCGGCGGCGGACCGGCTGTCCTGCTCCTCCACCACCCGGTCGTACTCCGGCCCGAACCGGTCGCGCAGCGCGCGACGGCGGCTGAGCGACCGGGCGGCCACCGCCAGCACCGCGACGATCACGAGCACGACGAGCACGATGACGATTACCTGCGTGGGCGACATGGCTCCTCCTTCGTCACCTGGTATTCCCTCCGCGCACTGATCGCCAATCCCGATCCGGGGTACTTTCCTGGATGGCTTGCGGGCGGGAGCGGGAAAGGGCCGCGGTTCCGCCAACCGGCGCAGACCTGACCCAGTCCAGAAAACGCGTCGGCCCAGGTCGATCATGAGCGGATCCGTCGGCGCCCTGTGAGGCACATCTCGGAGCGTCGATGTCGGCGCGACGGGCGGTAGTGCAACCGCCCCCGATTACGTATCCTGCCCAAGGCGCCCGCGCCGGTGCCCGGAGTTCCGCCGGGCACACAGCCGGCCGACGCGTTGCCCGGCGGTGCCGGCACCCCTCCTGCCACCCCTGTACGGGCGAGGTCTGATGAGAACCCGCGACTGGCCGATCCGCTCCAAGCTGACCGCGCTGGTCGTCGCGCCGGTGACCGCGCTCCTGGCGCTGTGGATCTTCGCGACCACGCTGACCTTCGGGCCCGCCCTGGACCTGCTCTCGGCCCGCACCCTGCTGTACGACCTGGGTCGCCCCGGCGAGGTCGTGGTCACCGAGCTGCAACGGGAGCGCCGACTCTCGGTGGTGCAACTCGCGGGCACCACCCGGCTGCCCGTCCTGGCCGAGCAACGGGCCCGCACCGACCGGGCCGTCGCCGAACTGCGCCGCCGGGTCGACGGGGAAGCCCTGCGCGACGCCGCGAACGACCCGCTGGAAGCCCGGATCGACCACCTGGCCACCGCCCTGGCGGCGCTGCCGGCCGGCCGGCAGTTCATCGACGACCGCAGTCTGGACCGCAGCGGCGCGATCGGCCTGTACAGCGGCATGGTCACCGCGGCCTTCCAGGCGTTCTCCGCGATGGCGACCCTCAACGACCCGGACCTCAACCGGCAGGCACTGGCGCTCACCGCGTTGGGCCGCTCCCGGGAGCTGCTCGGCCAGAGCGACGCGCTGCTGACCGGCGCGCTGGCCGCCGGACGGTTCGCCGAGGGGGAGCACACCCAACTCGTGCAGGCCATCGGCAACCAACGGTGGCTCACCGAGAGCGCCGTGGCCGACCTCCCCGAGGCCGGGCGGGTCGCGTACCAACGGTTGACCGAGAGCGAGGCGTTCACCCGGCTGCGCACGATGCAGGACACGCTGCTCCTGGCCAACCGGTCCGGTCGGCCGCCGATCGACGCGGCGGCCTGGCAGGCCAGCCATGACACGGTGCAGCAGCAGCTGCGCGATTTCGAGCTGGCCGAGGCCGACGGCCTCACCGACCGCTCGGTGCCGATGGCGGTACGCATCCTGGTGCGGCTCGCCGCCGCCGGGGTGCTCGGGCTCGTCGCCGTGGTGGTCTCGGTGCTGGTGGCGCTGCGGCTCGGCCGCACACTGGTCCAGCGGCTCAGCGGCGTCCGCACCGCCGCGCTCGAGCTGGCCGAGCACCGCCTCCCGGACGTGGTGACCAGGCTGCGTCGAGGAGAGCAGGTGGACGTCGCCCGGGAGGCGCCGCCACTGGAGTACGGCCACGACGAGATCGGCGATGTCGGGCGCGCCTTCACCGAGGTGCAGCGCACCGCCGTCCAGTCCGCCGTGGACGAGGTCACCCTGCGTCGTGGGCTCAACGAGGTCTTCCTCAACATCGCCCGCCGGAGCCAGAGCCTGGTGCACCGCCAACTGCACCTGCTGGACCGGATGGAGCGCCGCGCCGAGGACCCGGACGAGCTGGCCGAGCTGTTCCAGGTCGACCACCTGGCGACCCGACTGCGCCGGCACGCCGAGGACCTGGTCATCCTGGCCGGCTCCGCGCCCGGCCGCGGTTGGCGGAACCCGGTCGCGATCGTCGACCTGGTCCGCGGCGCGATCTCCGAGGTCGAGGCGTACGACCGGGTGGACATCACCGCCACGCAGCCCGCCGGCGTGTTGGGCCGGGCGGTCGGCGACGTCATCCACCTGCTCGCCGAGCTGGTCGAGAACGCCACCGCCTTCTCCCCGCCGGACACGCGGGTCACCATCACCGGGGAGCAGGTGGCCAACGGGTACGCCCTGGAGGTCACCGACCAGGGGTTGGGCATGTCCGCCGCAGCCCTGGAGGCCGCCAACACCCGGCTGGCCAGCTCGCCCGAGTTCGACCCGGCGCAGAGCGCCCGACTCGGCCTGTTCGTCGTGGCCCGGCTGGCGGCCCGACACGGCGTACGGGTCGAGTTGCGCCCCTCCGAGAAGGGCGGGGTGACCGCGGTGGTGCTGGTCCCCGCCGACCTGATCACCGCCGAGCCACCGGCCGGCCCCGACCCCGCCACGCTTGTCGCCGCGTCGGCCGACCCGGCCCGGCGGCTGGCCCGGACGGCTCGCCGGGGCGCCATGCCCCGCACCCGCCCACCCACGGCCGCCCGCGCCGGCACCGCTCCGCCCGCCGCAGCACCCACCCCGGGTGGCGTGGCGGTCGACGCGGGATCGACAGTGGACGAGGAGCTGGACGGCCTGCCCCGCCGGGTACGACGTCGTACCCCGGTCGCCCAGCCCCGGTCGACGGTCACCGACACCCCGGCGCCCCGGTCTCCCGAGGAGGTGCGCCGGGTGATGGCGGCCCTACAGGCCGGCACGGCGCGTGGCCGCGCCACCGTCACCACCCCGCCCGCTCCGGCGGCGCCCGCGGTGCCGGACGACCGGGCTGCGTCGGGCGCCCCTGCCGGCCCCGCGACGACCCCCGAACCCCCGACCGCGACTGAGAGGGACGCCTAGTGCGGCAATCGACGAAGCAGAGCGCCGGCCTGGACTGGTTGCTCGACGAGCTGGTGCAACGGGTGCCGGCCGCCCGGGAGGCGGTGGTGCTGTCCGCTGACGGTCTGCTGCTCGGCTGTTCGGCCGAGTTGGAACGCTCCGACGCGGAGCACCTCTGTGCGCTCGCCTCCGGCTTCTCCAGCCTGGCGCGGGGTGCCAGCCGGCACGTGGACGGCGGGCCGGTCCGGCAGACCGTGGTGGAGATGGAGTCGGCGTACCTCTTCGTCACCGCCGCTGGGCAGGGGGCCTGCCTGGCGGTGGTGAGCGACGCCGACGCGGACATCGGGTTGGTCGCGTACGAGATGGCGATGCTTGTCATCCGGGTGGGGGAGAGCCTCGCCGCGCCGCCCCGATCGTCGGTGGGTGCCGGTGATGCGGGCTGAGCCGCCCGGGCCGCAGCACGAGTGGCTGGACGGCGAGGCCGGCCCGGTAGTGCGCCCGTACACGCTCACCAAAGGGCGGGTACGCTCCGCCGTCGACGGGTTCGACCTCGTCGCGTTCGTGCTGGCGGGATCGGACGTCGACGCGGCGGAGCATCCGCACCTGCTCCCGGAGCATCGACGGCTGATCGCGTTGGCCCTCCGGCCGGTGTCGGTGGCCGAGTTGGCAGCCGAACTGGACCTCGCGGTCGGTGTGGTCCGGGTGCTCCTCGGTGATCTCCTGGGTGCGGGCCTGGTCGCGGTGCACGAGCCGCCGGCCGCCGGAATTCTTCCCGATGACGACATCCTCAAGGCGGTGGTCAGTGGACTCCGTGCGCTATGACCAGGTGGGCACCAGCACCAGCATCCCGCTGGCGCTGAAGATCCTCATCGCGGGTGGCTTCGGGGCTGGCAAGACGACGCTGGTCAGTGCCCTGAGCGAGGTGCGTCCGTTGCAGACCGAGGAGGTGTTGACCGGCGCCGGGGTCGGCACCGACGACATCTCCGGGGTGGAGGGCAAGTCGACCACCACGGTGGCGATGGACTTCGGCCGGATCACCATCAACGACGACCTGCAGGTCTACCTGTTCGGCACCCCGGGCCAGGATCGGTTCTGGTTCCTCTGGGACGAGTTGGCGTTCGGCGCACTGGGCGCGGTGGTGCTCGCCGACACCCGTCGACTGGCCGACTGTTTCCCGTCCATCGACTACTTCGAGCAGCGTGGCATCCCGTTCGTGGTGGGGGTGAACTGCTTCGACGACTCCCGTCGTTTCAACCTGGAGACCGTACGCCGAGCACTCGACCTGGACCCGGACGTGCCGATGGTGCTCTGCGACGCCCGGGACCGGCAGTCCGGAAAGATGGTGTTGATCTCCCTGGTCGAGCACGTCGCCCGGCAGCGCGGGGAGCCGGTGCCGGCGGCCTGAAGTCCGGTCGGCAAAGCCGGTTAACCGGCGGGCAATGCGGGCAGCCTCTGGTTGGATCAGCGGAGGACGCCGGCGGAGGAGTGGGACGTGAGTGGTCAGGGTGAGGTCGTCCACATCGGGGGCTACACCGCGCAGAGTGGTGGGCGGGGCAGCGGCATCGTCGCCGCACACCGCGACCCGACGACCGGGGCGCTGACCCCGCTCGGCACGGTGGCGGTCACCCCGTCCCCCTCCTTCCTGACGCGGCACCCCGCCCAGCCGGTGCTCTACGCGGTCAACGAGTTGACGGACGGGGAGATCAGCGCCTGGCGGGTCGGGCCGGACGGCGGGCTGGACCCGCTGGGCAGCCGGTCGACAGGTGGGGCCGAGCCGTGCCATCTGGCGGTGTCGCCCGACGGCGGTCACCTCGTGGCGGCCAACTACGGCAGCGGCAGCGTCGCGGTCTTCCCACTCGACCCGCGGGGCGTGCCCGGCGAGCGCAGCGACCTGGTGGTGCACGAGGGGCACGGTCCCGATTCGGAACGGCAGGACCACGCACACGCCCACATGGTCTCCCCGGTGGCGGGCCGGGGGCCGCTGCTCGCGGTGGACCTCGGCACCGACTCGGTCTACCGGTACGACCTGGACGCCGCGACCGGGCGGCTGGTGCCCCGCGCGCCACGCGTCCGTACGACGCCCGGCACCGGGCCCCGGCACCTGGCCCGTCACCCGGACGGACGACGCTTGTATCTCGTCGGTGAGCTGGACGCCTCGGTCACCGCGTACGAGCTGACCGACGACGGCGCGCTGCACCAGCGGGGTCGGGTCGAGGCGAGCGAGCGGTCCGGTCATGTCCAGCCGTCGGAGGTCGCGGTCAGCCCGGACGGCCGGTTCCTCTACGTCGCCAACCGGGGGGTGGGGACGCTGGCCGCCTTCACCCTGGCCGGGGAGTTGCCCGAGTTGGTGGCCGAGGTGGACACCGGCGGTGAGTGGCCCCGGCACTTCGCGCTGATCGGGGAGCACCTCTACGTCGCCGACGAACGGGCGGACATGGTGCGGATCTTCCGGCGCGACATCGAGACCGGCGTTCCGGCGGCGGTCGGAGAGCCGGTGCTGGTGCCGAGCCCGACCTGTGTGCTGCCGTGAGGGTTTGGCAACACCTCGGGGCTGGCTTGTCACGCTGTGTTGCTAAATGGTGGTCAACTGTTTCTCCTCCGTAACTTTAGTCCGAACGGATGTGGCAGAGACGGCACCTTGTACGCAAGATGGTCACCGTGTCAGCAGGCCGCCATCGCATGCGTTCGAAACTCCACCTAGCAGCCGCCGCCACGATGGCGACGGTGCTCGTCGTCACCACCGGCGTGTGGTTCGGCTACCGGGAGTTGGTCCAGTCCAACTGCTCGGGGGAGATCCGACTCGCGGTGGCTGTCGCCTCCGAGTTGGCGCCCGCGGTGGACGCCGCCGCGTCCCAGTGGGTCAAGGACGGCGCCGCGGTGGGTCCGACCTGCATCCGGGTCGATGTCTCCGCATCCGACCCGGTCGACGTGGCGGCCGTGGTGGCGGCGAAGCACGGCGCGGTCCTCGCCGGTGTGGGGCAGGCCAGCGGCACGGCCGTCAGCCCGGACGTGTGGGTGCCGGACTCCTCGACCTGGCTGCTGCGGTTGAAGAAGGACGCGACCGCGTTCGCTCCGACCAACGGCGCGTCCATCGCGCGCAGCCCCATCGTCGTCGCGATGCCCGAGCCGATCGCCACCCGACTGGGCTGGCCGGACAAGAAGTTCAACTGGACCGACCTGCTCAAGCAGCTCAACAACACCAACGCGCCGCTGCGTACCGGGATCGTCGAGCCGACCCGCGACGCCGCCGGCCTGTCCGGTCTGCTCTCGCTGACCGCCGCCGCCAACGGCGCGGGCGGGGACGCCCAGCGCAACACCGTCGGCGCGCTTCGCGCGCTGGCCACCGGGCGTTCCTCGCTCCGCAACGACCTGTTGGCCCGCTTCCCGACCGCCAACGACGCGACCTCCATCGCCAGCGGCCTCGGCGCGGCGGCGCTGTCCGAAGAGGACGTGATCGCCTACAACAGCAAGAAGCCGCCGGTGCCGCTCGCCGCGCTCTACATGGAGCCGGCCCCGATGCCGCTGGACTACCCGTACGCGGTGCTGCCCGGCATCGAGCCGAGTAAGGCCTCGGCGGCCCGGGTGCTGTTCGAGCTGCTCACCAGCCCCAATTTCCGGGACCGGCTCGCGGCGCAGTCGCTGCGCGCGCCGGACGGCAACTGGGGTGCCGGCTTCCAGGCACCGCAGGGTGCCCCGAGCCCGGCCGGCGGCGCGCCGACCGCGCCGGCGAACGGCGGCACCGCCGCGGGTGGGTTGGACCCGGCCGCGATCCAGCGGGTCGTGTCCAGCTGGTCGATCGCCACCCAGTCCGGCCGGATGCTGGCCGTGATCGACGTCTCCGGCTCGATGAAGGACCCGGTGCCGTCGGCCAACAACCGGAGCCGGGAGGAGGTCACCGTGGACGCGGCACGCCGCGGCCTGGGCCTCTTCGACGACTCCTGGTCGATCGGGCTGTGGACCTTCTCCACCAGGCTGGTCGGCAACCGGGACTACCGCCAGCTGGTCCCCATCGGGCCGCTCTCCAGCCAGCGGGCCCAGCTGGAGGGGGCGCTCGCCACCGTGAAGCCGTCCAGCGGCGACACCGGCCTCTACGACACCATGCTTGCCGCCTACCAGGCGGTGCAGGAAAACTGGCAGCCCGGTCGGGTCAACTCGATCGTGCTGTTCACCGACGGCAAGAACGAGGACGACAACGGCCTCAACCAGCAGCAGTTGCTCGCCAAGCTCAAGCAGATCGCCGACCCGGAGCGGCCGGTCCAGGTCATCATGATCGGCATCGGCGAGGGCGTCAGCAAGGCCGAGCTTGAGTCGATCACGAAGGTGACCGGGGGCGATGTCTTCGTCACCAAGGACCCGAGCGAGATCGGCAGCATCTTCCTCAGCGCCATCGCGCGGCGCCCACCAGCGCCGCGCTGAGCCGCCGCGAAGGAGTCAGGGGCCTGCCCGCCGGGTATTCGTTGGGCAGGCCTCTTTTTGGCTTCCAGGTTGAGGAAAAGTGACGGCAATACGTCCGAAGCAATCGGCAGTCATAGTTATCAGGGCAGGATGTCGACAGTTCCGGCACGGTCGGCCCGCCTCCGGTCCGACCTGTTGGCCGGGGCCACCCTGAGCAGAGTGGGAGGGCCGGTGACCGCGGCGACACTGTTGACCCCCGCCACGTCGGCGGAGCCGAACGGCCCCCGGGCCGGGCTCGTGGCGCGCGCCGACGAGCGGTCCTACGTTCGGGTCATGGTGGTATTGGACACCACCGTTCTCATCATCGCGCTGCTCATCGGATACGTCGCCCGCTTCGGCGACGACCAGCCGACCGGGTCCGAGGTCCCGTACGTGCTCGTCGCTCCCGGGTTGGTGCTGGCGTGGCTGATCTCGCTCAAGGCCCTCGGCTGCTACGACGACCGGGTGATCGGCTACGGGGCCGACGAGTACCGGCGGGTCAGCTCCGCGAGCCTGCGCCTGGCCGGCGCGATGGCCATCATCGGCTACATCACCGACCTCGGCGTCTCGCGGGGTTTCCTGGGCATCTCCTTCGCGGTGGGCACCGTCGGGCTGGAGGTGGCGCGGTTCGGCGCCCGCAAGCGCCTGCACCGGGCCCGTTCGATGGGTGCCGGCTGGTCCCGCAGGGTGCTGGTGGTCGGTGACACCGCCCACGTGTTGGAGTTGGTGCACACGCTGCGCCGCGAACCGTACGCCGGCTACCAGGTGGTTGGCGCGTGCATCCCGGACGCGCTGCTCGCGCCGGTGGCGCAGCGACTGGGCGACGTGCCGGTGGTGGGCTCGTTCCGGGGTATCCCGGAGGCCGCCACCGCCATCGGGGCGGACACGGTCGCGGTGACCGCCTCCGGCGAGCTGACCGCGACCCGGCTGCGGCGCCTCGGCTGGCAGTTGGAGGGGACCGGCGTCGACCTGGTCGTGGCGCCCGCGCTGACCGACGTCGCCGGCCCACGCATCCACACCCGCCCGGTCGCCGGCCTGCCGCTGATCCACGTCGAGGCACCGGAGTTCCGGGGTGCGCGCAAGCTGGTGAAGGGGCTCGTCGACCGGTCGGCCTCGTCGCTGGCGCTGGCGCTGCTGTTGCCGCTGATCGCGTTCATCGCCCTGGCCATCAAACTGGACAGTCGCGGCCCGGTGCTCTTCCGCCAGGTCCGGGTCGGCCGGGGCGGGCAGGAGTTCGGCGTGTTCAAGTTCCGCACCATGGTGGTGAACGCCGACGCGCTGCTCGCCGAGCTGACCGCGCGCAACGAGACCGACGGCCTGATGTTCAAGATGCGCCACGACCCCCGGGTCACCCGCGTCGGCCGGCTGCTGCGCAAGTGGTCACTTGACGAGCTGCCGCAATTGGTCAACGTGTTGTTGGGTCAGATGAGCATGGTCGGCCCCCGTCCGCCGCTGCCCTCCGAGGTGGCCCGCTACGACGGCGACGTGGCCCGGCGGCTGCTGGTCAAGCCCGGCATGACCGGGCTGTGGCAGGTCAGCGGCCGGTCCGACCTGAGCTGGGAGGACGGCATCCGGCTCGATCTCTACTACGTGGAGAACTGGTCCCTCGCCGCCGACCTCACCATCCTCTGGAAGACCTTCGGTGCGGTCCTGAACGGCCGCGGAGCGTACTGACGACCGCCGGTCAGGCTTGCGGGCCGTTCCAGTCGAGGCAGACGACCACCGCGTCGTCGACCAGGTCACCGGCCACGAACGCGCGCAGATCACCGATCAGCGACCGGACGGCGTCCAGTGGCGCCATCGGCCCGGTCCGCCGCAGGAACCGGTCCAGTGCCGTCTCCCCGTAGCGCACGTGCTGCCCGGTGGCCTCCACCACCCCGTCGCTGACGACGAAGACCCGGTCGCCGCGTTCCATCGGGAACGTCTGCTCGTGGTAGTCGGTCTCCTCGAACATGCCGAGGGGGAACTGCGCGTCCAGGGGTTGCTCGGTGACCTCCCCGTCGCGCAGCAGGACGAGCCGGGGTGACCCGGCGTCGACCACTGTCATCACCCCGGACCGCAGGTCCAGCTCCATCAGCAACGCGGAGAGGTGCTGCTCACCCCGGTACAGGTCGAAGAGGGCCTGGTCGGCGAGGGCGGCCTGGTCGGCCAGGCTCAGCCCGGCCCGACGCGCGTTGCGCAACGCGTGGGTGGCCAACGAGGTGAGCAGGGAGGCGGCCACCCCCTCCCCGGTGCCGTTGATGGTGGACAACCAGAGCCGTTGCCCGTCGTCGGACCAGTCGAAGCTGTCGCCGCGTACCGCGTACGCCGGCTCCAACTGCCCGGCCAGGCTGAACGCGGGACGGATCCGGCTGCGGCCGGGGAGCAGGTCCCACTGCATCTCGGCGGCCAGGGTGAGGCGCTGGGCGCGCCGCGCCGCCCGGTAGACGTCGGTGCCGGCGGAGACCGCCGCCACCTCGTGGGCGAGCGCGGTGGCGATGTCGGCCAGCTCGGCGACGACCTCCCGATCGTCCGGGACGGGTGCCAGGCACAGCACCCCCCGACGCTCGCCCCGCATGCTCACCGGGAACCAGGCGGTGCCGTCGGTCAGGAACGGCGACTGGTGATCGAAAGCACGCCAGGCGGGGTGCCCGGGGCTGGTGATCGAGTCACCCTCGGTGAGCGGCAGCAGCTCCGAGAGCTTGTAGTCGACCTGGTACAGCTCGACGTCGGTAATCCCGTACGACCGGGCGAGCACCTCCCCGATACCGCCCACGAGCCGGTCGGCAGGTGCCTGGTTCAGGGCACGGCGTGCCTGATTGACCGGTTCGCTCATCGTCGCTCCCTCGCTGAAAGCTCGACCACCAGTGGGTTCGGAGTAGTCTCGGGCCACCATGGCCGAACTTCACGGTCCGACGGACCCCGAGACGAGTATGGCTGCCGCGCTGGACGAGGCGGCCGCTGCCCTGCTGGGCATCTGGGAATCCGCCCGCGAGGGCACCGCTCACCGGGTGTCCGGTGCCCAGCTACGAGCGGTGATGGTGGTGGAGCGGCACGACGGGATCAACCTGCGGCGGCTGGCCACCCGGCTCGACATGCTGCTCAGCTCCGCCAGCCGCCTCTGCGACCGGTTGGTCGCCGCCGGCATGCTGGAGCGCGAGCCGGGCCGCTTCGACCGGCGGGAGATCTCGCTGCACCTCACCCCGGAGGGTCGCCGGCTCCTCGCCGAGCTACGGGCCGACCGTCGGGCGCAGCTGGCTGTCGTGTTGGCCGAGATGAGCCCGGAAGGCCGCGACGCGCTGCTGGGCGGCATGCGGGAGTTCGACGAGGTCGCTCGCCGGCAGCAGGCGCGGAGCACACCGGCGGCGGACGACCCGACAAGGCCGGAGGGCTGGCCGGACGACCCGGACCGGCCCGGTGGGCGGTCGGGGGACTGGTCGCGCGACAGCCAACGGCAGACCCGTGCGGCCTGGGCGGATTCGTCGGGCGACCCGGAACGGTCCGTCCGCACCACCCGGGAGTGGCCGACCGGCGAACCGCCGGTGGCGCGTACCGCCTGATCCCCACCGCCCGGGCGGCACGCAGCCCCCCGCGCGCCAGCGGCCTGATCCCGTTGGCGGGGGCCGGCAGGCCGCCCGGATCCCGTTGGCCGGGGCCGGCACGCCGCCCTCGGTGCGGGCCGGCGATCACGCCGGCGCACCCAGGGCCAGCATCGCGATGTCGTCGTGGGCCTCCCCGGCCAGCCAGTCGTCGACCGCCCGCAGCACCCGGTCGACGAGCGCCGCCGACGACCGCCCGGCCGCCGAGGCGACCGCGGCGTGCAGCCGGGCCGCACCGAACGTCGCCAGCCCGCGCGGGCCGCGGGCCGCGGTCACCCCATCGGTGTACGCGAGCAGCAGGTCGCCCGGATCGAGGTGCACCCGGGTCTCGGTGAATCGTGCGACGGTCAGCGCGCCGACCGGCATGCCGCCGACCGGGACCGGAGTGACAGTGCCGTCGGCGGTGACCAGCAGCGGCGCCGGGTGACCCCCGCCGGCGAGCCGGACGTCCAGCCCGGCGGGCCCGCGGTCGATCGAGCCGAGCAGCAGGGTGGTCAACTGGCTGCGCCGCGTCGCCTCCGGTGCGTCGAACAACGCCCCGTTGAGCAGGTTGATCAGCTCCAGTGGACGCCGCTCGACGAGCCGCAGCGTCCGCAACGACTGGCGGACCCGGCCGGTCAGGACGGCCGCGCCCACCCCCTTGCCGCACACGTCGCCGAGCGCGAACAGGGCCCCGTGGGGGTGTGGGAACACCTCGTAGAAGTCGCCGCCGATGCGCAGGCTGTCCCCGGCGGCCCGGTATCCGCCGGCCATGGTCACACCGGGCACGGTGGGCAGCTCGGGTGGCAGCAGACTGGCCTGTAGCACCTGGGCCAGGTGGGCCTGCTCACCGTGGAGGTCGGCGGTGCCCAGTGCGGCGCCGGCCCGGGCGGCGAACTCACGGGCCAGCTCGATCTCGCGCCTGTCGAAGCCGGCCCGCCCGGCACGGCGGACGAGCAGCAGGGCACCGGCCGACCCGTCCGCGCTCAGCAGTGGGCTGACCAGCACGGTGCCCGGGGCGCCGAAATCGGGCGGCAGCAGGGGGGCCAGGTCGGCGGGCTCGGCGTCCAGCCAGCGCCCCGGCTCGGCGGGCTCGCCGGCCAGTGCCTCGGCGAGACCGGGCACGCTGGCGGTCAGCGTCGCCCCGGCCAGCCCGGTGACCGGGGCCGGCTCGCCGTCGGCGTACCGGATCCACCGGGTGGGCGGCTCGGCCGTGACGGCCGGTCGGTGCAGTGCCACGGCGACGTCGGCCAGGTAGGGCACCGCGAGGGTGATGGTGGCCAGGAGCACCTGGTCGCGGTGCACGGAGAGCCCGAGCCGGCTGCCGGCGTGGGCGAGGAACGCGGTGCGGGAACGCTCGGCGCGCAGGGCATCAGCCTGGGCGTGCTCCTCGGTGACGTCCCGGACATACCACGCGAACCGGGAGCCGGTGAGCTGTCGCCGGGTGCCGTGCAGTCGCCGGCCGTGGTGTTCGGTGTCGAAGGCCGCGGCGTTGGCGGCGACCGCTCGCGCCAGGGCCGCCACCGGGCAACTGGCCAGGTTGCTGCCGACGGTGATCTCCGGGAGCAGCGCCGCCGCCGTGGCGTTGGCCATGGTGACCCGACCGGTCTCGTCGGTCGTCAGCACGGCCTCGGTGAGCCCGTCGAGCAGCTCGCGGGCCAGTCTCGCGTCGGCCGGCTGCGCGGTGCCGCTGGGGTGCCGGGTCGCGGTCACCGTCGGACGCCACCGCACGTCTGACGACCTGTGCGCATGCTGCTTCTCGCCTCCTCGCCGCGGATCGCTGCCTGCGGGGCAAGGCTACCGACCCCCTCGGACACGTGCCCAGAGTGCAGGGCGCGGACCCGACGCGCGCCAGGGCGCGGCGCTGACGCGCACCCTGAGCGCAGGGCGCGGAGCCGACGCGCGGCGGCACGCAGGGTGGCGATCAGCCGGAGCGGGCCAGCCAGCCGGCGGGTTGGGCGACGATCCGGCGGGCCACCGAGCCGGCGGCGCCGACCGCGGCGGCCTCCGCGCCGAGCCTCGACGGCCGGACCGTGACCGGCGACCAGGCCGCGGTGAGCACCCGACTGGCGATCTCGGCGAGCACCGGCGGGCACAGCCAGGGTGCCAGCGCCGCGTACCCGCCACCGAGCACCACGGTGTCCAGGTCGAGCAGGTTGACGACACCGGCCACCGCGACACCGAGCGCCGTCCCGGCGTCGTGCAGCGCCCGCAGCGCGTCCGGGTCACCGGCCTCGGCCAACTCGGCCAGCCGCGCCGTCGCGGTGTCCGCGGGGAGTTCCGCCCGGGCCAGCCCGGCGGCGGTCACGATCGCCTCCTGGCCGGCGTACTGCTCCAGGCAGCCCTGCCCGCCACAGCGGCACGGACGGCCCTCGGGGTGTACCGGGAGATGCCCGATCTCGCCGCTCCAGCCGCGCACGCCACGGAACAGTGCGCCGTCCAGCACGATGCCGGCGCCGATGCCCACCTCTCCGGAGATGTGCAGGAAGCTGGACGGGCCGGGTGGCCGGGAGTGCAGTTCGCCGAGTGCGGCGAGGTTGGCCTCGTTGTCCACCACCAGCGCCGGGACGCCGGGCACCTGCTCGACGAGCGGAGGGTGCTCGGCGAGCAGCGCGGGCACGGGCACGTCGCGCCAACCGAGGTTCGGCGCGAGCCGGACCAGCCCGGCGTCGTCCACCAGGCCGGGCACCGCGAGTGCGGCCCCGACCAGGGTGAGGCCCTCGCGGGCGGCTTCGTCGCGGGCATCCCCGGCTATCTCGACCAGCTGGGCGAGGGCGTCCGCCGGTGCCACCGGGCGTAGGTCGGCCCGGTGCACGATGCGGTGCCGGACCTGTCCGGCGAGGTCCACCACGCAGACCGCCAGGTAGTCGACGTTGACCTCCAGGCCGAGCCCCGCCGGCCCCTGGTCGGCCAGGACCAGCCCGCGGGCCGGGCGGCCGGCGCCGGCGCGGGGCGCCGGGTCGGACTCGCTGACCAACCGGCCGGCGAGCAGGTCCTCGACCACCGCGGACACGGTTGCTCGGGTCAGGCCGGTCGCGGTCGCCAGATCGGCCCGGGACGGAGGTCGGTCGGCGGCGGCGATCCGGCCCAGGACCAGGGCGAGGTTAAGCTCGCGCAGACTGCCCTGACGGACTGCGCCGGCCGGGGCGTGGGTGAGGCTCACCCCTTGACAGTGCCATAGGGTGAGCAAATAATTCAATCGCTGAACAAATAGCGGACAACACCACCCCGGAGGTCGCTCATGGCACCCCGTCCCACCCCCGCCGACAAGTTCTCCTTCGGGCTCTGGACCGTGGGCTGGCAAGCCCGCGACCCGTTCGGTGACGCCACCCGCCCCGAGCTCGACGCGGTCGAGGCGGTGCACCGGCTCGCCGAGCTGGGCGCGTACGGCATCACCTTCCACGACGACGACCTGATCCCGTTCGGCGTCGACGCCGCCACCCGGGACCAGCACATCGCCCGGTTCCGCAAGGCTCTCGACGAGACCGGCCTCGTGGTGCCCATGGTCACCACCAACCTCTTCACCCACCCGATCTTCAAGGACGGCGGCTTCACCAGCAACGACCGCGACGTCCGCCGCTTCGCGCTGCGCAAGGTGCTGCGCCAGGTCGACCTGGCCGCCGAGCTGGGCGCCAGCACGTTCGTGATGTGGGGCGGCCGCGAGGGCTCCGAGTACGACCTCGCCAAGGACGTCCGCGCCGCCCTGGACCGCTACCGCGAGGCCGTGGACCTGCTCACCCAGTACAGCATCGACAAGGGCTACAACCTGCGGTTCGCCCTGGAGCCCAAGCCCAACGAGCCGCGCGGCGACATCCTGCTGCCGACCATCGGGCACGCGCTCGGCTTCATCTCCCAACTGGCCCACCCGGAGCTGGTCGGCCTCAACCCGGAGGTCGGCCACGAGCAAATGGCCGGGCTCAACTACGCCCACGGCATCGCCCAGGCGCTCTGGCAGGGCAAGCTGTTCCACCTGGACCTCAACGGCCAGCGCGGCATCAAGTACGACCAGGACCTGGTCTTCGGCCACGGTGACCTGATGAACGCGTTCGCCCTGGTGGACCTCCTGGAGAACGGCGGCCCGAACGGCGGCCCGGCCTACGACGGCCCCCGGCACTTCGACTACAAGCCCTCCCGCACCGAGGACATGGACGGTGTCTGGGCCTCGGCGGCGGCCAACATGAGCACCTACCTGCTGCTCAAGGAGCGGGCCGCGGCGTTCCGCGCCGACCCCGAGGTGGTCGAGGCGCTCGCCGCCAGCAAGGTCGGCGACCTGAACACGCCGACGCTCAACGACGGCGAGGGCTACGAGGAGTTCCTGGCCGACCGGTCCGCGTTCGAGGACGTCGACGTCGACGCGGTGGCCGAGCGGGGCTTCGCCTTCGTCCGGCTCAACCAACTCGCCGTCGAGCACCTGCTCGGCGCTCGCTGAGGCCCCGCCATGCCGTTGGTCGCAGGCGTCGACTCGTCCACCCAGTCCTGCAAGGTGGTCATCCGGGACGCGGAGACCGGGGCCCTGCTTCGGCAGGGCCGCGCACCGCACCCGGACGGCACCGAGGTCGACCCGGAAGCCTGGTGGCAGGCGCTGCGTAGCGCCGTCGACCAGGCCGGCGGGTTGGCCGACGTGGCGGCGATCTCCGTCGCCGGCCAGCAGCACGGCATGGTGTGTCTCGACGAGGACGGCCGGGTGGTCCGCCCGGCACTGTTGTGGAACGACACCCGATCCGCCGACGCCGCCGCCGACCTCGTCGAGGAGGCCGGCGGCGGCGCGGCGGGGCGTCGGTTCTGGGCCGAGGCCACCGGTAGCGTTCCGGTGGCCAGCTTCACCCTCACCAAGCTGCGCTGGCTGGCCACGCACGAGCCGGAGCGGGCAGCCCAGGTGGCGGCCGTCTGCCTGCCGCACGACTGGCTGACCTGGCGGCTGGCCGGCGCACCGGGGCTGGACGCGCTGCGTACCGACCGGGGTGATGCCAGCGGCACCAGCTACTGGTCGCCGGCCACCGGGCAATACCGGCTGGACCTGCTGGAGCGGGGCTTCGGCCGGCGGTTGGTGCTGCCCGAGGTGCTCGGTCCGGCGGATTCGGCGGGAAAGCTGTCCGACGTACTGGGTGAGCCGGGCGGCGCGCTGCTCGGTGCGGGCACCGGGGACAACGCCGCCGCCGCGCTCGGTGTCGGCGCCGGGCCGGGTGACGTGGTCGTCTCGATCGGCACCTCCGGCACCGTGTTCAGCGTCGCCGACGTGCCGGCCGCCGACGAGAGCGGTGCCGTCGCCGGCTTCGCCGACGCGTCCGGTCGCTTCCTGCCGCTGGTCGCCACGCTCAACGCGGCCCGGGTGCTGGACGCCGCCGCCGCGATGCTCGGCGTCAGCCTGGACGAGCTGGCCGAGTTGGCGCTCTCCGCGCCAGCCGGCGCGGACGGGCTGGTCATGGTTCCGTACCTGGAGGGCGAGCGGACGCCGAACCGCCCACTCGCCACCGGCGCGGTGCACGGGCTGACCCTGCGCACGTCGACCCCCGCGCACCTGGCGCGGGCCGCCGTGGAGGGCATGCTCTGCGCGCTCGCCGACGGCCTGGACGCGCTGACCGCGCAGGGGGCCACCGTCCGCCGGGTCATCCTGGTCGGCGGCGGAGCCCGGTCGGCCGCGGTGCGCCAGATCGCCCCGCAGGTCTTCGGCTGCCCGGTCGTCGTGCCGCCGGCCGGGGAGTACGTCGCCGACGGCGCCGCCCGGCAGGCCGCCTGGGTCGCCCTGGGCGGTCCGACGCCGCCGGTCTGGGCGGTCGAGGGCACCGAGGAGTACACGGCCGAGCCCGTCCCCGCCGTCCGCGAGCAGTACGCGGCGGCTCGCGGGTTGGTGCTCGACCGGAGCTGACCGGGTAGTTCGGCCAGCGGTCCCGGAGCGCCTGGGCGTCGGGATCGACGCGGGTGGGTGCCGGTGCACGTCGACAGGCACCCACCCGCGTGACGGCACCCTCGGCGGAGTCTGGTTGGCTGCCGGTCATGACGGTGACCAGTGGCGGGCCCGGCCAGCGCCCGCACGGCCGCGGCGGTGGCCCGGCGCACCGGCTGTACAGCGTCGTGGTGTTCGTGCTGCTCGCCTCACTGGACAACGTGGCGATCGGGCTGGTCCCGCCGCTGTACGGCCCGATCTCCGACGCGTTCGACGTGTCCGGGCGGCTGCTCGGTCTCGTCACCGCGGTCAGCTTCCTGGTTAGCGCGGTGGCCGCGGTCGGCTGGGCGTACGTCGGTGACCGGACCAACCGTAAGCCGCTGCTGATGGTGGGCACGCTGCTCTGGGCGGCGGGCACCGGAGGCAGCGCTCTTGCCGGCGGCTACCTGACCTTCCTGCTCGCACAGCTGGTCGCGGCGATCGGTCTCGGCGCGGTCGGCTCGGTGGGCTTCTCCGTGGTCACCGATCTGATCTCACCCACCCGGCGGGGGCTGGTGATGAGCTTCTGGGGCCTCTCCCAGGGGGTCGGCACCCTGGCGGGCACGCTCGTCGGTGGGCTGCTCGGGTCGACCGACTGGCGGCGCCCCTTCCTGATGCTGACCGGCGTCGGCCTGGTCGCCACCCTGGCCTACCTGTTCACGTACGACGTCCGGCGTGGCCAGAGCGAGCCGGAACTGGCCGACCGGCTGGACGCCGGCGCCGAGTACGACTATCGGATCAGCCGCGCCGACCTGCCGCGCATCCTGGCCCGACGGACCAACCGGTGGCTGATCCTGCAGGGGCTGACCGCCCAGGCCGCGTTCGGCTCGCTGGTGTGGCTGCCGGTGCTCTTCGCCGAGCGGGCCGAGGCCCAGGGCTACTCGGCGTCGACCGCGGTGGTGGTGGGCAGCGTCTTCGCCACCCTGTTCCAGCTCGGCGGGGTGCTGTCCATCGTGGGCGGCCTGATCGGCGACGCGGTGCAACGGCGTACCCCTCGGGGTCGGGCGTTGGTCGCCGCGGTCGGCATCCTCGCCGCGCTGCCGTTCTACCTGGTGTTGTTCTTCGTCCCGGTGACCATCGACGTGCCGGACGGTGCCGGCGGCGGCGCGGTGGTGGGCGCGGTGCTGGCCAGCGTGTTCACCGAGCCGTCGGTCGGGCTGAGCCTGCTCACCGCGGTCGTGGCGCTCGCGCTGACCTCGGCCAACTCGCCGAACTGGTTCGCCCTGATCGCCGACGTGAACCCGCCGGAGCACCGCGGCACCGTCTACAGCCTGGGCAACCTGGTCAACGGGGTCGGTCGCGCGGCCGGCAACGGGTTGGTGGGGGTGGCGTTCCAGGGGTTGCGGGCGGCATTCCCGCCGCCGCTGAACTTCGCGGTCGGGCTTGCCGCGTTCCAGCTCTTCTTCATCCCCACCGGCGTCATGTACTGGCTAGCCTCCCGCACCTCACCGGAAGACATCGACAACGTCCACAGCCTCCTGAACACCCGAGCCACCCGCCTCTAACCCCACCCCACCCCCCCGTCGATCATGGAGTTGTGGTGGGTGACAAATGACCCGAGAAACGACAGATCGGGCACCACAAGTCCATGATCGACCAGGCCAAGCCACCCCCGGTCTCGCGATCTTGCGCTTGCTGCCCCGACATAAGCGGCATCGAGTCCATACCGGCGACCGGAACTGCAAGATCGGCGCGGCGGGACTCTCGGTGCGGTTTCCAGGGCGGCTTGGGGGCGTTGGCGCGGCCCGGTGGGGGTGAATCGTCTACGACATCAGCTCCACAGCGGGGCGGTCCGCCCCGACCGGCCCACCCGCGAGTACCGCGGAGCGGGCCGGTCGGCGCGAGATCAGCCGCGCAGCCAGACGGTGACGTCGGTCGGGACCGCGCCGTCGTCGTCCAGGGGTGCGCTGGTGGCGAGCACCTCGGCACCGGTCGGCACCGGCACCGGGGCGGCACTGAAGTTGGTCAGCACGGTCAGCTCACCGTTGCGGAAGCTCAGCGTCTCGTCGCCGGAGGACAACCACTCCAGGGTGCCGCGACCCAGCCCGTGCGCACGGCGCAACCGCAGCGCCGTGCGGTACAGCTCGTACGTCGAGCCGGGCACGTCGCGCTGGCGGTCCAGCGCGTACTCCGCCCACACTGGCGGTTGCGGCAGCCAACTCGCGTCGGTCGGCCCGAAACCGTAGGACGGGGCGTCGGCCTCCCACGGGATCGGCACCCGGCAGCCGTCCCGGCCGCGCTGGGTGTGCCCGCTGCGCTCCCAGGTCGGGTCCTGCCGAGCCTCGTCGGCAAGGGTCGTGTGCTCGGGCAGCCCCAACTCCTCGCCCTGGTAGAGGTACGCCGAGCCGGGCAGGGCGAGCATCAGCAGGGTGGCCGCCCGGGCCCGGCGCAGGCCGAGCGCGGCGTCCGGCTGCGGGTCGCCGATGCCGATGCCGTTGGGGCGGCCGCCGCCGATCGCCAGGCCGAGCCGGGAGGCGTGCCGCACCACGTCGTGGTTGGACAACACCCAGGTGGTCGGCGCGCCGACCGAGTCGGTCGCCTCCAGCGAACGGGTGATCACCGCGTACTGGGCCGGTGCGGTCCACGCCGCGAGCAGGTACTCGAAGTTGAACGCCTGGTGCATCTCGTCCGGGCGGACGTAGCGGGCCAGCCGCTCGGCCGGCTCCACCCAGGCCTCGGCGACCAGCACCCGCTCGCCGGGGTAGCTGTCCAGAACCTGTCGCCACTGCCGGTAGATCTCGTGCACGCCCTCCTGGTCCCACATCGGCGGGCGCGGCTTGTCGATCTCGTTGCCGGAGAGGATCTCCTGCGGCTCCTGCCAGTCGGCCAGGTCGGCCTGCTTGATCAGGCCGTGTGCCACGTCGACCCGGAAGCCGTCCACCCCGCGGTCCAGCCAGAACCGCAGCACGTCCAGGAACTCCGCGTGCACCTCCGGGTTCTCCCAGTTGAGGTCCGGCTGCCCGGTGTCGAACAGGTGCAGATACCACTGGCCGGGTTGCCCGTCGGGGTCCACCGTCCGGGTCCAGGCGGGACCGCCGAAGACGCTCTGCCAGTCGTTCGGCGGCTGGTCCCCGGTGGGCCCGAGGCCGTCCCGGAAGATGTACCGGGACCGTTCCGGGCTGCCGGGCGCGGCGGCCAGCGCGGCCTGGAACCAGCGGTGCGCGGACGAGGTGTGGTTGGGAACCAGGTCGACGATCACCCGCAGGCTGCGGTACCGGGCCTCGGCGATCAGCTTGTCCGCGTCGGCGAGGGTGCCGAACAGCGGGTCGATGTCGCGGTAGTCGGCCACGTCGTAGCCGGCGTCGGCCTGCGGTGACGGGTAGAACGGCGACAGCCACACCGCGTCCACGCCCAGCTCGACCAGGTGGTCGAGGCGGGCGGTGATGCCGGGCAGGTCACCGATCCCGTCGCCGTCCGAGTCGGCGAACGAACGGGGATAGATCTGGTAGATGGTCGCCTCGGTCCACCAGCCGGTGACTGGGTGACCGGAGGGGGTCTGCTGCGTCGGATCGGTGTTCAGGGTCTTCTCCCGTGTCGCGCGGTGGGTGGATTTCAGTGTGCCCGGGGTGGTGCTGTCGAGTCCCGGACGACCAGCCGAGTGGGCAGGATCACCGGTGTGGCGCCGCCGGCGTCGCGTTGGTCCACGACGGGCCCTGGGGGGCGTGCCCCGAGCGGGTCGAGCAGCATCCGGGCGGCGAGCCGGCCCTGCTCGGCGGCGGGCTGGGCGATGGTGCTGAGCCCCAGCACACCGGCCAGGTCGTGATTGTCGATGCCGATCACGCTGACGTCGTGCGGCACCCGCAGCCCGGCGTCGCGTACCGCGGTCATCGCCCCCATCGCCATCTCGTCGCAGGCGGCGACGATCGCGGTCGGCGGATCGCCGCGGACCAGCAACTCGGCGGCGGCCCGGATGCCGCCGTCGATGGTGAAGGTGGACTCGACATCCAGGCTCGGGTCGGGCCGCAGGCCGGCGGCGCGCAGCTCCGCCTGGTAGCCGCGGCGTCGGTCCAGGTGGGTGGTGAAGGCCAACTCGTCGTCCGGGTCGCCGGAGATGTGCGCGATCCGGTGATGGCCGAGGTCGATCAGGTGCCGGGTGGCGGCCCGCGCGGCCGCGACGTCGTCGATCCTTACGCAGGGCCAGTTGGGCACCCTGCTGCCCGAGCTGATTGTCACGCCGGGCAGGTCCAGTGTGGCGAGCGCGGTCAGGTCGGACGGCCGCAGTGGCGTGGCGACCAGCATGATGGCATCCACCCGCTTGTGCAGGTTGGCCGTGCGCAGGACCCGTTGGCGGATCTGCTCCCGGCCGCCCAGGTTGTAGAGCAGCAGGTCGTAGCCGGACTGGTGCAGGTGCTCCTCGACTGCCTCGACGACGGTGCTGAAGAACCAGCGGGTGATCCGGGGGACCACCACCGCGACCGTGCCGGTCCGGCCGCCGGCGAGCCGGGACGCACTCGGCGAGACCGCGTAGTCGAGTTGCTCGGCGGCGGCGAGCACCCGGCCCCGGGTGGCGGCGGAGACCGTCGGGAGCCCGCGCAGGGCCCGCGAGACGGTGGCCGTGGACACACCGGCCAGCCGGGCGACATCATCGATCTTCGTCACGGTTCCCCCGCTCGGTGCCAGAACGCCCGCCGCCGCCCGAGGGGCCGGGCGACGGCGGGCAAGCGGGTCAGCCCTTGACGCTCCCGGCGAGCAGACCTCGCACGAAGAAGCGTTGTAGGGACAGGAAGACAATCAGCGGTACGACGATGGAGACGAACGCTCCGGCGGTGAGCCGCTGCCACTCGTTGCCCCGGGTGCCGGCCATCTCGGCGAGTCGGACGGTGAGCGGGGCGGTCTCGTTGCCGCCGCCGGCGAAGATCAGCGCGACCAGCAGGTCGTTCCAGACCCAGAGGAACTGGAAGATGCCGAACGCCGCGAGCGCCGGGGTGATCAGCGGCAGCACGATGCTACGGAAGATCTTCGGGTGGGTGGCCCCGTCGACCCGGGCCGCCTCCATCAGGTCTCCGGGCAGCTGCGAGATGAAGTTGTGCAGCAGGAAGACGGCGAACGGAAGCGCGAAGCAGGTGTGGGCGAACCACACCTGGGCGAACTTCTGCTCGTCGACGAGGTCCCAGGCCGGCATCAGCGTGACGCCGCCGAGGGTGACACCGGTGGAGAAGAACTTCAGCAGCGGCACCAGGGCCATCTGCAACGGCACGATCTGCAACGCGAAGATCGCGATGTAGACCCAGTCCCGGCCGCGGAAGTTGATCCAGGCCAGCGCGTACGCGGCCAGGCACGCGAAGGCGAGCGGGAAGAGCACCGACGGGATGGTGATCGCCAGGGAGTTGATGAACGAACCGGCGAGCTGCCCGGAGGACGCCGACCGCCCGAACAGGACCTGCTGGTAGTTCTCGAAGGTGAACTGCGGGTTGGTGAACGCGGTCCACCAGCCGGTGGTCTTGATCTCGTCCTCCGGTCGGAGGGACGAGACGAGCAGGCCGAAGGTCGGGATGGTCCAGACCACCGCGATGACGATCGAGACGAGCGTCGCGGTGCGGCTGTTCAACCGCTTGCGGACCCGTCCGGCCGTGGTCGTCGGGGTGCCGTCGGTCTTCTGGGTGCCGACGGTGACGGTGGGCGTTGCGGTGGTCATCTCAGCCCTCCCGCTGCTGACGGAGGTTGCGGATCTGGTAGATCACGACCGGGATGACCAGGATGAAGAGGAAGACGGCGAGCGCCGAGCCCTGCCCGTTCTGGCCGTACCGGAACGCCTGGTTGTACATCTCGCTGGCGATCACGCTGGTGTCGTAGTTGCCGTTTGTCGAGGTCCGGACGATGTCGAAGACCTTGAGCGTGGCGATCGTGAGCGTCACCGCCACGACGATCAGCGCCGGCCGGATGCTCGGCATGGTGATCTGCCAGAACATCTGCCACGGGCTCACGCCGTCCAGCCGGGCGGCCTCCACGATGTCGTCGGGGATGGCCTTGATCGCGGCGGAGAGCACCACCATGGCGAAACCGGCCTGGATCCAGACCATGATGACGATCAGCAGCAGCGTGTTCAGCGGGGATTCGAGGAGCCACTGCTTCGGCTCACCGCCGAGGCTGACCACGATCTGGTTGAGCAGACCGATCTGGTCGCCCTCACCTCGGTAGGCGTAGACGAACTTCCAGATGATGCTGGCGCCGACGAAGGAGATGGCCATCGGCAGGAAGATCAGTGACTTGGCCACCGCCTCGAACCGGGCCTTGTCCACGAGTACGGCGTAGATCAGGCCGAACCCGGTCGCCACCAACGGGACGAGGAGCACCCAGACCAGGGTGTTGATCAGGACCCGGACGATCGAGTCGTCGGAGAACATCCAGCCGTAGTTGCGCAGGCCCACCCAGTTGGTGCTGCTTCCGTCCATCAGGGAGAGCAGCGTGGTGCGGATGGCCGGCACGACCAGGCCGATGATGAGCAACAGCAGCGTCGGCAGCAGGAAGAAGAACGCGAAGAGCCCCTCCCGCTGCTTGCGTCGGCGGGGCAGCGGGCCCCCGCCCACGGAGGCGGCGACGAGCTGAGCCTCCCGCCGACGGGCGAACCAGGCCGGCACCACGTCGAGCAACAGGAGCAGACCACCCACGACCACCACGAAGGCGACCAGCCCGTACATCAGCATGAGGAACTTCGGCTGCTGATCGGCGAAGTCGAACTTCATCAACCCTCCCTTCCGGGTCCACCTCGTCCGGTGGCCCGGCCCGCGGGCGCGGGCCGGGCCACCGCCGGGATCACTTAGGCCAGCTGCTCTCGATGCCCTGGAGCACCGGGGCGGTCGGCTTGCCGTTCAGCCACTCGACCATGCCCTTCCAGAACGTTCCCGCGCCGACGGCTGCCGGCATCAGGTCGGATCCGTCGAAGCGGAAGGTGCCCGACTTGTCCTGGAGGAGCTGGACGGAGAGCTTGTCGATCGGGCTGGCCACGTTGGCGATGTCCAGCTTGTTGTTCGCCGTGACCCAGTTGCCGAGCTTCGCGCGGCTGTTCACGTACTCGGCCGAAGCCAGGTAGGTCTGCACCGCCTGGACCTCGGGGCGGTCGGCGTAGCCGACGACGAACTCGCCCGCGCCCAGCACCGGCTTGCCCTTGGCCGGGTCGATGGTCGGGAAGTAGAAGGCGAACGCGTCGCCGTCCTCGGCCACCTTGGTGCCCTCGGGGAACTGGTTGGCGTAGAACGACGCCTGTCGGTGCATCGCGCACTTGCCGGTGGTCACCGGCAGGCCCGCCTCCTGGAAGGCGGTGGTGGTGATGCTCTTGACGCCGCCGAAGCCGCCGTTGACGTACTTGTCGTTCTTGAGAATGCTGCCGGCGCGGTCAACCGCGTCGACGACCTTCGGGTCGTTGAACGGGATGGCGTGGGTGGTCCACTGGTCGTAGACCTCGGGGCCCGCCGTCCGCAGGATCACGTCCTCGATCCAGTCGGTGGCCGGCCAACCGGTGGCGTCACCGGACTCGACGCCCGCGCACCACGGCTTCATGCCGCTGGCGGCGATCTTGTCGCTCAGGGCGATGAGCTGGTCCCAGGAGGTCGGGACCTCCCAGCCCTTCTCCTTGAACGTCTTCGGCGAGTACCAGACGAAGGACTTCACGTTGGCGCCGAGCGGCACGCCGTAGAGCGTCCCGTTCACGGTGCCGTACTTCAGCCAGTCGGCCGGCAGGTTCTGCTCGGCGAGGGCCTTGGTGTCGGCGCTCAGGTTCTTCAGCTTGCCGGCGTCCGCGAAGCGCTTCACGAGGCCCGGCTGGGGCACGAAGGCGATGTCGGGGGCGTTGCCGCCGTCGACCCGGACGGGGAGCTGCGCCTCGAACTCGCCGCTGCCCTCGTAGTCGATCTCGATGCCGGTGCACTCGGTGAACTGCGACCAGGAGCGCTCCAGCAGGTCGGCCTCGGCGTCACGGATGGACGCGTAGATCGAGACCTTCTTGCCGTCGTGGCCCTCGTACTTGTCGTATGCGGCGCACTCGGCGGAGCCCGCGTTGTTGCTCTTCTTGTCGTCGCCGGTACCGCAGGCGGTGGCGCTGAGCGCCAGCCCGAGTACGCCGGCGATCACGAAGGCCTGGCGTGGTCTGGTAAAGACCGCCATGCCGTCCTCCTTCCTAGCCGGCGCGGTGCTGGTCACCCGTCGCCGGTCCGATTGGGCGTGCACACATGTAAGCGCTTGCATCCGGCCCGGTCCACCCCCAGTCAGACACGAGCGAGTAACAATCCGGAAACCTGCGGGCTGCCTGGTGGGCGCGTTGCCGTCCCGAATCCTGGACTCTTTCGAAGATTGACGATATCTGTCAGGCTGAGCACTTCAGATCGAAGGTTTTCGACATAGGAGGAGCTGCATGCGCAAGCGGTGGATGAGCCTGCTGGCGACGGGTCTGCTCGTCGGGGGAGCACTGGTGCCGGCGAGCCCGGCGCTGGCCGCGCCGACCTTCAAGGTGCCCTTCCCGTGCGGCCAGTCCTGGTCCGGGCAGACCAGGTCGGACCACAGCCCGGCGTACGCCGTCGACTTCAACCGCACCGACGACAACGGTGACCCGGTGGTGGCCAGCGCCCCCGGCACCGTCGACCGGGTGACCGACCTCGGCGGTACCAGCTATGGCAAATACGTCCGAATCAACCATGGCGGCGGTTACAGCACCTATTACGCCCACCTCAGCGGCTTCAACGTCTCGGTCGGGCAGACCGTCGCCTACGGCAAGGTGCTCGGTTGGGTCGGCAGCACCGGCGGCTCGACCGGCCCGCACCTGCACTACGAGCAGCGCCTCAACGGCAGCGACATCCAGGTCCGCTTCAACGGCGCCCTCGGCCTCTACTGGGGCAGCAAGAACTACACCAGCGACAACGGGTGCTCCTCGGGCGGCGGCAACGGCACTGTCGACACCAGCGGCACCGCGTTGACCGTCCGCTCCGGCCCCGGCACCGGGTACGCCTCGGTGGGCACCGTCGCCGACGGCACCCGCGTGACCATCGCCTGCCAGACCAGTGGCACCACGGTCACCGGCACGTACGGCACCAGCTCGATCTGGGACCGCATCGGCTCCGGTCGGTACATCGCCGACGCGTACGTGTACACCGGCTCCGACGGCTACATCCCGGGCGTGCCCCGCTGCTGACCCGGAGACGGCACCGGTCCCCGGCGGGAGTCGCCGGGGGCCGGTGGGGTCAGTTGTTGAGCTGCCAGATCGACAGGTTCAACGCGGCGGCGAAGGTGACCCAGGCCCAGTAGGGCAGCAGCAGCGCGGCCGCCACCCGGGACACCCGGGCGAAGAGCACCACGGTGAGCCCGATCGCCAGCCACATCACCACGATCTCGGCGAACGCCAGCCCGTACTGCCCCGCGCCGAAGAACAGCGGGGTCCAGATCGCGTTGAGCACCAACTGGGCGGTCCACGCCCAGAGGGCGGGAGCGAAACCGACCCGGCGCCACACCAGCCAGCCGGTCACGGCGATCAGCGCGTAGAGCACCGACCAGACCGGCCCGAACAGCCCCGAGGGCGGCGCCCAGTCGGGCTGTCGCAGGCTCGCGTACTCGTCGGTGGTGCCCTGCACCCCCAGCCCGCCGATCGCGGCCGCGACGAAGACGGCCGCGGCGAAGCCGACGAGGGCCCACCACCGTCGCCGTCCGGAGGTCCTCGTGGCGTTCCGGGTTATCTCCATGGTCGAGATAATTTCCGCCCGGCGTCAGCTCAAACGCCGCCGCCGACCGCGGCCCGACCGCCGACAAAAAGCGCCGGGATCACCACGGCCGATGCTTCTGTCGGGAGGACGAAGCTCCGGCCACGGCGACCCCGGCGGGTCCCGGTTTTATGACGTACGAGCGCTAATTGAAGATGCTGACACCACCCGGGCCGACCAACAGCCCGACAACGATGAGGACGATGCCCCACAGGATCTGCCGGCGGAACAGCGCGAGGATGCCGGCGACCACGAGTACGACTGCGAGAATCCAAAGAATCAGCTCCATGACCTCTGAATACCCGACGGTCCGAGCGGGGAAACCTGATCCGTATCAAGTTGATCGCCAACGTGGAAGACGCTGTACGCCTGCTTGATCACCGGGTGCGCGACGTTGCGGACGCGTACCCCGCCGGGGGTCGTGCCGCGCTCGCTGCCGGCGTGCGCGTGCCCGTGCAGCGCCAGCGCCGTGGGTGCCGAGTCGATCGCCTGCCCCAGCTGGTACGACCCGAGGAACGGGTAGATCTCCAGCGGTTCGCCGACAAGCGTGTCCGGCACCGGCGCGTAGTGGGTGAGGGCGACGAGCATGTCGCAGTCCAGTGCGCGCAGCGCGGCACCGAGGCGGTCGGCGCTCTCGGTGGTGGTCCGCACGAAAGCCTTCATCTCCGGCTCGCCGAAGTCACTCGCGCACCGCCCGGCGAACCCGCCGCCGAAGCCCTTGACGCCGGCGATGCCGAGCCGGCCGCCCGCACAGTCCAGCACCACGCCGTTGCCCTCCAGCACGGTGATGCCCGCGTCCTCCAGCACCTTGACCACCTGGGGCACCTGGTCACACTGGTGGTCGTGGTTGCCCAGCACGGTCACGACCGGTACGGCCAGCCCGCCGAACTCCTCCGCCACGCAGCGCGCCTCGGCCTCCGTGCCGTGCCGGGTCAGGTCCCCGGCCAGCAGCAGCACGTCGGCGCACTCCGGCAGCTCTTCCAACGCCGGTCGGAACCGTCCGACCACGTCCTCGTCCAGATGCACGTCACCCACCGCGGCGATCCGGATCACCATGGAACCTCCCTCAGGGCAGTTGCTCGATCTCCGTGGGCGCCTGGGCGCGGATCACCCCGATGTCGCTGGTGATCGGTACGTCGGGAAAGCGCTCGGACACCAGGCGCAGGATCTCCGCGCGCCGGTGCGGGCTCTCCACCTCGCCGTGCAGCACGAGGGCGCGTTCGCGTCGGACCACGGTGATCCCCTGCTCGGCGACGGCGGGGTCCTCGGCGAGCAGCCGCTGGATCTCCGCGTCGACGTACTCGTCCGGTGGCCCGGCGCCGATGTCGCGATGATGGGTCACGATGTCCCCTCTCCTGGCTGGGTGCCGACGGCCGGCACCACCTCCAGCCGGTCCAGCAGCACCAGGAACGCCTCGGCGTACGGCGAGTGCTGCGTCTCCTTGCGTACCCTCTCCCAGTCGATCTGCTCCCGCAGCGAGCGGGCCAGCGGCAGACCGCGGGCGAAGTCGCAGTAGTGCTGGGAGAAGCTCAGCAGCTTGTGCACCATCAGCTGGGTGGCCGACAGGACCGGCATGTGGATCGCGTCCACCGGCCGGATGACCGTGTCGGCGAACGTCTCCTCGGTTACCGGCGTCTCGATCGGCCGATGGATGAGGTCCACCATCCGGCCGTCGTCGAAGACCTTGACCAGCCAGTCCTCCGGGGGTCGCTGGGCGACGAAGCCGGCGGCGACCAGGGCCTCCAGCGCCTGTTCCACGTCGGCCTCCCGGATCAGGAAGTCGACGTCGTGCTCGCTGGAGTGGCCCCCGTGGGCGTAGACGGCGAAGCTGCCGCCCAGGGCGAACGGGATCTCGGACTGCTTGAGCACGGCGGCGACCTTCTTGAGCGTGTGCACCAGACTCTCGTCCCCGCGCTCAGCCATCTGCTTCTCCCGTCGTCATGTGGTGGACCGGCGGTTGGGTTTCAAAGGTCCGGTACCCGGCATTCCGGTCGGCCACACCTCCTTGCGTCGCGGCGAGGTGCCAACAGGAACGAAACAGTACAAAACTCGCGGAGTCGGTGCATGGGTCGGATAACCTGTGGAGGGTGGCCAGATCATCGGGGATGCGACGCGGCAGGGCCCGGTTGCGCACCGTCGCCCTGATCGGCATCGACGGTTCCGGCAAGACCACTCAGGCACACCGACTGGCCGACGCGCTGACCGCCGCCGGCCGCCCCGCGAAGTACCGCCGCAACGCCAGCGGCCGTCGTTGGCTGGGCCGCCTCGCCCACCGCCTCGGGCGACCGGACGCGCAGCGGCTCGTCGGGCGCGACGGTGTGCTGGCGGTGGAGTCCGTGCTGCGCTGGCTCGCCATCGCCATGGCCCTGGTGAGCTGCCTGCTCACCGGCCGGACGGCGGTGATGGACCGCTACTCCGCCTGCCAGTACGCGAGCATCCGCGCGCATGGCGGGCACCGCTGGGAGCGACTGGCCCGGGCCGGCTACCGACTGTTCCCGACCCCGCAGGTGACCTTCCTGCTGGCCGTCGACCCGGCGGAGGCGTACCGGCGCATCGAGGAGCGCGGCACCGAC
Organism: Micromonospora sp. NPDC049171; assembly: GCF_040648275.1. Lineage (NCBI taxonomy): Bacteria > Bacillati > Actinomycetota > Actinomycetes > Micromonosporales > Micromonosporaceae > Micromonospora > Micromonospora sp. NPDC049171. The sequence goes on from NZ_JBEZDJ010000023.1 coordinate 136,920, forward strand.
CACGAGACGATGGGCTGGCTGACCGCGGCGGACACCGCCTACCGGGCGCTACCCGAATATCCGAGCTTCGTGCTGGTGGACGCGGGTCGCCCGGCCGAGGAGGTGACCGAGCAGATCCAGGCGCACCTGGGGACCTGGCTGCCGGCGTCCCCGGGGGCGGCGCGGGGGGACGAGGGCCCGCTGGTGGCTCAGGCCCGCCCGTAGACCGGCACGGTGGCGCCGCTGGTGGGCGCGGACTCCGCCGACGCGAGGAACCGGATCACCGACGCGATCTCGGCCGGGGCCACCCAACGGGAGTGGTCGGCGTCGGGCTGGGCGGCCCGGTTCGCCGGGGTGTCGATGACGCTGGGCAGCACTGTGTTGCAGCGCACGTTGCGGGACTTGTACTCCACCGCGACCGCGTTGGCGAGGGCCAGCACCGCCGCCTTGGCGGTCACGTAGCCGGCCGCGCCGGGGAACGGGGTGAGCGCCGCGCGGGCCGCGACGCAGACCACCGCGCCGCCGCCGGCCGCCAACAGGTGCGGCAACGCGGCCTGGGTGACCAGGTACGTGGGCCGCAGGTTGACGGTGAGCATCCGCTCGAAGTCCTCGACCGGTGTCTCGTGCACCAGGCCGCCGCTGGCGTACCCACCGACGAGGTTGACCACCGCGCGCAGCGGCGCCGCCGACTCACCGGCGGCGACCTCGACCGCCCGCGCGGCGCCCGCCGGCTCGGTCAGGTCCGCGACCAGCCGGACCAGCCCCTCCGCCGCCGGCTCCGCTCCGGGCCGGGCGGTCCGCTCCGGTACGACCACCCGCCAACCCGCCTCGACAAAGGCGCCCACCACCGCCCCACCAAGCCCACCAGAACCCCCAGTAACCAAAACACTGCGCGCCACCATGCACCCACGCTAACCCCCCACCCCACCCCCGACCGCCTCCCCCTCAGCCCCCTCCGTTGATCATGGGGTTATTGCTGCGATACGCCGAGGTGAGTGGCAACAACTTCATGATCACGGTCTGCCGTGGGCAGAGTGGGTCGTTGAAACGGACCTTGGGGGCGCAGGATCGGTTGATGCGAACTCTCATTCTGGGTGGCACTCGATTCCTTGGCCGGGCGACGGCCCAGCTCGCCGTCGAGCAGGGTCACGAGGTGACCTGCGCGGCCCGGGGCGTGTCCGGGGTCGCGCCGGCCGGGGCCCGGTTCGTGCCGGTGGACCGGGACGATCCCCAGGCTCTGGCGCAGCTCGCCGGCGAGGGTTTCGACGCCGTGATCGATGTGACCCGCCAGATCAGTCACGCCCGGTACGCGCTCGACGCACTCGCCGAGCGGGTCGGCCACTGGTCCTTCGTGTCGACGATCTCGGTGTACGCGGACCACACCACCCCCGGTCAGACCGCCTCGGACGCACCGGTGCTGCCGCCGGCACCACCGGAGGTGGACGGTCCGGTCGGCCCGGACCACCGCTGGTACGGCGAGTGCAAGGTGAGCATCGAGGAGCTGGTCCGGGAGCGGATGGGCGTGGACCGTTCGTTCATCTGCCGGGCTGGGTTGATCGTCGGTGCGGAGGACCCGAGCGATCGTTTCCCGTACTGGGTGCGGCGGCTGTCGGCGGGTGGGGAGGTGCTCGCACCCGGCCGCCCGACCGACCGGGTGCAGTTCGTGGACGTGGCCGATCTGGCGGGCTGGCTGCTGCACGCCGCCGGCACCGGCCTCACCGGCACGTACGACGGCACCGGGCCGGCGATGTCCCGGGCTGACCTGCTGCACGGGGTGGCCGCCGGGCTGGGTGTCACCGATCCGGTCCTCACCTGGGTCGACCAGGAGTTCCTGCTGGCCCACGACGTCCGCGAGTGGTCCGGGGAGCGGGCCCTGCCACTCTGGGTGCGGCTGCCGGAGACCGGTGGTCTGATGGACCGGGACGCCGCACCGGCTCTGGGTGCCGGGCTGGCGATCCGTCCACTGTCGGACACTGTTCGGGCGACCGCGGCCTGGATGGCAGCGGAGCCGGCCGCCGTACGGCAGGGCGGACTCGACCCGGCGGATGAGGCGGCGGTATTGCGGGAGTGGCAGGCTGTGCGGGATCGGTGATCGGGCCGTCGGCCGTTTCGTTCGTCCCGGCCAGTCATGGTTGACGCTCACGCTTGGTGAAAGTAAGTTTCACCCGTGGCGAAGAGTCCGAAGATTTCTGCGAGTCAGGAGCCCGGTGGGCTGATCGTCCACATCAGCGGGTTGTTGCCGTCGCTGTCTCCTGCCGAGCAGCGGGTTGCCCGGCTGGTCGTGTCCGACCCGGCCGCCGCCTCCCGGCGGACCATCACCGACCTCGCCACCGCGGCGGAGACGTCGGAGGCGACAGTCATCCGGTTCTGTCGCTCGGTCGGCATGGATGGCTATCCCCAACTCCGCATCCGGCTCGCCGCCGAGGCCGCCCGCCGGATCGAGCCACCCGACGCCCGGGTGGTCGGCGGCGACATCCCGCCCGGCGCCGACCTCGCCCAGATCATCGCCACCATCGCGTTCAACGACGCCCGCGCCGTCGAGGAGACTGCCGAGCAGCTCGACCCCGCCGTCTGTGAGCAGGTGGTCGAGGCGATCAACAGCGCCGGCCGGATCGACATCTACGGTGCCGGTGCCAGCGGATTCGTCGCGTCGGACTTCCAGCAGAAGCTGCACCGCATCGGTCGGATCGCCTTCTACTTCCCGGACGTGCACACGGCGCTGACCTCGGCCGCTCTCCTCGGCAGGGGCGACGTGGCGATCGGCATCTCGCACAGCGGCACGACCTCCGACGTGATCGAGGTGCTGGAGCAGGCCCGCACGCGGGGTGCCGGCACCGTGGCGCTGACCAACTTCCCCCGCTCGCCGATCACCGAGGTGGCCGACTTCGTGCTCACCACGGCGGCTCGGGAGACCACCTACCGCTCCGGCGCGACGGCCAGCCGGCTGGCCCAGCTCACCGTGGTCGACTGTCTCTTCGTCGGGGTGGCCGCCCGCAACCGGGCGCGGGCCCGCAAGGCCCTGGAGGCGACCGCCGAGGCGGTCCAGTCGCACCGGGTGGGTGCGAACCGGAGGCGGGCATGACGGCCGGTGCGGACCTGCCCGCAACGCCCGTTCGCCCGACGGTCCGGGTGGGCGCACCCACCGAACGGCGCAACCCGCTCAGCGTCGACCTCGACCTGATGTCGACGCGGGACGTCCTCACCGTGATCAACGAAGCCGACCGGCGGGTGCCGGCGGCGGTCGCCGCGGTGCTCGACGAGATCGCCACCACCGTCGACCTGGCGGTCGAGGCCCTGCGCGGCGGCCATCGGGTGCACTACTTCGGTGCCGGCACCTCCGGTCGGCTCGGTGTGCTCGACGCGGCCGAACTGGCCCCCACCTTCAACTCGCCCCGACACTGGTTCTGCGCCCACCTCGCCGGGGGCCCGGACGCCATGTGGCGGGCCGTGGAGGACGCCGAGGACGACGACCGGGGTGCCGCGGTCGAGGCGGCCAGTTGTGTACGCGGCGGTGACCTGGTGGTCGGTCTGGCGGCCAGCGGACGCACCCCGTACGTCCTCGGGGCGCTCGCCGCGGCCCGCGCCAAGGGCGCTTCGACGGTGCTGCTGTGCGCCAATCCGGAGGCGGAGGCCGCCCGGTCGGTGGACGTGTTCATCGGGGTGGACACCGGACCCGAGGTGGTCGCCGGGTCGACCCGGATGAAGGCGGGCACGGCGCAGAAGTTGGTGCTCAACACGTTCTCGACAGCCGTCATGGTGCGCCTGGGGCGGGTCTACTCGAACCTCATGATCGATATGGTGGCCACCAATGCGAAACTCCGCGGCCGAATGATCTCGATTCTGGTCGAGGCCACCGGTTGCGCGGAGGAGGTTTCCCGGCAGGCGCTCGTGGCGGCCGACGGTGACCTGAAGACGGCACTTGTCGCCCTGGTCTCCGGTGCCGAGGTGGACGCCGCCCGCGCCGCGCTGGCCCGCTCCGCCGACCAGGTACGCGGGGCGCTCGCCCTGCTCGCGTCCTAGCCGCACACGCCCCCGGGAAGCGAACAAAGCCTCGGATTGTTCATCTGGCCGGGGGGTAATAACACCCTCGAGGATGAACCGAGCGGTCCTTCGGTGCGTATCTGGCAGTGACCAGGATCGCAGCGTGGTGGTGACCCGGGTCGCTGTGCCCCCACGGCGGGCGGTGTTGCCATGGAGCGTAACCCGTGCGTGGTGCCCAGCGGCGAGCCACCCGGCGGGATGCTGACAGCAAACATGGACCGGGCTCTCAGCTATTACTCAGGCATTCGTGACACTTTCGACTCACGACATGGAATCCCCGACACGTCTCATCTGTTGTGTAGGTGTCAGCACCGGTGGGCACAGCAGAAGTTACCAGGGGTTGACGGACGTGGGGAATGGCAAGGAACCGGGCAACCGGCGCGAGCGAGGGGACCGTGGGCAACGTGGACAAGAACATCGGCATGCGAACCGATCAGGTGGCCGAAGAGCGCGACCTGGTCGGCGTCTACCTGCACGAGATCTCCCGGACGCCACTGCTGGACGCCGCTCGGGAGGTCGAACTCTCCAAGGCGATCGAGGCCGGCCTCTACGCCGAGCACCTGCTCGGTGAGGAAGCCGTCCGCGCCGGTGTGGACCGGGCCGATCTGGAGTGGCTGGTCGTCGAGGGCGAGCGCGCGAAGGACCTCTTCATCCGCGCCAACCTCCGATTGGTCGTGTCGATCGCCCGCCGCTACGTGCGCTCGGGCATGCCCATGCTGGACCTGATCCAGGAGGGCAACACCGGCTTGGTCCGGGCGGTCGAGAAGTTCGACTACGAGCGTGGTTACAAGTTCTCCACCTACGCCACCTGGTGGATTCGCCAGGCGATCAGCCGGGCGATCGCCCAGCAGGAGCGCACCGTGCGCCTGCCGGTGCACCTGGTGGAGGACGTCAACCGGATGCGCAACGTGGCCCGGCAGTTGACCCGTGAGCTGGGCTCCGACCCGGAGCCGGAGCAGATCGCGGCCTCCCTCGGCGTAACCGTCGAGCGGGTCAACGAGCTGCGTCGGTGGTCGCAGGACACCGTGTCGCTGGACACCCCGGTCGGCGACGACGGCGACACCAGCCTCGGCGACCTGGTCGCCGACAGTGACGCGCCGTCGCCGGAGGACATCGTCCTCAGCGGTCTGGAGCGGCAGCGCATCGAGGGCCTGCTCAACCACCTCGACGACCGGTCCGCCGGCATCATGCGGGCCCGCTACGGGCTGGAGGACGGCCGGGAGCACTCGCTCACCGAGGTCGCCTCCCGGTTCTCGCTGTCCCGCGAGCGGATCCGACAGTTGGAGATCCAGGCCCTCGGCCGACTGCGCGAGCTGGCCCGGGCGGAGGGGCTGCAGGCAGCCTGACCTGGTAGTAATGACGGCGAACGGCCGGCGTCCGATAGGGGGACGCCGGCCGTTCGCCGTTGCCGGTCGGGTGACTAGCGAACCCGGCCGTAGCCCTGGATCGCCATCATGTTCATGCCTCGCCTGAGCACGTTACGGCCGGCGCTTGGCGCGTCGATCACCTGGCCGTCGCCCACGTAGAGGGCGACGTGCCCGAGCCCGCTGTAGAAGACCAGGTCACCGGGGCGGAGGTCGCCCCGACCGATGTGCGCGACGGCACCCCACTGCATTCGGGTGTTGTGCGGCAGGGACTTTCCGGCCGCCCGCCAGGCCGCCGAGGTCAGCCCGGAACAGTCGTAGCCGTTCGGCCCGTCGGCTGCCCAGACGTACGGCTTGCCCACGGCTCCGAACGCGTAGCGCACGGCGGTGCCGGCAGCACCGGCCACCGCGGGCACGTTCTTGGCCTCGGCCACCGCCGCCTTGGGCTCGGGACGCTCGGTCGCCGCCCCGTATGCCTGCCGACGCAGCTCGTACAGCTTGGCCAGGTCCTGTTCGATCTGCTTCTTGCCCGCCGCGAGCTGACGGGCCCGCGCGGCCTGCCGCTTCAGTGTGGCGTCCAGGCCGGCCTTCTCGTCCAGCAGTCGCCGCTGGTCCGCGCTGAAGCCGGAGATGCGCTCCTGCCGCTGGCGGGTCAGCTGGTCGAGCGTGCTCAGCCGGTCCAGCAGCGCGGCGGAGCCGCCGGGACGCAGCAGGGCGTCCGCGGTGCGCAGGCCGCCGCTCTTGTACGCGGTGGTGGCCAACTCGGTCACGTCGGCCCGGCTCTGCTCGGCCTGTTGCTCCAGCGGGCCGATGCGGGCCTGTAATCGGGCCGCCGATGCCTCGTTGGTCTTGATCTCCTCACGCAACTTGTTGTACGACTCCACGACCCGTTCCAACTCGGCCGAGGACGTCTCGATCCGGCGGGTCAGGTCGGCGGGGGACGGCTCGGCGTGAGCCACCGCCGTCGGAGCGATCAGCGCGGCCGACATGCCGGCCAGCGCCACGGTACGCAGCAGGTTTCTCAGGGATGACAAGAGCGGAAGGCCCCTCTCCCACGGCCGCTGGGGCTGCTGACGCCCTCGGCGACACCGGCCGGGGCCACCCGGGCGGACGGCACTGGGCCAGACCGGCTCACCCAACCTAACCCGGGACGGATGTCGCTCGCAGTTGAAGCAGGGGCGAATGTGGGAAGAGTGGCGGCTCGTGCCGCTGCGGTCCGTGGCGCTGCTGACACCTGCTGGGACGCGGACAAAGCCCGTTTCGCGGCTGGTGACGGATATATGACTTTCGTCGTTCCGGGCGTATACCGCCGGATCCCCGGCCGCCATAACCGATAAAAGACGAAATGGATGCGGTTTCCTGACGATATCCCTCGCCGGGGTGAGCGCTGGGAAGCCGGCAAATGCCCAGGTCGGCTGGCCGCGCCCCAACACAATGAGGCTGAAGCCGGGAATCCCGTCGGCAGGTATCGATATCTGCCACCGCCGGCTCACTCGGCCAACCGTCCCCCGCGGGAGGAACCGTGAATCGTGAAGGCGCAAACGTGCGACCGCCGCGAACGGTGCCGGGCGCCCGGTCGACCCTGCTGTACGCGCGGCCCGGCATCATCGTGACCGTCGACCGGTTCACCGTCGGCCGAACCAGTTACCGGGTCGCCGACCTCACCCATCTGCGTACCACCCGGGGCCCGCACGACCGGATCGCCGTCCGGGCCGTCGCGATCACCGCCGGCATGATCGGCGGCGTCGGGCTGCTGCTCGGCTTCACCGGTGGGCTGCAACACCTGACCGCCGGGGCGTACCTCATCCTCGGCGCGGTCTTCCTGCTGCCCGGTGCGCTCGCCCTGGCCGGCGATCGCTGGCGTCCGCCGCCACACGAGCTGTGGGGGTGGTACGGGGGAGCGGAGACGCTGCTCTTCAGCGCCGACGACGAGCGGCAGTTCGGTCAGGTCACCCGGGCGTTGCTGCGGGCCCGGGAGATGAACCGGTACGGCGGCTGGGTCGACCCGCTCGCCTCGACCGAACCGTGGCGGCCCAGCCGCTGACGCGACGACGGTGGGCCCGCGCCGGGCGGGGCGTCGGCCCACCCGGCGCTCAACGGGCGACCGGCTCCGGAGCCCGCTGCTCCTGCGGCGCGGCCACCCAGGCGCTGACCCGACGCTCGGCGTAGAACGAGACGAACGGCACGGTGCCGGCCAGCATCACCAGCAGCGTCCGCTTCAGCGGCCAGTCCGCCCGACGGCTCAGGTCGAACGCGGCCACCAGGTAGATCATGTAGAGGAAGCCGTGCGCCGGCCCCACCGTCTCCACCACCACCGCGTTGTCGAACACGTACTTCAGCGGCATACCGATCACGACCAGCAGGATCAGCACGACACCCACGATCCAGGCGATCGCGCGGTACCGGGTAAGGGCAGCGCCCACCTTGGTTCCGTCCTTCCGAGCCCGGCTCAGCCGGGATAGTCACCGGGTCGGGCGCCCGGATTGGCGCTCAACCATGACAGGTAGTCGTTGTAGGCGGCCAGGTCGCTGTCCTCGACGGCGTCGCCACCGGACGGCACCCGGGACACCCGCACCGGTCGGCGTACCGCCGGTCGGGATCCCGCGGTGACCGCTGGCTCGGGCTCGGCGGCCGGTTGCGCCGGTGGCGCGTCGGTGTCGGCCGCCCGGCGGCGGGCCAACTTCACCTCACGCCACCAGACGTAGACCACGAAGCCGGCGAAGATCGGCCACTCGACCGCGTACCCCCAGCTCAGACTGTTGCCTGCGGCCGCCCGGCTGATCTGCCACCAGCCCAGCCCGAGAAAGCCCACGACCAGCACGACCATGGCCACGTGACGTGCGATCCACGCCGGGGTCCAGAGCCGCCTCATGGCACCGAGGGTACCGGGGGCGCCGTGGGTCTCCGACACCGTGTCGTAGTTGTCGCGCGGCCGGGATGGTTTGGCGTCACCACGCCTGGGCAATCGTCTAGACGCCAGCCCAAACGAGATCAAGGGGGGCGATGATGACCGGATCGGTACGTGAGGACGGCTTTGCGTCCAGCGGCAGCACGGACATGAGCCCGGAGCAGCGGGTGCCCGAGTGGGGCGGAGATCAGCTCGCCGACCCGGCGGGCACCACGGATCTCGACGGCGACGTGCTCGGCATCGACCCGACAGAGTTGACCGACGATGATCTGATCCGCGAGATGCACAGCCTGCACCGCACCCGCCTGGACACCCTGCGGCACGCGGCGGACTCGGCGCTCGCCAACCACCTGCGGCGCACCGCGGAGCTCGAGACCGAATACCTGGCGCGTCACCCGGGCCGGGAGGTCGACCCCAACCGTCTGCGGGACTCCTGATGCCGGCGCGTGCGGTGCGCGGGATGTCCGCGCCACCCGAGGTGGTGTTCAACACCGCCACCGACCCCGACCGTGCCTCGGCCTGGCTGCCGGAGCCGCTGCGCGGTGACGGCAGTCCCGCCGCGGAGATCAGCGCTGCGGAGCTGCGGGCCCGGTGGGGGGATGGCGACGCCGAGGACTGGTCCGCCGAGATCCGGGTGGAGCCGGGCGACTCCGGCGGTGCCCGGATCCAGCTCGACCTTGCCGACGGATCGAGCGGGCCGGCCCCGGACCAGTTGGCCGACGAGGCGCTCACCAACCTGGCGCGCGAGGTCGCCGACAACCTCCAGGCCGGCTGAGGCGGCCACGCGGCTGCCGCTCCCGCACCCCATCACAAGAAGGTAAGGAGACCGGGTGAGCGACACTGGCCTGCGACAGAAGGCGACGCGGCTGCGCCGGGCGTACGCGCCGCACGAACACCGGCCGCTCGGCGGCTACCTCGTGGCGATGGGCGCCTACGCCGGGGTGACCGGTGCACTCGCCGGTCTGGTCAAGGCGACCGGTCGACCGGTGCCGGAGCGTCCCACTTCGTCCGACGTGGTGTTGCTCTCGATCGCCACGCACAAGCTGAGCCGGCTGCTGTCCAAGGACGCGGTGACCAGCCCGCTGCGGGCGCCGTTCACCCGTTACGACCGCCCGATCGGCAGCGGTGAGGTGATGGAGCAGGTCCGCGACTCGGGGAGCCCCACCCGGCACGCCATCGGCGAGTTGCTGAGCTGCCCGTTCTGCCTGGCGGTCTGGGTGGCCACCGGGCTGACCGGTGGCTTGGTGCTCGCGCCCCGGCTGACCCGGCTGGTGGCCACCGCGTTGACGGCGGTCGCCGCATCCGACTTCCTTCAGATGGCGTACGCGATGGCGCAGCAGGCCGCCGAGGGTGGGCACCACGACGACGACTGATCGAGTAGACGCGCGAGGGGGGCCGGCAGACGCCGGCCCCCCTCGTCGCACGTACCTCAGCGCTGCATGCCGGACCAGCCGTGCGGCGACTCCGGCTCCCGTTCGTCCTCGTCCGCCCCGGTGATGATGTCCCGGTCCACCGCGGTGCGGTCGTGCTCGTTGGCGAAGTCCGGCTCGGGCGTGGTGTCCCTGCCCTTCGGCGGTTGACCCAACGCCGGCACCTTCTCGTCGTGGTCCTCGTGGTGCGTCATGTCGGTGTCCCTTCTGCGGTGGCTCGGGCGGGCCCCAGCGGTGGAATCGCCCAGGTCGCTCAGCCGATCGAACCGCCCAGCAGGTCGCTGGCCTCGTCCACCGAGTACTCGCCCTCGGGCAGCGCGTCGATGCGGGCGAGCAGGTCCGGCGGGAGTTCGGCGGCCACCGCGTGGCGGTAGATCTCCGCCTGTTCGACCCGCTCCTGCGCCCGGTAGATGTCGTCGAGCAGGTCGTCGAGGGCTCGGGTGTCCGGCTCGCCTGCCTGGGATGCGTCGTCGGTCACGCCGATCAGCTACCCGGGTCGGAATCGGTCAAACCTACCCCGGTGGCTCGTCTGCGCCGCCGGACGATGGCCCTGCGAGGCTCCCTGTGCTGCGCACCCGTGCACGGGGGTGCCTTTGCTCTGCACCCGTGCCACGGGGCCCCCTTTGCTCTGCACCCGCGGATGCGCCGGTTACGGACCGTAGGCGGTGCATGGGCGGGTGCAGAGCAAAGGGAGCGGGAGCGGATGGTGGGTGTTCCGGTCGTCTCGGCCCGTCCGGTCTGGCCGGAGTTCGGGCAGGCCGTCGGGCAGGCCTGAGTCCGGGCAGGCCGACAGAGACAGCGCCGCCCCCGGCCTCGTGAGCCGGGGGCGGCGCTGGTGTCGGTGTGCAGGTCGCCTCTCGGCGAGTGGCACTACGCGGCTCCAGCCGGACGGTATTCCGCGAAGGCTATTTAGGTGAGGCCCGGGGACACTGGACACACCGACACCCCTGTCAACGAGCCGACCCCCGCTCGTGTTCCGTGCGGCGAAGTGTCGACGGTCACACCGCCGTCGGCAGGGTGGCCCGACGGGCCCGCACGGCCGAGGCCAGGTGGTCGAGCACCTCGGCGGTGTCGTCCCAACCGAGGCAGGCGTCGGTGACCGACCGGCCGTACTCCAGCTCGCGGGTCGGGTCGAGCTCCTGGCGACCGGGCAGCAGGAACGACTCCAACATCACGCCGGTGATCCCGCGCTGGCCGGCGGCCAACTGGGCGGCCACGTCGGCGGCGACCTTGGGCTGGTTGCGGTGGTCCTTGCCACTGTTGGCGTGGCTGGCGTCGATCACCAGTCGCTCCGGCAGGTCGGCCGCGCGAAGCAGGTCGAGCGCTCCGGCCACCGAATCCGCGTCGTAGTTGGGTCGGCCACCCCCACCGCGCAGCACCAGGTGACCGTCCGTGTTGCCCCGGGTGTGCATGATCGCCGGGGTGCCGGAGAAGTCGATACCGGGGAAGACGTGCGGCACCCCGGCGGCGCGGATCGCGTCCACCGCCGTGCCGATGCTGCCGTCCGGGCGGTTCTTCATGCCGATCGGCATGGACAGACCGGAGGAGAGTTGGCGGTGCACCTGACTCTCCACGGTGCGGGCACCGATCGCGCCCCAGGCCACCGTGTCCGCGATGTACTGCGGAGTGATCGGGTCGAGGAACTCGCAGCCCACCGGCAGACCGACGCGCAGCACGTCGAGCAGCAGCGCCCGGGCCAGCCGCAGGCCGGTGTTGACGTCCCCGCTGCCGTCCAGGCCCGGATCGTTGATCAGGCCCTTCCAGCCGACCGTGGAGCGTGGCTTCTCGAAGTAGACCCGCATGACGATCAGCAGGTCGTCGGCCAGCCGGTCGGCCGCCGTACGAAGACGCTGCGCGTAGTCGAGTGCTGCCGCCGGGTCGTGCACCGAGCAGGGGCCGACCACCACCAGCAGCCGGTCGTCCTCGCGGTCCAGCACGCGACTCACCGCACGACGGCCGGTCAGCACGGCCGCCGCGAGCGGGGCGTCCAGGGGCAACTCGTGGTGCAGCAGGGCGGGCGTGGTCAACGGCACGACACGGTCGATCCGCTGATCGCTGACCCGATCGGTCTCCGGGGTCGTCACGGTGGGCATCCTTCCGCCGACCGTGCCCGGGGCCGGTGCCCGGGACGAGCCGGCTGCTCGTACGCAAAAGGGCAGGAACGACAGCTCCTGCCCAGCCGGCTCGGTCCGCGGTGACGTCAGTTCATGGTGAAGTCACCGGCGTGCGAGCCGGCTGCCTAAACCATCGATAGGAACGCGTCACGGGGGCAAGCGTACCCGACCCGGCGCGATCGACCGGTCCGTCGTCCCAAGATGCGGGGCGGACACCGCGTGCCCGAGGTGCGGTCGGGGTAACAGGGGTGCCATGACTGACGAGCAGAGCGATCAGGATCGGGTGGAGTCCCGCGCCCACCACCTCCTGCCCGAAGAGGCCGCCGTGGGCAGCGACGACCCGGAGGCGCAGGCCGCGGCCATCCTCGCCGAGTCGGACATCCGGGAGGCAGACCAGAACGCGGCGCCGGACACCGTGCTGGAACGTCGTACCTCGGATCAGACAGTGGTCGCGGTCGAGCCGCCGGACTGAGCAGTGGCCCCGCGTGCCCGGCGGGACCCCCGGTAGGTCTGCTCGCGCAGCCAGGCGAGCAGGCCTGCCGCCCGCAGTTCGGGCGGCAGGTTGCCCACCGGGTCGAACGCGAGCGCGGCGTCCTCCTCGGCGCTGAGCTGGGTACCGATGCTGACCTGCCCCACCGGCCGCCACGGCCCGACGGCGGACGCGACCGCGAGCACCAGGCGCGGCGTGTCCGTCCGGGTCGCGGCGGCCACCGTGCTCAGGCTGCGCCCGAGGCCGACCGAATCGGGGTCGGGCAGCGCGGCCAGCCACAGCCGGCGCCGGCCCACGCGAAACCCCACGATCGTGCTGTACGTCCCGGTGAACGCGCGTCGCGGCAGCGGCAGGTGACGCAGCACCGGGGCCGCGCCGCTGGAGCTGACCAGCAGGTCGAACGGCCGGCCGGTGTCCCGGTGCAGGCGCAGCGCCAGGCCCAGCACGTCCGGCCAACCGCCGGGGGTGGGGGTGCCCTTGGAGAGCCGGACGGCGGCCCGATACCGGCCGGGGGCGTCCAGCAGATCGACCCCGGTGGGTGGTCCGGGCGTACCCCAGATCACCACCTCGCCGGCGAACGAGCGACCGGCCGGATGCAGCAGCCGGCCGCGGCGCAGCCGGCCGAGCGCGGCGCTGGCCCGTTCGACGGCGGCGGCGGCCCGGGACGGGCGCGGAGTGACGGTCATGGCCCTCCGGTACCCCGAGCGGCGGCCTCGATGCCCGGGGTCGCCTCGCCGGCCGACCACACGTCACCTTTCGGCCCGCGAGATCGGATAGCGTCGGGGTATGCCCGACAGCGGTTACCCATGGCCCATCGAGACGTCCCGACTGGACAACGGCCTACGCGTGGTGGTGAGTGAGGACCGCACCGCCCCGGCCGTCGCCGTCAACCTCTGGTACGACGTCGGCTCCCGGCACGAGCCGGCCGGGCAGACCGGCTTCGCCCACCTCTTCGAGCACCTGATGTTCGAGGGTTCGGTGAACGTGGCGAAGACCGAGCACATGAAGCTGATCCAGGGCTCCGGCGGCTCGCTCAACGCCACCACCAATCCGGATCGCACCAACTACTTCGAGACGGTCCCGGCCGAACACCTGGAGTTGGCGCTCTGGTTGGAGGCCGACCGGATGGGCGGCCTGGTCCCCGCGCTCACCCAGGAGACGCTGGACAACCAACGCGACGTGGTCAAGAACGAGCGCCGGCAGCGGTACGAGAACGTCCCGTACGGGGACGCCTGGCTGCGCCTGCTGCCGCTGCTCTACCCGCCCGGGCACCCCTACCATCACGCGACGATCGGCTCGATGGCCGACCTGAACGCCGCCGACCTGGCCACCTTCCAGGCGTTCCACCGGACCTACTACGCGCCCAACAACGCGGTGCTCACCGTCGTCGGCGACGCCACCGCGTCCGACGTGTTCGCGCTCGCCGACAAGTATTTCGGCGCGCTGCCGGCACGCGTCGACATCCCGGCGGCCCCGGACGGGCGCAGCGTCCCGGCGACCGGGCAGACGGCCATCGAGTCGGTGAGCGCCGACGTGCCGGCGCCGCGGGTCTACATCGCCCACCGCACCTACCCGTTCGGCACCCCCGGGTACGACGTGGTCACCGTGCTCGCCAGCATCCTCGGCAGCGGCCGGGGCAGCCGGCTCTACCAGCGGCTCGCCGACGGTGAACGGATCGCCCAGCCGGACCTGGTCGGGGCGTACGGGGTGGACCTCGCGCACGCCCCGGCACCACTGATCGCCACCGCCACCGCCCGCACCGGAGTGAGCGCCGAGCGCCTCGCCGAGGGGCTGGCCGAGGTCGTCGACGAGTTGGCCACCGTGCCGGTCACCGCCGCCGAGCTGGATCGGGCCAAGGCGTTGCTGAGCACCGGCTGGTGGCGTCAGCTGTCCACCGTGGACGGTCGTGCGGACCTGCTCGGCCGGTACGCCACGCAGTTCGGTGACCCGGCCCGCATCGCGGACCAGTTGCCGGGCCTGCTCGCGGTCACCGCCGAGCAGATCGCCGAGGCCGCCGCCGAGGTGCTCGCCACCGACCGGGTGCTGTTGACCTACCTGCCCGAGGAGACCTCATGACGCTGATCGCCGACCGTCCCGGCCCGGGCGCGGCCCGCCCGTACCGGTTCCCGCCGGTGGTTCGCCGCGCCGTGGCCGGCGGCCAGGTCGTCGCCGCGCACCTGCCGGGGCAGAACCTCGCCGTGGCCCTGCTGCTGCTCGACGTGGGCGCGAGCCAGGAGCCGGTCGGCAAGGAGGGCCTGTCCGGGGTGCTGGCCAAGGCGTTGGAGGAGGGCACCGCACAGCGGGACGCCGCCGCGTACGCGCTCGCCGTCGAGGGGCTCGGCACCGCGTTGACGACCGGACTGGACTGGGACTCGTTCCAGGCCAGCGTGGTGGTCCCGGTGGACCGGCTCAGCGCCGCCGTGGAGCTGCTCGCCGAGGCGGTCCGGACGCCCAGGCTGGATCCCGCCGACGTACGTCGGGTCCGCGACGACGAGGCGACCGCGCTGCGGATGGACTGGGCCAACCCGGGCCCCCGGGCCGACGCCGCGTTGCGCGCGGACCTGTTCGGTGCCCAGAACCGCTGGGGCCGGCCGATGTACGGCGACCCGGAGTCGGTCGCCGCGTTGGACGTGGAGGACGTGACGGTCTTCCACTCCGAGTGGTTCCTGCGCCCCGGCACCCTGATCGTCGCCGGCGACCTGGACCGGATCGACCTGGACGCGCTGGCCGCCGCGGCGTTCGCCGGCACCGGCGGCGGCCCGGCCGAGCGGGGTGGCCCGATCGAGGTGCCGCTGCAGGCCGGACGGCGGATCATCCTGGTGGACCGGCCCGGTTCGGTGCAGTCCACGCTGCGGCTGGGCCACCCGTCGCCGCACCGGGCGCACCCCGACCACGTGGCGATGACGCTCGCCGGCACGGTGCTCGGCGGTGCGTTCACCTCCCGGCTCAACCACCTGCTGCGCGAGGTGCACGGCTACACCTACGGCGTTCGGGGTGACTTCGCCTCGTCCCGGCGCTTCGGCCGGTTCGGGGTCAGCTCCGGCGTACAGACCGCGGTCACCGTGCCGGCCCTGGTCGAGGCGGTGGGTGAGATCAGCCGTACCCAGGCCGCTGGGGTGACCGAGGACGAGCTGGAGGTGGCCCGGTCCTGGCGGGCCGGGCAGCTCTCGGTCGAGTTGCAGAGCCCCCGGGCGATCGCGTCCGCGCTGACCACGCTCGTGGTGCACGACCTGCCGGACGACTACCACGCCCGGCTGCGGGAGTCGCTGCTCGCCGCCGACGTGGACCAGGTCTCCGCGGCGGCGGCCACCCATCTGCACCCGGACGCGCTGACCCTGGTCATCGAGGGCGACGCGGCAGTAATCCGCGACGACCTAACGGCAGCCGCCCTAGGCACCCTCCTCCCCTAACACCCACCCCCGCCCCCACCCCCGCCCACCCCCGCCCCCACCCCCGCCCCCGCCCCCCCCGCCCCCCGGCCC
>NZ_JBEZDJ010000024.1:0-149062 GCF_040648275.1 Micromonospora sp. NPDC049171
CCACGTCCAGGCTGCGCGAGTGCTCATCCGCCAGCGGCTACCCACCAGGAGTCTGCCGCACCCACCAGCCAACTCCCAGAACTCATTAGGCGGCGAGCGGGGGGTCCGCTCCTCCTGGCCGGCCACGTCGCTCACTCGGTGGGCCGGCCACGTCGCTCACTCGGTGGGCCGGCCACGTCGCTCACTCGGTGGGCCGGCCACGTCGCTCACTCGGTAGGCCGGCCACGCGGCTCACTCGGTAGGCCGGCCACGCCGCTCAATCGGTGGGCCGGCCAAACCTCTTGGTCGGCGGGCCGACCGAACCGTTCAGTCGGTAATCAGCCTCGGCTGGGTCGGCTGGCCGATTGTGCCCCGGCTGGCCGTGGTCGAAGCTGGCCAGCGGGGTACGTCGGGCGGGGGGCCCGACGCGGGAGGGATGGCCATGGCGGGCGAAGCCGGCTCGGGTGCACTGCACGAGCTGATCCTGGTGGTCGCGGTCGCGCTCGCAGGTCTGTTGCTCGCCATGGTTGCGGCCTTCGCACCGTGGCATGCCACCCTGGCGGGCGACGCTCCCGCTGGCCTGGTGGAACTGCACAGCCCCGACAATCCGGGCTCCGGCGCGGTGGTCGCACACGTGGGCTGAGCGGTGGCCGGCCGACCGGTGCCGGCGGAGGGGCCGGCCCGGTCAGGAACGGTACGAGAGGTGGTCGGGTCGGCGGGGCGCCGACCCGACCACCTCGCCTCCGGCGCTCAGGTGGTGGGGGCGTGGTCCGTCGAGTGGCGGCTGAGCAGGTTGGCCAGGGTGGTGCTGTCGACCACCGTGGCGATCGCCCCGTGCACCGCCAGCCAGACGTCGGTCAACCCCGCGGCCACTCCGTGGTAGCCGGCGCGCTCGGCCGGCAGGCCGCGCACCGTGGTGAGCGAACCGCCGACCGCGCGCAACACGTCCCCGACGGTGATCTCGTCGGCTGGGCGGGTCAGCTCGTACCCGCCGTCAGCGCCACGATGACTGTGCAGCAGACCCGCTCGGCGTAAGTCGAGCAGGATGCCCTGGAGGAAGCTGAGCGGGATGTCCTGCACCTCGGCGAGGCTGGCCGCCTTGACCAACTCGCCGCCACCACCGGCGGCGACGGCGAGCATCGCCCGGAGCGCATAGTCGCTGCGCGCGGAGACGTACACCGGTCAGTTGCCCGCCTGGTCGAGCACGCCCCAGCGGCGCCGGATCGCCTTGTCCGCGGCACCGAAGGCGGCGTCCACGCCGAGACCGAGCACCAGGATGACGATCATGGTGGAGAGCAGCCAGGGTGCGTCGGACAACTCGCGCGAGTAGGTCAGTTGGGCGCCGAGCGAGGTCTGTGAGATGCCGACCACGAGCAGTTCACCGGCCATCAGGCTGCGCCAGGAGAAGGCCCACCCCTGCTTCAGGCCGGCGACGATCGCCGGCAGGGCGGCCGGTGCGATGACGTACCGGTAGAGGTTGAGCCCTCGGGCACCCAGGTTGCGGCCGGCGCGCAGCAGCAGCGGCGGCACATAGTCCACACCGGAGATCACCCCGTTGGCGATGGACGGCGCGGCACCGAGCACCACCACGAAGAAGATCGCCTTCTCGCTCAGCTCGAACAGCAGGATGGCCAGCGGGAACCAGGCGATCGACGGCATGGTCTGCAACGCCGTGATCATCGAGCCGATGGCCGCCCGGAGCACCTTGGACCGGGCGACCGCGAGGCCCAGCAGCAGGCCGACGGCGACCGAGAAGACGTACCCGAGGGCAGCCCGGCGCAACGTCGTCACCAGGCCCTCCCAGAGCTGTGGGCCCTGGGCCTGGGCGACCAGCTCACGGCCGACCTCCAGTGGCCCCGGCAGCGAGTACGGCGGCTTCCAGCCCGACCAGACCACGAGCTGCCAGGCCAGGATGGCGATGGCCAGCGCCGCCAACTTGGGCCAGGTGGCGGCCCAGAAGCGGGCACCCCGGGAGACCTCCTTGTCCCGGCCGGCGATGTCCAGCGCGTCCAGGCCGGAGATCTGCGCGTCGGTACGCGCCGAGTCGGTGAGGGTGTCACTGGCCATGGCGGCCCACCTCCGTACGGAGCCGCTCGGTGACCTCGGCGGCGATGGCGGCGACCTCGGGGGAGTCGATCCGCCGTGGGCGCGGGATGTCCACCTCGGCGGAGTAGATGATCCGGCCGGGGCGGCTGGAGAGCAGGATGATCCGGTCGGCCAGCCGGGCGGCCTCGCGGACGTTGTGCGTCACGAAGAGCACCGAGAGTTGGCGCTCGGACCAGATGCGTTCCAGTTCGTCGTGCAGGATGTCGCGGGTCATCGCGTCCAGTGCGCCGAACGGCTCGTCCATCAGCAGCACCGGGGTGTCCAGGGCCAGCGTGCGGGCCAGCGCGACCCGCTGGCGCATGCCGCCGGACAGCTCGTGCGGACGCTTGCGGCCGAAGTCGCCCAGGTGCACCGTGCGCAGCAACTCGGCGACCCGCTCGCGGCGTTCGGCCCGGGGCATCCCGCGTAGTTTGAGCGGCACCTCCACGTTGCCCTCGACGGTCAGCCACGGAAACAGCGCCGGCTCCTGGAACATCAGCCCCGGGTTGGCGTCGCCGGCCAGCCCGATCTGCCCGCCGCTGGGCCGGTCCAGCCCGGCGACCAGGTTGAGCAGGGTGCTCTTGCCGCAGCCGGACGCACCGACCAGACAGACGAACTCGCCGGGTGCGACGTCCAGCGACACGCCGTCCAGGGCCAGGACGGCGTTCGCCCCGCGCCCGTACACCTTCGTCACGCCGGAGAGCGCGACCGCGGTGGTCGCGCTCTGCGGCGTCGTCGTGGTCGACGTCATGGCTGGACGACCTCGGGCTTGCCGGCCGCCTTGAGGGCGTTGTTGAGGTACTTGAGGTCGTACAGGCCCTTGAGGTCGACCGGGTCGGTCAGCTTGACCTCGACGGCGTGGTCGAGGCCCGCCTTCAGGGAGGACGGGATGGGGTCGTTGGTGAACTCCAACGTCGGCCACGCCTGCTTGATCAGCTTCAGGTCCAGCGGCTTACCGGTGATCTGGCCGATCGCGTCGGAGATGGCCTGCTGGGCCTCCTCGGGCTTGCTGTTGACGAACTCGTTCGCGGCCACCTGGCCGTCGACCAGCTTCTGCACCACGTCCGGGTGTGCCTTGAGGAACTTCGTGCTGACCAGCAGGTTGGTGATGACGAACTTCTTGTCCGGCCACAGGTCGCGCTCGTCGACGAGCACCTTGCCGCCGGCGTTGACCAGGC
Organism: Micromonospora sp. NPDC049171; assembly: GCF_040648275.1. Classification (NCBI taxonomy): domain Bacteria; kingdom Bacillati; phylum Actinomycetota; class Actinomycetes; order Micromonosporales; family Micromonosporaceae; genus Micromonospora; species Micromonospora sp. NPDC049171. Next base: position 3,243 of record NZ_JBEZDJ010000024.1, read on the forward strand.
GGGAGACGAACGGCTCGGGCACCCAGGCGCCGTCGATCGCACCGCTGTTGAACGTCTCGACAGTCTGGGCGTTCTCCTGTGGCACGATCTTGACGTCGCCGCCACCCTCCTTGGTGGTGGTCAGACCCTGCTGCTTGAGCCAGTAGCGGATCGCCACGTCCTGGGTGTTGCCCAGCTGCGGGGTGGCGATCTTCTTGCCCTTCAGGTCCGGCGCGCCGGTGATGCCGGGCTTGACGACCAGGGCCACGCCGCCGGAGGCGGCGCCGGAGATGACGCGGACGGCTTCGCCCTTGGACTTGGAGAAGGCGTTGACCGTCGGGTTCGGACCGATGTAGGTGGCGTCCAGCGCACCGGAGAAGACAGCCTCGATGGCCGCCGGGCCGGCGTTGAAGGTCTTCGGTTCAAGCTTGACGTCGGCGCCGAGCTTCTCGGCGAAGATGTTCTTCTGTACGCCGACGACCGCCGGCGCGTGGGTGATGTTGGGGAAGTAGCCGAGACGCAGCGTCACCGGGCCGCCGGAGGCGCCACCGGTGCCATCGCTGTCGTCTCCGCACGCGGCGGCGCTGCCCACGGTCGCCGCCCCGAGGGCGGCAAGGGTGGCCAGGGTGACCAACCGGCGCAAGGGGAGCCGTCTCATCGTCCATCCAATCCGCAGTATTCCTACTTAGTTGGTAGGAAGACTGGGCCAGGGCGGAGCCAGCGTCAAGGCTCATCCACATGCCGGGAAGGGGCGTCTCAGTCATGTCGGTATTTCCTACTGATTAGCTAGGGTAGGCGGGTGACCCGATCGATGACCTTCCACTGGTTCCTGCCCACCTCCGGCGACGGCGACCAGGTTGGCGCCGCCACCGTCACCGCGGGTGCCGCCCGGCACGACCGGGCCGCCACCGTGGCGTACCTGGCCGAGGTCGGCCGGGCCGCCGAGACGCACGGCTTCACCGCCGTCCTCACGCCGGTGGGCGCCGGCTGCCCCGACCCGTGGATCGTCTGCGCCGCGGTCGCCCAGCACACCGAGCGGCTGGGCATGCTCGTCGCGGTACGGGCCGGCTTCGCGCTGCCCACCCTGATCGCCCAGCAGGCCGAGGCGTTCCAGGCCGTCTCCGGTGGCCGACTGTCGCTCAACATCGTGACCGGCGGCGACCCGACCGAGCAGCGGGCGTACGGCGATTTCCTCGGGCACGACGACCGCTACGCGCGTACCGGCGAGTTCATCGAGGTGCTCCGCCGCGCCTGGGCCGGACGGCCCTTCGACTACGCCGGGCGGCACTACCGGGTCGACGGCGGCGGCCTGGCCACCCCGCTCGCCCCGGCGCCGCCCGTCTACTTCGGCGGCGCGTCCCCGGCCGCCGAGACGGTGGCCGGCCGACAGGCCGACGTGTACCTGATGTGGGGCGAACCACCGACGTCGATCGCGGCCCGGGTCGCCCGGGTGCGGGCACTCGCCGCCGAACAGGGCCGCACCCTGCGCACCGGCCTGCGGCTGCACGTCATCGCCCGAGGCACGAGCACCGAGGCGTGGGCGGAGGCCGACCGGCTGCTGGCCGGGATGAGCCCGGAGCGGATCGCCGCCGCCCAGGCCAGATTCCGCCGGATGGACTCCGTCGGACAGGCCCGGATGGCCGCGCTCAACGCCGGCCGCACCGACGGGCTCACCGTCGCACCGAACCTCTGGGCCGGCGTCGGCCTGGTCCGCGAGGGCGCCGGCACCGCGCTGGTGGGCAGCTACGCCGAGGTCGCGGCCCGGATCGACGAGTACGCGGCGCTCGGCGTCGACGAGTTCGTCCTCTCCGGCTGGCCGCACCGGGAGGAGGCCGAGCGGGTCGGCGCCGAGGTGCTGCCCCTCGTCACCGCCCCGGTCGCGGCGGCTCCGCGGAGGTCGCGGGTGGCGGGGGTGCCGACACGCTAGGGTCGACTCCGTGGCTGCCCGGAGATCCAGAATTCCAGCGACGAAGTATCCGGTCGAGCGGTTCACCCTCGACAACGGCCTGCGGGTGGTGCTGACCCCTGATCGCAGCGCCCCGGTGATCGGGGTGGCGGTGGTCTACGACGTCGGCATCCGCTCGGAGCCGGAGGGGCGCACCGGCTTCGCCCACCTCTTCGAGCACCTGATGTTCCAGGGCTCGGAAAATCTGGAGAAGCTGGCCCACTTCCGGCACGTGCAGGGGGCGGGTGGCACGTTCAACGGCTCCACCCACCTGGACTACACCGACTACTTCGAGACGCTGCCGAGCAACGCGCTGGAACGCGCGTTGTTCCTGGAGGCGGACCGGATGCGCGGCCCCCGGCTGACCGAGGAGAATCTGCGCAACCAGGTCGACGTGGTCAAGGAGGAGATCCGGGTCAACGTCCTCAACCGGCCGTACGGCGGTTTCCCCTGGTTGACCCTGCCGCCGGTCATGTTCGACACCTTCCCGAACGCGCACGACGGCTACGGCTCCTTCGACGATCTGGAGTCGGCGACGGTCGCCGACGCCGCGGACTTCTTCCGCCGCTACTACGCCAGCGGCAACGCCGTGCTGGCCGTCAGCGGCGACATCGACGTGGCGGAGGCGACCGAACTCGTCACCCGGCACTTCGGCGACGTGCCGGCCCGACCGGCACCGCTTCGGCCCGACTTCACCGAGCCCGACCTGACCGCCGAGCGGCGCACCTCGTACACCGATGCCCTGGCGCCGCTGCCGGCGGTCGCCGGGGCCTGGCGGGTGCCCGACCCCGTCACCGACTTCGCCGGCTACCTGCCCTACGTGGTGCTGGCCGAGGTGCTCACCGACGGTGACGCGTCGCGGCTGGTGGAGCGGCTGGTGCAGCGCGACCGCACGGTGACCAGCCTCGGCGGGTACCTCGGTTTCATGGGTGACCCGTTCGACGTCCGCGACCCCACCGCGCTGCTGTTGCAGGCGCACCTGCCGCCCGGGGGTGACGTGGACAAGGTCCTGCGCACCATCGACGAGGAGTTGGACCGGCTGGCCGCCGACGGGCTGACCGACGGCGAGCTGGCCCGCACCCAGGCTCGGATGGCGACCCACCTGCTGCGCGACACCGACGCGGTGCTCGGCCGGGCGCTGCGGATGGCCGTGTTGGAGCAGCAACGCGGCGCGCCGGGCCTGCTCAACGAACTGCCCCGGCTGGTCGGCGAGGTCACCGAGGAGCAGGTCCGGGCCGCCGCGGCCACCCTGCGCCCGGAGCGGCGCGCCGCGATCGAGGTCATTGCCGGAGGTGCCCGATGACTGCTGCTACTGCCACCACCACCGCTCCCGCCGGGCCGCGTACGCTGCCTCCGCTCGGGCCCACCCGCAAGCTCAAGGTGCCCAGGCAGGCCGAGCGCACGCTGCGTAACGGCCTCACCGTGATCGCCGTACGCCGGCCCGCCGTGCCGCTCGTCGAGCTGCGGCTCTGGGTGCCGTTCGGCCGGGTGCACCTGGCCCGCGGCGCGATGCTTTCGCAGACCATGCTGTCCGGCACCGAGTCGATGACGAGCGTGCAGATCGCCGCCGAGTTGCAGAAGGTGGGCGGTGGGCTCTCCGCGGGCGTCGATCCGGACCGGCTGATGCTCTCCGGCGCCGGCCTGGTCACCGGCCTGGACCGGATGCTGGAGCTGTTGGCCGAGGTGCTGACCGGCGCCAGCTACCCCAGCGACGAGGTGGCCACCGAACGGGACCGCCTCGTCGACCGGATCCAGGTGGCGCAGAGCCAGCCGTCGCACCTGGCCCGGGAGGCGCTGCTGAAGCGGATCTACGGGCGACACCCGTACGCGACGCAGACCCCGGAGCCCGGCCAGATCCGCGCCGTCCGACCGGCGGCGCTGCGCAGCCTGCACGCCGAGCGGGTGCACCCGGCCGGCGCGCAGCTGGTGGTGGTCGGCGACGTGCAGCCGGAGAAGGCCCTGGACGCGGCCGAGCGGGCGCTGGGCGGCTGGGCCGGCGCCGGGCGTGTCGCCGAGCTGCCGGCGACCCCGCCGCTGGAGCCGGGGCCGCTGCTGCTCGTCGACCGGCCCGGCTCGGTGCAGTCGTCGTTGCGGATCGCGCTTCCGGCCGTGTCCCGCACCGACCCGGACCACGCCCCGCTGCAACTGGCCAACCTGATCTTCGGTGGCTACTTCTCCTCCCGCTGGGTGGAGAACATCCGCGAGGACAAGGGCTACACGTACGGCCCGCACTCGGGCATCGAGCACTCGGTGGCCGGGTCGGTGCTCGTCGCCGCCGCCGACGTGGCCACCGAGGTCACCGGTCCGGCGTTGCTGGAGACGACGTACGAGCTGGGTCGGCTGGCGTCGCTGCCGCCGAAGCCCGAGGAGTTGGAGCAGGCCCGTCAGTACGCCCTGGGCACCCTCCAGCTCGGCATGTCCACCCAGGCCGGGTTGGCGGCGTTGACAAGCGCGTACGCGGGCAACGGGCTGCGTCTGGACTTCCTCGCCGAGTACGCCGCGAGGTTGGCGAACGCGAGCATCGACGACGTCGCACGGGTGGCCGCCCGTTACCTGGCGCCGGCTCGGGCGGCGATCGTGGTGCTCGGTGACGCCGAGCAGGTCACGCCGGGGCTGGCCGCGCTGACCACGATCCGTACCGAGCCGGTGTCATGAGCGGCGAGGTCGCGCCACCGTTGGCCCGGTCGACGCTGGATCGGGCGGCCCACCGGCGGGGTGACGCGCAGTGGTTGACCGAGGCGTGGCTGCGCGCCCGGGTGTTGGTGCTCGACTCGTCCGACGAGGGTCGGGCGTTGGCCCGTGCCGACACGTCACCGCCGGCGCTCGTGCTGCTCTCCTCGGCCGACGTGCCCGCCGGGTCCGAGTCGACGGCGATGTTCCTCGGCGTCGAGCCGGACGGGGTGCCGGTCTTCGCGGTCGACGCGCCGCTGCCGCAGGTGCCGGGGACCCGGGCGGTCAACCTGCGCGAGGTGGGTCACCTGCTCGCCGACCGGGAGGCCGGCATCTTCACCACCGCGTTGGCGCTGGTCAACTGGCACACCCGGCACGGTTACTCGACGAGCACCGGGGCGCCGACCGCCATGGACGAGGCCGGTTGGTCCCGGGTGGACCGCAACGGTGGGCGGGTCTGGCCGCGTACCGATCCGGCGATGATCGTGCTGGTGCACGACGGCGTGGACGGTCCGGACGGGCGCTGCCTGCTCGGCAACAACGCCAGCTGGGCGGGCACCCCGGATGGCCGGCGGTACTCGTGTCTGGCCGGCTATGTCGAGCCGGGCGAGTCGGCGGAGGCCGCCGTGCTGCGCGAGGTCCGCGAGGAGGTGGGCATCGGGATCGACCACATCGGGTACGTGGGCAGCCAGGCCTGGCCGTTCCCGGGCTCGCTGATGCTGGGCTTCCTGGCCACCGCGAACCCCACCGATCCGGTGCGGGTCGACCCGTCCGAGATCGCGTACGCGCGGTGGTTCTCCCGCCGGGAGATCGGGGCGGCGCTGGCCGGGCGGACCGTCGATGTGGGCGACGGTGCCCGGCTGATCCTGCCGCCACCGTCGTCGATCGCGTTGTTCCTCATCCACCGCTGGCTGGACGGTTGGGTGGACGCCGGCCGCTGAGCACGGTCCCGGCCCGTGGCCGCCGTTGCCGCGACGGTCACAGGCCGGGAACACGGGCCGTCGTGGTCGGCGGGTGCGAGAAACGCGGCGGGGGAGCCGGTCCGACCACGACGGACGTCCGGGGTGGTGTCAGGTGCCGAGGCGGCCCGATCTGCTGCGGAAGGCGGGCCGGGGCTCGTTCAGCGGCAGGACCTTGACCCGTTGCTTGCCGGCGCGGACCGCGCCGACCGTGGCCAGGGCGCGGGCCAGCAGGAGTGCGGCGTCCCGGTCATCGGCGTGCACGATCTGCCGTCGCGGCTCGGGCGCGGTCGTCTCGTCGCGGAGCAGGTGACCATCCACCCAGGCGGCGGCGATGTCCCCGTCGGCGACGGAGCGGATGTCGGTGCGAACGATCAGGAACCGCATGAGGGTCTCCGGATGAACCGCGACGGATGAGCCAGTGTGGAAGTTCCACGGACTCGACGGCCATGTTACGCCGCGTGGTCGTTCCAGTAACGCAAACTCGCCTATCGGCCCGGAGCCTCGTCCGATCATCCGATGCCTGCTCAGCGGGCCTACGCGCACAACGAGACGGGGCCGCCGGCGAGATGCCGACGGCCCCGTCCCGGTCACCGGGTCAGTTCAGATCGAACTGGCCACCCTTCGCTCCGGCGATGAAGCCGAGCCAGCCGGCCCGATTGAACAGCAGCACCGGGCCGCCGCGGTCCTTGCTGTCGCGCAGCGCGACGGCGGACGGGCCGGTGCCCAGTGGGGCGACCTCCACGCAGTTGGAGGTCTGGCTGCGTGTGCTGGTACGCCACGGGGCGTCCGCCAACGAGCGGGCGGAGGCGGACAGCGTCGTGCGGATGTCGTTCATGGCTCTGCTCCTGTGTGAACCGATCCGATGGGACGAGTGGTGCCGCACGTCCCGACGGATGGGCCCCCGTGGATCACCGGTCCGTCAGCCGCCCCGAGTCACGGCGGCGTTGGGTCGGCGCCGTTGCCGGCCCGAACGCCACTGTGGATGGGGGCACCGCCTCGGTCAGCCGTCCCGTCGACTCGATCAGCCAGGAGAGGGTTTCCGACTCGGTTAGTGCCGCCGTGCATAGCCACTCGAACACCACTTTATAGCTATTTAGTGTGATTACCTCGGTCGACATGACGTCGGTGAACCCCCCTTCGATGGCCAATGTCTCCGGATCGAGCGGATCGGCGAACCGGTAGACGGAGAAGGCGGTCGGCGGAAGGTAGAAATTGCCGACCGGTGTATCCCGGAGCAGCACGTGCAGCGTCACGTTGGGCAGCAGGGCCAGCTCGCAGAGCTGGACCAGTTGCTCGTGCAGCACCTCGGGCGGCCCGGCCCGGTTGCCGAGGGCCGCCTCCTCCAGGACCGCGGTGTAGCGCGGGGCGTGCGGCTCCCGGGTCAGCAGCAACTGACGGGCCATCCGCGCCTGCACCTCGGTGTCGGGCTCGTCGCCGGGCTCCGGTTCACCGGCGCCCGCGCCCACCTCGCGGGCCGAGACGATGCGGACCTTCGCGTACCCCGGGGTCTGCAACAGGCCCGGCACCAACACCGGGTTGTACTCGGAGATCTCGGTGCAGCCGGCCTCCAGCTCGGCCCACACCCGCTGCTGCTGGGTCATCACCGGGAAGTTCTTCAACCAGCCGCGTATGTCGCCGGCCTCGCCGGCTATCCCGAGCAGCTCCGCGTGCAGCCCCTCGTCGGCTCCGTACAGGTCCAGCAGAACGCCCACGTCCTGTGGGTCCGGCCGGCTACGGCCGTTTTCCAGGCGGGACAGCTTGGATGCGGATGCCCAACCGATCCTCTCGATGACCTGATCACCGGTGAGGCCCGCGGCCTCGCGTAGGCGGCGCAGTTCTAGGCCCAACCGTCGTCGACGCATGATCGGGCTGGGTGCGGCAGGAGGCACAGTGTCCTCTTTCCCGTCGACCGCCGCAGACGCGACGGTAACTGTATGAAATTCGCCCCCCACGGCCAGTATGGACGGCGCGACCGGCGTCGGAGGTTCCGGCGGGGGCGTGTCTTGCGAAAAATGGACCACGGGAACGCCGGACGACGACGGACCTGTGGTCGCAGCCCCGTCGACCCATGCCCATTCCCGGGCACGCCATCCCCGCCGGAGGGACCCATGCGCACCGTCCTGCGCCGACCCGACTTCCGCCTGCTCTTCGGTGGCCTGCTGGCCAGCATGACCGCCGAGTCGATCCTGCTGCTCGCGCTCGCCATCTGGGTCAAGGATCTGACCGGCTCCAACGGGCTCGCCGGCGGCACGATCTTCGCCGTCGTCGCCCCGATGACACTGGCACCGGTGATCGGCTGGTTTGTCGACCGCCACCCACGCCGCCCGTTCTTCGTCGCCGCCAACGTGGTCACCGCGGTGCTGCTCACCCCGCTGTTCACCGTCGCGGACGCCGGTGACGTCTGGATCGTCTACCTGGTGGCGGCCCTGTACGGGCTGTCGTCCATCACGCTCGGCGCGGCGCTCAGCGGGCTCATCCGGGAGTTGGTGCCGGTCGAGCTGCTGGCGGAGGCGAACGGCGCGTTGCAGACCGTGCGTCAGGGCATGCGGCTGGTCGGTCCGCTGGCCGGCGCGGGGCTCTACGCGGCGCTCGGTGGGTGGGCGCTGGCCGGGGTCGGCATGGTCGGATTTCTGACCGCGGCGGCCGTGGTGACCGCGTTACCCTCCCCGCAACAGGTGCCCTCGGCCAGGCGACTGCGCTGGCCGGCCGAGATGGGCGCCGGTCTGCGACATCTGGCCGGCGAGGCGGCCCTGCGTCGGGCCCTGCTCGGCTACGGGCTCGGATCGCTGGTGATGGGCTTCAGCGAGTCGCTCATCTTCGCCTACGTGGACCAGGGCCTGCACCGGGACGCCGCCTTCGTGGGTGTGCTGGTCACCGTGCAGGGCGTGGGCGGGCTGCTCGGCGGGCTCTGCTCACCGACGCTGGTCCGCCGGCTCGGAGAGGTCGGCACACTGGCCGCCGGGGTCGCCTTTTTCTCACCGGCCGCGCTCGCCCTCGCGTACCCCGATCTGCGGCTGGCGTTCGTGGCGGTGCTGCTGGCCGGCATCTCCCTGCCCCTGACGATGGTGGGGCTGCACACGCTGATCCAGCGTCGGACCCCGCCGACGCTCGTCGGCCGGGTCGCTGCGGCCACCCAGGCGGTGGTCAGCGGGCCGCAGGCGCTCTCCATCGGGGCGGGCGCGTTGCTCGTCGGTTTCCTGGACTACCGGGTGCTGTTCGCGCTTGTCGGGATGGCCACCCTGGCGGCCGGCACCTACCTCTGGCGGGGCCGGCACCTGAGCGCGCCGCCCGGCTCCCGCCCGCCACCGCCGCCGACCCGTCCGACCCACCCTCGGGTCCCGGCGCCCCGCCGACCGGTCGAGGACGCCGAGCGGTCGGTCGCGACCGGCACCCACCGGCCGCCGGCCGGGTGACGGATACCGGACACGACGAACGGCCGCCCCGACTGGGGCGGCCGCTCACCGACAAGGGATCCGGCCGGTCAGGCGTCGAGGGTCTCCAGGTGTTGCTTGACCTGGGTGATCGAGGGGTTCGTCAGGGCGCTGCCGTCGGCGAAGCGCAGCGTCGGCACCGTCTGGTTGCCGCCGTTGACGCTCATCACGAACTCGGCGGCCTTCGGGTCCTGCTCGATGTCGACCACCTCGTACCCGATGCCCTCCCGGTCGAGCTGCGACTTCAGCCGGTGGCAGTAGCCGCACCAGGGGGTGGAATACATCGTCAGCATCCTCGGATCCTCCAACTCCTCCGGCCGCGGCTTGCGGATCAAGCCGAGCCTGTTCGCTGCAACGCTCGGAGGAGCTGAGATGATTCCTGGTTGTGGTGGTTCACTCAGCGTCGGAACAGGTGCTCGCCGGGCTGGACCCGGAGCAACGCTCCGCGGTGACCGCACCCGCCGGCCCGGTCTGCATCCTGGCCGGCGCCGGCACCGGCAAGACCAGGGCGATCACGTCCCGGATCGCCCATCGGGCGCTCTCCGGCGAGATCTCGCCCCGGCACGTGCTCGCGGTCACCTTCACCGCCCGTGCCGCCGCCGAGATGCGGAGCCGGCTCACCGTCCTCGGGGTGGGCGGCGTGCAGGCGCGGACCTTCCACGCCGCCGCGCTGCGCCAGGTGCGGTACTTCGCGCCCCGGTTGCTGGCCGGCCGCGCCATGCCCGAGCTGCTGGACAGCAAGGTACGGCTGGTCACCCTCGCCGCGGCCCGGGTCGGCCTGCGCACCGACCGGGCCGCCGCGCGCGACCTGGCCGGCGAGATCGAGTGGGCCAAGTCGTCGCTTGTCGAGCCGAAGGACTACGTGGTGGCCGCCGCCCGCGCCCTGCGCGACACACCGCACGAGCCGGCGAAGGTGGCCGACGTGTTCACCGCGTACGAGCAGCTCAAACGCTCGAACGGCGTGATCGACTTCGAGGACATGCTGCGCGCCGCGGTGTGGGGCATCGAGGAGCACCCGGACGTCGGCGAGCAGATCCGCGGCCAGTACCGGCACTTCGTGGTCGACGAGTACCAGGACGTCAACCCACTCCAGCAGCGGTTGCTCGAAGCCTGGCTGGCCGGCCGCAACGACCTCACCGTGGTCGGTGACGCCAGCCAGACGATCTACTCGTTCACCGGGGCGACCTCGGCGTACCTGGTCGACTTCCCACGCCGGCACCGGGGTGCCACGGTGGTCCGGCTGGTCCGCGACTACCGCTCCACCCCGCAGGTGGTCGGGCTGGCCAACGCGGTGATCGCCCAGGCCCGGGGCACCGAGGCGCGGCTGCGGCTGGAGCTGAGCGGGCAGCGCCCACCCGGCCCCGAGCCGGACCTGCGGATCTTCACCGACGAGCCGGCCGAGGCGAACGCGGTGGCGGCGCGCTGCCGGTCGCTCATCGACGCGGGCACGCCGGCGAAGGAGATCGCCGTGCTGTTCCGGGTCAACGCGCAGTCCGAGGCGTACGAGAAGGCGCTCACCGAGGTCGGCGTCCCGTACGTCGTGCAGGGCGCGGAGCGCTTCTTCGAACGAACCGAGGTGCGCCAGGCGATGATCGCGCTGCGTGCCGCCACCCGGTCCATCCCGGGGGAGACGCCGCTGCCGGCCGCCGTTGTGGAGGCACTCACCGCCGTCGGCTGGGCCCCGGACGCACCCCCGGCCGGTGGGGCCGCCCGCGAGCGCTGGGAGGCGCTGTCCGCGCTGGTCCAGCTCTCCGAGGAGTACGCGGCCACCCCCGAGGTGGTGCCGATCGGCGAGGCCGCCTCGGTGGAGCGCCCGGTCACCCTCACCGACTTCACCGAGGAGTTGGCCCGCCGGGCCGCCCAGCAGCACGTACCGACCGTGGACGGGGTGACCCTCGCCTCACTGCACTCGGCCAAGGGGTTGGAGTGGGACGCGGTCTTCCTGGTCGGTCTCGCCGAGGGCACCCTGCCGACCACGTACGCCAAGACCGTCGAGCAGGTCGAGGAGGAGCGCCGGCTGCTCTACGTCGGCATCACCCGCGCCCGGCAGTGGCTCTGGCTGTCGTACGCCGCCGCGCGCTCGCCGGGCGGACGAGCCCGCCGGCCGTCGCGGTTCCTGCCCCAACTGGACCGCTCCGGCGGCACCGAACGGGCGACCGGCACCGGTCCGGCCCGCCGCCCCGAGCGGCGGCGCACCCAGATCGTGTCCTGCCGGATCTGCGGCGCCACCCTGCTCGCCGGCCCGGACCGCAAGCTCGGCCGCTGCCCGACCTGCCCGTCCGACATCGACGATGAGCTGCACGAACGGCTGCGTGAGTGGCGGCAGCGGGTGGCCGGTGCGCAGAAGGTCCCGGCGTACGTGGTCTTCACCGACGCGACACTTGTCGCGCTGGCCGAGCGGCGGCCCGGCCGGCCCGAGGAGCTGATCGCCATCGCCGGTATCGGCCCCCGCAAGCTGGGCCTCTACGGGGAGTCGGTGCTGGCGTTGGTCGATGGCGCGGGGGTGGACGACGTCTGCCCGGAGAAAACTTTCGAAATCGAGTCGTAAATTCGTTTGCCCTCGCCCCGGCGCGAGGAATAGCCTCAGGACACACCACGCGAGCGGCGCCATTCCGGCTGCTCACGGGGGTTGGTCCAGTCGATTCCGAGGAACGTGAGGGAGGTGGGTCCCGTGAAGATCTTCACCTATGAGCGTCTGGCGGCGATGCCGTCTGTCTGCGCTCCGCTGTCGACTGTCCGGGTGGCCCTTACGGCCGCACGACCGTCGGTTCCGCAGGTGCACCAGGTTCAGGCCGAGCTGATCCTGGCCGTCGCACCAACCGGAGTCGATGGGACCAGTGGCTTCACGGGCATGGACATCCAGGGCGTCAAGAAGCGCACCAATGTCCGCGGCGTTCCACCTCGAGGTAAACCGGTCTGACCATCAGACACCGGCTCACCTCGAGGCCGCGGAACCCGCTTACCGGGATCCGCGGCCTCAGTTTTTTGCCCCGCCGAAGTACGTCGGAATGCGATCCACGAGATCGATGTGAGAGAGAGGTGACCGGGAGATGAGTCTGGCGTTGGCCCCCCTCGACGTGAGTGTCGAGATGGAGGCGAACCTGCCCTGCCGGAAGTTCGACCCCGACCTGTGGTTCTCCGACTCGCCTGCCGAGCTCGAGCTGGCCAAGTCGCTCTGCGGGGACTGCCCGCTGCGCGTCGAGTGCCTGGCCGGGGCGGTGGAGCGGGCGGAGCCGTGGGGCGTCTGGGGCGGCGAGATCTTCGAGCGTGGCGCGGTTGTCCCGCGTAAGCGGCCCCGTGGCCGTCCGCGTAAGGAGGACGTCGCCCGTGACGCCGAGCTTCGGGTCGAGGCCGAGGCGCGCCTGGCGGCCAGTGGGCTGTCCGAGGTGCGTGGCGCGGTCCGACTGGCAGCCTGACATGTTCCCGACCCGTACCAACTACGCCGGTGTCACACCGGCAGTGAGCGAGAAGACGATGTTCAACCTTCCGAGTGGAGCCTTCGAGATGCAACTACTTCACGAAGCGTTGTCCCGGGCTCGAATGCGCCGGCCTCAGGCCGGTCGTATCACCACGAGCACTGAGGCAACCCGTTCCGCCCGTACCGTCGCCATGAGCAGCCGCAACCAGACGGCTCGCGACCTGGGCGTTCTCTAGATTCACTCCGCGTAGAAGGGCGGGTGCCGACCGGCACCCGCCCTTCGTCACGTCCTCAGCCCGGTGGGCTCACGCCACCGGGGCGAAACCGGGCAGCCAGCGTTCCAGGATGCTGCGGTACGGGGCCTTCGCCTCCAACTGGCAGAGCACCCCGATCGACCCGAGCGTCACCCGGTGGATCAGCAGGTACGACGGCGGCAGGTTGAGCTGCCTGCTCAGCTGGTACGTGGGGGAGCGGGGGCTGGCGAGTCGACCCGCCTCACCCCGCAGCCAGGCCCGGGTGAACCGGAACCCGTCCGCCGCGATGGGCTCCAGCATCGGACGGATGAAGTCGAGCACCCCCTCGGCGTCGATCTCCTCCGCGGAGCCGATGAACCCCTCCGACCGCAGCCCGGCGACCACCCCGTCGGCGTCGCCCCGCAGGGCCAGCGCGGCGATGCGACCGATCGGCTCCGGCGTGCCCTCCGGCATCCGGGCCACCGCACCGAAGTCGATCACCCCGAGCCGGCCGTCGGGCAGCAGCCGGAAGTTTCCCGGGTGCGGGTCGGCGTGCAGCAGCCCCGCCCGCTGCGGCGCGGAGAGGTGCAGGGTGGCCATCAACCGACCCGCCTCGTCCCGCTCCTCCTCGGTGCCCTCGCGGATGATGTCAGCCAGCGGGGTGCCCGTCATCCACTCGGTGACCAGCACCCGGGGCGCCGCGTTGATCACCTTCGGGATGTAGATCTCCGGGTCGTCGGCGTACGCCTCGGCGAAGGCGCGCTGCGACTCGGCCTCCAGCTCGTAGTCCAACTCCTCGGTGATGCGTTCGCGCAGCTCGACCAGGAGCGGCTTGACGTCCAGGCCGGGCTGGATGGCCCGGAACATCCCGCCCAGGCGGGAGAGCTGCTTGAGGTCGGAGAGCAACGCCTCACCCGCGCCCGGATACTGGATCTTGACGGCCACGTCCCGGCCGTTCGGTGCGCCCGACTCGTCGACCCCCGGCTCCCGCCACCGCGCCCGGTGCACCTGGCCGATGCTGGCGGCGGCGGCCGGGGTGTCGTTGAACTCGACGAACAGCTCCCGCCAGTCGGGACCGAGCTGCTCGGCCAGCACCTTGTGCACGCTGGCGACCGGCAGCGGTGGTGCCGCCTCCTGGAGCTTGGTGAGCGCCTGGCGGTAGGGCGCGGCGATCTCCTCCGGCAACGCGGCCTCGAAGACCGACAGCGCCTGGCCGAACTTCATCGCCCCGCCCTTGAGCTGGCCCAACACGCTGAACAGTTGCTCGGCGGTGCGCTGCTGGATCTCCGCGGAGATCACGTCGGAGGCCAGCCCGGTGACGCGCTTTCCCATGCCGAGAACGGTCCGGCCGGCGAAGCCGAGCGGCAGGGCGGCGAGCTTGGCGGTGCGGGACACGGCGCGGCGCGGGATGTCGGTCACTCGGTCATTGTTACCGACCGGAGGGCCCCGCTGCTGCTCTGCGGCCGGGCTGGTGCGGACACTCGCCCCCGCGAGCACGCACACGCCGGGTGTGGCGGCCAGCCCCGACGACGGAAACGGCCGGCGCCAGTGATCTCCATGGCCCCACCCAGCGTCTCCGGCTGCCCGCCGTCGAGCTGTGCCAGTGCCTCGGCGAGCGCGTACCCGATGGCCGCGAACAGCGTCCCGGTCGCGCCGGCGGTCACCGGGTCGGCGGCGGCGATCTGGGCGGCGAGTCGCGGCCAGTCCGGGTCGCGGTCCGCCCGGTGCAGTTCGACGCAGTGCAGGCAGGGCCCGGCGGGTGGGCAGACCAGCGGCCCGATGACCGGTACGCCCTCGCGCAGGGTGATCAGCAGGTGCGGCTGCCGACGTTGGGCGAGACCGGCGGCGAGCAACGCGGGTGGCCGGTCCGTGCCGAGTTGGATCACCAGGTCCACCCGTCTGGCCCGGATCGGCTGGGTGCCCGTACCCGGCGCGACGCGGTCGACCGCGGCCCGCACCGCCGGTGCCAGCGGCTGGCCCAGCTCGGTGGCGGGAATGCCGGTCCCGACCAGGTCGATGGCGCGCACCGGGCCGGGGAGAAGCGGCACCACCTGCCCGACGCCGGATTGGGCCAACGCCACCGTCAGCGGCCCGCCGAGCGCCCCGGCGCCGCTGAGCACGACTCGGGCGATCCGTCGCCGACGCAGCACCTGGGCGGGGGTGCCGGGCAGTCGAGCGGCGGCCAGGGCCAGCGCGCCGGCCTCCGCGGTGAGCCGGGCGCGGACCGGGCCGGTCAGGTCACGGGGGAGCAGGCTGTGCGCGGGCACCAGCAGGCCGGCCGTACGCAGGGCGTCGAGCAGGGTGCGCGCATCGTCGGTGCTGACCTGGGCGGTGGCCGCCTGAGCCAGCACGGCCCGCTCGCTGTGGGTGCCGTCGAGCAGGTCGAGCAGGTGGGCGGCGCGGGGATTGGCCAGCTCCAGCAGCACCGCCGGCCCGGGGCCGACGCCGAGTTGAAGGGTGTGCCGGTCCCGCCAGAGGCGGTGGAGGCCGGGCAGCAGCGTGGGGCGGGGCAGTACGGTGCGACTCATGGTCACGAATTGTGATCACACATTCGCGTTGGGTCGACGGTTGTCCACAGGCGCGCGAGCCTCTGTCCAGCGTTGTCCACAGGCTTCGCCGAGTTATCCACAGCCTGCCAACGAGGCTGTCAGTGACCCGACATGCCACGGGGGCGGGGTGGCCACCGGCCAACCCGCCCCCGTCACTCGTACGGGTCAGACCTTGGCCTTACCCAGGATGCGGTTCACTGTTGTTCCGCATACCGGACACTTGCCCTTGGCCATGTTCATACCGGTCTTCGAGACCTCAACGTGCCCCTCGAAGTCCCGCTTCTCCTTGCACTTCACGCAGTAACCGTTGTAGGTCGTCTGGGCCTGGTCGGCCACGGTGCCCTCCTCGTCTCGTCCGCCGGTCGATGCCGTCCCGGCGGGTTGCCCGGCGGCGGGCCACACGGGGCGCCGGCGCTGGGTCTCACTCCACGGCCACCTTCGTGACCGCTGGTCCGCGGACCCTACCCAGGTCTGGGCGGTTCCATGTCAGCTGTGCATCGACACTGTGAGCAAGTCGACGTCGAGAGTGTGCATGGCGAAATAGGTCGGATAAGTCAGTTTGGCGGGGACACGCCGACCAAACCCCCACAGCCACCCGTGCGAGTGCCCCCGGGGCGGCATCCGGCGTCGTGATCACCTACGGTGGAGAGAGGTGCCGCGCACTGGTGCCGTCGGTGTTCACCAAGGGTGACGAGACGGTGCGATGGCGTCGCGGTCAAGAAATTTTCGGGACACCTGACGACCAATCACCATTTTCCGGGCGCGTGTCGTGTGGTTGACTCTTGCGGACCCCTGGTCAGAGGGCATTAGCTGTCCTTCGTGACACGTAGCCGAGGCTGCGCGGGCCAGTGATGGCGGGGACGCGCAAGCCGGTCGTCGAGGTGCGGCGCAGCCAGCGTCGGCGACGCACGGTGTCTGCGTACCGTGACGGCGAGCGCGTCGTCGTCCTCATTCCGGACCAGTTCTCCCGCGCCGAGGAGAGCGAGTGGGTCGACCGGATGCTCGCCCGGCTCGCCGCCCGGGAGGGGCGCCTGGCGCGCTCCGACGCCGAGCTGCTGGCCCGCGCCACCCGGCTCATCGACCTCTACCTCCCCGGGTACGCCACGAAGGCGGTGCCGGCCAGCGTCCGATGGGTCACCAACCAGAACGGCCGGTGGGGCTCGTGCACGCCTGCCGACCGCAGCATCCGGATCTCGCACCGGGTCCAGGAAATGCCCGACTGGGTGATCGACTACGTGCTGCTGCACGAGCTGACGCACCTGATCGTGCCCAGCCACAACGCCCGGTTCTGGGCCCTGGTCGGTCGCTACCCCAAAGCGGAACGCGCCCGCGGCTACCTCGAAGGTGTCGCCGCCGCCTCCTGCGCCCCGGTCCCGACCTGATCCCACAGCCCGCCGAGCCGCCTAGATCCACTCGCCTTCCTGAATACCGCGCTATCCGGGTCGCCGGGACACCGCGACTTCAATGAAGCCGAGTCGATCATGTGGTCGAGCCGCGCCAGGGTGGGGTCGGGTGGCCGTACGGGACAGGGCGCTAGGGTCGGGGGATGGCGCGACGGGTGGTGGTGGCGTTGCTCGGGCCGGTGCACTGGTCGCCGCCGGGCGTGGACCTGGCGGATTGGCGAGCGGCTCTCGCGGAGGACGTCATCGACCTGCTCGCGACTCTCCACGAGGTGGAGACCGCGGTCGCGGTGACGCCGGCCGATCGTGCTCTGGCCGACGCGCTGGTGTGGCCCGGCACGGCCGTGCACGAGGTGGCCGAGCCGACGCCGAACGCCGTGTTCGCCGCGCTGGAGGGTTACGACCAGGCAGCAGTGCTCGCCGGCGACGTGCCCGACCTGCCCGCACTGACCGTCGGCAAGCTGCTGCGCCCGCTCACCACCCGACCGGTCGCGGTGGCTCCGGTCGAGGGCGGCGGTCCGGGCCTACTCGGGGTGGCTGTGCGGCTGCCGGTGCCGGGTTGGCTCCCCGCCCTCGACCTGGACACGACAGCGGCGGCCGACGTGCGCTCCGGTGCCGCCGCACCGGGGGACGTGGCGGTCACCACCGGGTGGCGACGGCTGCGCGGCCCGGCTGACCTGGCCACGCTGGACCCGGCCTTCGAGGGCTGGGAAGCGACACGCGCTCTTCTCTCGGGCTCGCGCCGACCCACCTGACCAGCCAGTCGCGCCCCCGGGCGCCGAACGGGGCGGGCCGGCCGGTCAGCCGTGCCGGCGGGTGCCCGCTGTCGATCGGGCGGGCACCCGGGCGCTGGCGCGTCAGGGCTTGGCGTCGCCCTCGTCGTCGGTCTTGTCGGGCTGGCCCGGGGCCTTCTCCTCCGCGCCGCCGGGTGCGCTGAAGTCGAAGCTGTCCAGCTCGCTCAGGTCCATGTCGTTCATGGCGAAGGCGACCGGGTCGGCGAAGTCGTCATCCGAGGGGAGCAGGTCCGGGTGACCCCAGACGGCGTCGCGGCCCTCGATGCCGCGGTGCTCGGTGAGCGCGGCCCAGAGCGCCGCGGCCTCGCGCAGTCGGCGCGGGCGCAGCTCCAGGCCGACGAGGGCGGCGAAGGTCTGCTCGGCGGGGCCGCCGGCGGCACGGCGGCGGCGGAACGCCTCGCCCAACCGGACGACGTTGGGCAGCCGGTCGCTGGCGGCGCTGTCCACGACGTGGCAGACCCAGCCCTCGACCAGGGCGAGTGCGGTCTCCAGTCGGGCCAGGGAGGCCTTCTGCGCCGGAGTGTCCTCCGGCGTGAAGATGCCCTCCAGGGCGATCGCCTGCATCGACTCCGGGTCGGTCGGGTCAACCCGGCCCATCGCCTCCTCGATCGCGTCCCGGTTGACCCGGATGCCCGAGGCGTACATCTCGACCGCGCTGAGCACGTGACCGCGCAGCCACGGGACGTGCTGGAACAGCCGCTGGTGGGCGGCCTCGCGCAGCGCCACGTAGAGGCGGACCTCGTCCTCGGGAAGCTCCAGGCCCTCGCCGTACGCGCGGATGTTGGCCGGGATCAGCGCGGCCGTGCCGGCCGGGCCGAGCGGCAGCCCGATGTCGCCGGCGGAGAGCACCTCCGCGGCGAGCGAACCGAGGGCCTGGCCCAGCTGACCGCCGAAGAGCGCGCCGCCGAGGGTGGCCACCATCGACTGCATCGGCCCGAGCTGGGCGCGCGCCTCCGGTGGCACCAGGTCGCCCATCGCGCCGACCATCCGGCTGGCGACCGGGTCGCAGAGCTTGCGCCACACGTCGAGCGTCTTGAAGATCCACTCATTGCGGTTCCAGGCGACCGGTGACTGGATGCCCGACGGCCATGCCGAGGCCGGCTCCAACCACAGGTCGGCCAGGCGCAGCGCCTCCTCGACGGCGTTGCGCTCATACGGTGACACCGCCGGGTCGCCGGCGGCCGCGAGCTGGCTGGCCGCTACCTGCCGGGCCAGGTCCCAGTTGACCGGACCGCTGCCCGGCGCGGAGAGCAGGTGCTGCAACTGCGACATGAACTGCTGCATCTGCGCGGGATCGTTGGGGTCTGGTGGTTGCCCACCCGGGAGCGCGAAACCGAACGGAATATCAGGCACGACGTCTACGGTACGCGGACCGCGCCCCAGGTCGCCGCCGCTGGCGTTGCGCTGAGGGCGAAGTCGCCCGACGCATTCGGCAGGAGGCGCCCGGCCGGTCGGTACGCTCTGCGGCATGAGACGTCGTGGCCTGACGGTCCTGCTCGGTGCCCTGTTCACCGCCCTGCTGAGCATCGGGGTGCTGCGGGTGCCGATCCCGTACGTGGTGCTCGGTCCGGGCCCGACGGTCAACACCCTCGGCACGGCCGACGGCAAGGAGGTCATCCAGGTCTCCGGACGGGAGACCTCGACCTCCGCGGGCCAGCTGCGGCTGACCACGGTGGGGGTGCAGCCCACGGTGCGGCTGCGCGGGGCGATCGCGGGCTGGTTCTCCGACGACGAGGCGGTGGTGCCGCGCGAGCTGGTCTACCCGCCGGGAGAGTCGACCGAGCAGGTCGAGCAGCGCAACGCCGAGGACTTCAAGGCGTCGCAGACCAGCGCGGAGACCGCCGCGCTGCGCGAGTTGGGCTTTCCGGTGCAGGTCGTGATCAAGACGGTGGCCGGGGACGGCCCGGCGGCCGGGACGCTGAAGGCCGGCGACGTGATCACCGCGGTCGACGGTCAGCCGGTGCCGGTGGCCGCGAAGGTCACCGAGCTGGTTCGGGCCAAGCCGGCCGGTACGGCGTTGACGATCGCCTACACCCGCGACGGCGCGCCGGCCACGGCGACTGTGACAAGTCGCGAGCAGGACGGCCGACCGCGGATCGGTGTGGAGATCGATCAGCAGCAGCCGCACCCGTTCACCCTCGGCATCGACCTGGGGGACATCGGCGGGCCGAGCGCCGGTCTGATGTTCGCCCTGGGGATCGTCGACAAGCTGACCCCGGCCGATCTCACCGGCGGCCAGATCATCGCCGGCACCGGCACCATCGACGACGAGGGCACCGTCGGCCCGATCGGCGGGATCGCCCAGAAGCTGGTCGGTGCGAAGCGGGCCGGCGCCAAGGTCTTTCTGGTGCCGGCGGACAACTGCGCCGAGGCCGTCCGCAATCCGCAGCCGGGTCTGCCGTTGTTGCGGGTGGGTTCGTTGGACGAGGCGATGACCGCTCTGGACACGTTGCGCGCGGGGGGTCAGCCGACCCGCTGCTGACCGGTGTGACCGTGCCCCGACACGCTCAGGAACACCCCGTACTCTGGGTGCCTGGTCGGAGCCGATCACATCGAGCGTGCGGAGCCAACAGTGGTCATGCGTAGCAGCAGCCCCCTTCCCAGGATGAGCCGGCGCGGGCGCGTCACCATCGCTGTCCTGGTCGGGGTGTTCGTGCTCTTCACCCTGCTCGGCTGGGGTGTCCAGGCGTGGACGGACTGGCTCTGGTTCGACGAGGTCCGCTACACCGAGGTCTTCACCGGTGTCCTGCTGACCCGGCTGGTGCTCTTCCTCGCCATCGGGCTCGGCATGGCGGTGGTCGTCGGTGGCAACCTCTGGCTGGCCCACCGGTTGCGCCCGCGACTGCGTCCGCACTCGGTGGAGCAGGCGACCCTGGAGCGCTATCGGATGGCGCTCAGCCCCCGACTCGGCACCTGGATCACGCTGGTCGCCGCGGTGGTCGGGCTGTTCGCCGGCCTCTCCGCGCAGAACCGGTGGAACCAGTGGCTGCTCTTCCGCAACGGCGGTGACTTCGGGATCAAGGACCCGGAGTTCGGGGTGGACATCGGCTTCTACGTCTTCCAACTGCCGTTCTGGCGTTACCTGCTCGGGGTCGCCTTCACCGCGGTGGTGCTGGCCGTGATCGGCGCGCTGGCGGTGCACTACCTCTTCGGCGGGGTCCGTCTGCAGGGCATCGGTGACCGGATGAGCAACGCCGCCCGCGCGCACCTGAGCAGCCTGGTCGCGGTGTTCGTGCTGCTGAAGGCCATCGCGTATGTGCTGGACCGGCGGGCGATGCTGCTGGAGTACAACGAGGGTGCCAAGTTGTACGGCGCCGGCTACGCCGACGTCAACGCGTTGCTGCCGGCGAAGGAGATCCTGGCCTACATCTCGATCGTGGTGGCGATCGCGATCGTCGTGTTCTCCAACGCCTGGATGCGCAACCTGGTCTGGCCGGGGATCTCGCTGGCGCTGCTCGGTGTGTCCGCGGTGGCCATCGGCGGCATCTACCCCTGGGCGGTGCAGACCTTCGAGGTCAAGCCGAGCGCCAAGGACAAGGAAGCGCCGTACATCCAGCGCAGCATCGACGCGACGCGGGCGGCGTTCGGGCTGGGGGCCACCCAGACGACCCCGTACGCGGCGAGCAACCTCACCCCACCGGCGAACCTGGCCACCGACACCTCGGTGGTGTCGAACGTGCGGCTGCTCGACCCGCAGTTGGTCAGCGAGACGTACACCCAGCTCCAGCAGGTGCGTGGCTTCTACGACTTCGGCCCCAAGCTGGACATCGACCGCTACGGGGTGAACGGGAAGGTCTCCGACTACGTGGTCGGCGTCCGGGAGATCAACTACGGCGAGCTGACTGACCAGCAGAACACCTGGATCAACCGGCACACCGTCTACACCCACGGGTACGGGCTGGTGGCCGCCCCGGCCAACCAGGTGGTCTGCGGCGGGCAGCCGTTCTTCGTCTCCGGCTTCCTCGGCGAGAAGACCCAGGAGGCGTGCTCCTCGCAGACCGAGCAGATCCCGGCCAAGCAGCCGCGCATCTACTACGGCGAGCGGATGGCGCCCGACGACTACGCGATCGTCGGTCAGGCCGACCCGAACAAGAAGGCCGAGTTCGACAGGCCGGTCGGTGAGGGTGGCGGCGAGTCCTACACCTACACCGGTGAGGGCGGCGTCGAGATCGGGTCCTTCACCCGCCGGCTGCTGTACGCCATCAAGGAGCAGGAGTCGAACTTCCTGCTCTCCGAGGCGGTCAACAAGGACTCCAAGCTGCTCTACGTGCGTAATCCGCGGGACCGGGTGGAGAAGGTCGCGCCGTTCCTCACCCTCGACGGCGACCCGTACCCGGCGGTGGTCGGCGGTCGGGTGCAGTGGATCGTCGACGGCTACACCACGGCGGCCACCTACCCGTACGCCGAGCGGGTCAACCTGCAGACCGAGACCACCGACGAGTTGACCAACCGGGGCACCTTCCAGTTGGCCCGGGAGAACGTCAACTACATGCGCAACTCGGTGAAGGCCACCGTCGACGCGTACGACGGCACCGTGAAGCTCTACGAGTACGACGACACCGACCCGGTGCTCAAGGCGTGGAACAAGGCGTTCGGCGGTGACCTGGTGCTGCCCAAGGCGGACATCCCGGTCGAGTTGACCGAGCACCTGCGCTACCCGGCGGACATGTTCAAGGTGCAGCGCAACCTGCTCACCAAGTTCCACGTGACCAACCCGGGCGACTTCTACTCCGCCCAGGACTTCTGGCAGGTGCCGACCGTGCCGGACGCCCCGGACAGCGGCCAGAAGCAGCCTCCGTACTACCTGTTCACCCAGTTCCCCGGGCAGGAGAGCCCCCGGTTCCAGCTCACCGCCGCGGTCACCCCGAACGGTCGGCAGAACCTGGCCGCCCTGATCTCCGGCTCGTACGTCGACGGGAATCCCCGGCTGGAGGTGCTGGAGTTGCCGGATCAGACCCGGATCTCCGGCCCGGTGCAGGTGCACCAACAGATGACGAACAACGCCAACATCCGTCAGCAGCTCAACCTGCTCTCCAGTAACCAGGCGCAGGTGCAGTACGGCAACCTGCTCTCGTTGCCCTTCGCCGACGGCATGCTGTACGTCGAGCCGGTCTACGTGAAGAGCAACCAGCAGGACGCGTACCCGCTGTTGCAGAAGGTGCTGCTCTCCTACGGTGACGGCGGCTCCTTCGTGGCGCTCGCCGACAACATCAACGACGGCATCAAGCAGTTGGTGGAGCAGGGCAAGAAGGCCGGGCAGGGCACGTCGCCGCCACCGACCACCGGGGGCAACCCGACAACGCCGACGACCCCCACGCCGACGACCCCCACGCCGACGCCGAGCGCCGGCACCGGCACCCCGCCGCCGACGGGTCCGTTGGCCACGGCCGCCGACCGGGTGCAGAGCGCGATCACCGAGGTCCGGGCCGCGCAGACCTCTGGTGACTTCGAGCGGTACGGGCGCGCGCTCAAGGCGCTGGACGAGGCGCTGACCGCGTTCCAGCAGGCGCAGCAGGCCGCCAACCCGACGGGGGCGCCCAGTGGTAGCGCGGCACCGAGCGGCGGCGCGTCACCGTCGCCCAGCGGCAGCCCGAGCGCGGGCGGCTGACCGCAGTCGTCGGCTGCGACTCTCGGAGCCCCCGTCGTCGGACCATCCCGGTCCGCACGACGGGGGCTCCGCTGTCGTCCGGCCGGCTGTCCGCCCGTCGCCGCGCCGAAAAAAGTTCGACCGACCGCAACCTGTGACACCGGCCCGCCGTCCTCAGGTCGACGGTGTGCGACGAGGGGGAACAGTCTTGCGGGACACGCAGAGCTTCGATGACTTCTACCGCGGCACGGCGCGGCGGATGGCGAGGTACGGCTATGCGGTCGCCGGCGATCACAACGAGGCGCAGGACCTGGTGCAGGAGGCGTACACCCGGGCCTGGCGGCACTGGGGGCGGCTGGCGGCACATCCCGCGCCGGAGGCGTGGCTGCGGCTGGTGGTCGCGCGGTTGGCGACCGACCGCTGGCGTCGGCTGCGCGGCCTGCGCGGGGCGTTGCGGTTGGCGGGGCCCCCACCGGCGGCCCCGCCGCCCAACGAGGACAGCGTGCTGCTGCTCCAGGCGCTGCGCCAACTGCCGGCGAACCACCGGCAGGCGTTGGCCCTGCACTACCTGTTCGACATGCCGGTGGAAGAGATCGCCCGCGAGGTCGGCGCGCCCGTCGGCACGGTGAAGTCCTGGCTCTCCCGGGGCCGGGCCCGGCTTGCCGCGCTGCTGCCCGATCTCGCCAAGATGGAATTGGAGACCAGCGATGTCGCGTGAACTTGCCGAGTGGTATCGGCGCCTCGCCGCCGACGCCGATGCCGGTGACCTGGGCGTTCCCGACGTGCTGCGGCGGCGGGCGGACCGGCGGGCCCGGCTGCGCGCGGCCGGGGGTGCCCTCGCCGCGGCGTTGCTGGTGGGTGGCGTGGTGATCGGTACCCAGGTGGTCGCCATGCCGACGCCGACGCCCGTCGCCCCGCCGGCCGGCACACCGACGATTCCCGCGCCGAACGTGACTGCCGGGTCGCCGTCGCCGTCCGCCACGCCGGGCCGACCTCCGGGTACGACCCCCGAGTCTCCGCGGGTTCCCGGCGGCATTCCGGATCGGGCGTTCTTCACGCTCCCGCCGGCCAACCAGACCGGCATCGCGCCGGACTACCGAGACGTGGCCGCGTTGCCGGGCCTGTGCGGTGCCCACCTCCCGAGCGAACCGATCCTGCACCGGCGCACCCGGTCGTTGGTCTTCAAGCTGCCGAAAACGCCCCAGGGGAACGACCCGGACGGCAGCTACGCGCACTCCATCACCGTCTACCGGGCCGGGCGAGCCACACACGTGCTGGAGGAGTTGCGGCGGGCGGTGCGCGACTGCCCCGAGCAGCCGGCACTGCGTCTCCAGGTCCCGCCGGTGCCGAGCAGGCAACGGCTGCTCAGCGACGTCGGGTACGGCGACGAGTCGGTGCTGTTCGAGCTGCGGAAGCCGGCTCAGGACCGCAACGGCGACCCGACCGGCGGGGAGGAGGTCCGGCTGGTCCGGGCGATCCGGGTCGGCGACGTGGTGACCACGCTCTGGGAGAAGGGCTGGGAGACCGGGTCCAGCCCGCGTACACAGGTCGACGCGGACAGTCGCCGCGCGGTCGACGCCGTCGAGGCCTGGCTCGGTTGACCCCGGCGTGCCGGATCGCGATCCGGCGGATTCAGATGTCGTTTTGCGGGGCCCGGGGGTGGTGCGCTACGGTTAGCGAGCCGACGCGGGGTGGAGCAGCTCGGTAGCTCGCTGGGCTCATAACCCAGAGGTCGCAGGTTCAAATCCTGTCCCCGCTACAAAGTGAAGCCCGTCTCCCGCACCTCGGGGAGGCGGGCTTCTTCTTGCGCGGGCGACGCACCCACGACGGGTGCCGACCCCCGGCTGATCATCGCCGACCGGGATGGGTTAGGGTTAACCAGTCGACGCGGGGTGGAGCAGCTCGGTAGCTCGCTGGGCTCATAACCCAGAGGTCGCAGGTTCAAATCCTGTCCCCGCTACCACACCGGCGAGGGCCCGTCCCCAGATTTTTCTGGAGACGGGCCCTCGTTCGTTGGTGGGTAGGCCCACCCCTGGTCGCAGCTACGTGCTGTTGCGGATGGCAGCGGGCGTGCTCGGCGTCGGCTCCGCCATGATCGCCTTGATGTCGTCGTCGCCGACGTACCCGCAGTCGCGCAGGACTTCGAGGGCCGACTGCCAGTGCGACCGGGCCTGGAGTCGATCACCCAGGGCGTCCAGCGCAAGACCGAGCCCCCACAACTGCTGGGCCTCCCCGAAGCGATTGCCGCACTGCCGCAGGACGAGCAGGCCCTCCTGAAAGATGGCGACCGAGTCACGGGGACGCCCGATCAGCCGGACGCAGTCCGCGAGCGCGCCAAGCGTCAGGCCCAGGCGGTAGTCGTCACCCAGGCGGCGGAAGATCTCGACCGCCTGCTCGCAGGCGGCGACCGCGTTGGCGTACCGACCGAGACGGCGCTCGACCACCGCGAGATTCTGGAGGCCGCGGGCCTCGTTGTTACTGTCGCCCAGAGCGTTGAACTGGGTGATGCAGCGCTCGTGGCAGCGCGCGGACTCTGTCAGGTCACCCCGCATGCGGTTGAGGATGCCGAGGTTGTTGAGCACCTTGGCCGTGTGATGCCTGTCGTCGAGCCCTTCCCACAGCTCCAGGGCGGTGCGGAACTCGGCAAGGCCCTCGTCGAGCTGGTTGGTCTGCCCGTACGCCATGCCGAGGTGGTTGCGCGCCAACGCCTCCACCTCCGGCTGGCCGGCGGCCCGCGCGGCGCGAATCGCGATCCGGTCGAGGCGGATCATCTCGGGCCAGTGGTCGCGGATCGCGAGGGCCGGGTAGGCCAGCAGGGCGAGGCGGGCGGCGCCGGCGGTGTGCTCCGCCCCGGCGGCCAGGCCCGCCACGACATCGGGCAGGTGCGGGGCGTTGGCGTCGATCCACTCCCTCGCGGCCGCCCGGTCGGGCAGGCTGAACCCCGCCGGGTGGGTGGGAGCCGGGCCGACCTGGAGGTCCACGGGTTCGTTCGGATCGAGAAGGAACCTCGCCTGCTCGGCGACCGAGAGGTAGTGGGCCAAGGCACGACCGAGGGCAGCCCGCCGTTCGGTGTCGGTGAGGTGACGCTCGGCCTGGTCGCGGGCGTAGAGGCGGATCACGTCGTGCATCCGGAAACGATTCGGCGCGGGGGAGTCGACAAGGCGGGCGTCGACGAGCCGCTCCATGGCGGCCTCGGTGTCGGTGAGCGTGCTCCCGGCGAGTGCCGCGGCGAGCGCGAGGTCGAACTCGGGCACCCCGAGCAGGCCGAGGAACGGGAACCCGCGTATCGCGTCGTCGCCGGCGCCCCGCAGGCCGACCGCCAGGCTGGCCCGCATGCTCAGGTTGTCGACCTGCAACTCGTCCAGGCGTCGTTGTTCCTGACTGAGACGGTCGGCAATCGCCTGGATCGTCCAGGACGGGCGGGCCATCAGCCGGGCGCTCACGATCCGCAGGAGCAGCGGAAGGTGCTCGCACAGGTTGACGATCATGTCGGTGGCGGCGGGATCGTCGGACACCCGCCGCTCGCCCACCAGTCGACTGATCAGCGTGACCGCGTCGTCGGTGGTCAGCGGTTGTAGCCGAACGAAACTCGTGCAGTCGAGTGTCGACAGCACCGATCTGCTGGTGACCAACGTGGCACAACCGGGCCCGGACGGCAGCAGGGCCCGGATCTGCTCCGGCGACACGGCGTCGTCGAACAGCAGCAGAAGCCGCTTGCCGGCCAGCAGTGAGCGCCACAGCGCGGCCGCGTCCGCAAGCTGCGCGGGCACCGCACTGCCCGCGACGCCGAGCTGCCGCAGCCATCGACCGACGATCGCGGACGGCTCCAGGGGCGGCATCCCGACGCCCGCGCCCTGGAGGTTGACGTAGAGCTGACCGTCCGGGAACGAACCGGCGACGCGGCTGGCCACGTGCAGGGCGAGCGCGGATTTTCCGACCCCCGCCACCCCGTCCACGGCGACAAGTGGTGGGTGGTCGTCGCGGGGGTGCAGCAGCGCCGCGCAGAGCGCCGCCACCTCCTCGTCGCGCCCGGTGAACTCGGGTGGTGGTGCGGGTAGCTGGCGCGGTGTCGGGTGGATCAGCGCCGACGCGCCCGGATCGCTTGCGGCCGGCGTCGTCTCGGCGCAGAGCAGCTGCTGGTACAGGCGCTGAAGCTCCTGACTCGGGTCGATCCCCAGCTCCGTGGCCAGCCGGGCGCGGAGTTGGTCGTAGAGGCGGAGGGCATCGGCCACCGCGCCGTTTGCGCCGAGCGCCCGGATCAGCAGCGCGTGCAGGGGTTCGTCGAACAGGTGGGCGTCGACGAGGCGTTGCAGTTGTCGTACCGCCACCGAGGGGTCGCCCACCCGCAGGCAGAGGTCGGCCAGGTCGCGGGCGGCGGCCTGCCGCTCGCGTTCGAGGGCGACCACCATCGGAGCGTCGTGCAGCCAGCTCACCGCCGAGCCGAGGACCGGGCCTCGCCACAGGTCCAGGGCGCGGTCCAGGGCGGCTATCCGCTCGCTCTCGACGCCCGCCGCGCCCTGGACGACCAGGTCGCGAAACGCCGCGGTGTCCACGTCGCAGCGCGGGGTGCGCAGCAGGTAGCCGTCGTCGGCCCGCTCCAACGTGACGCGGTCGGCGAACCTGTCGCGTAGCCAGGCGCGCAGCCGGTAGACGCTCGTGTGCAGTGCGGCCTGGCTGCCCCGGTCCGGGCCCCAGATCAGCTCGACGAGCTGATCCGGATTCACCGGCTGGCCCGGTGACAGCGCCAGCACGCCGAGCAGCATGCGTGGCCCCGGCCCGGGTAGCGCAACCGTGCTGCCGCCCACGCTGACCCGCAGTGGCCCCAGCACAGCCACCGAAACGACGTCCTCCTGCATCGACGAAATTCTAAGCCGGGCAGCGGCGTACCCGTTGGCCCGGAAAAGCCGCCCCCGGACCCCGGTCATTCCGCGAGCCTGGCCGTCAGGTCGCTGTGAGTGACCTGTGAGAACCCGGATGCCACGCTGCGATCCCGCGCCGGGTGGGCGCGGACGGCGGCTGGTTGACATCGGGGAGACGCGAATGACGGCTGCACGGGGGATCCGATTCTTGTTCGCCACGACTGCCGCGTTCCTGGCCGTCGTCCTGGTCAATTCCGGGGGCGGCGTCGCACCCGCGTACGCGGGCCCGAACCGGGTCGGGCCTCCGGGGGCGCAGGCGGCACCCGCCTCGGTGCCGCTGCGGGCGGCACCGACCTGGGCCGCCGCGCGGCCCGGCCCGGAGGACGTCGCGGCTGTGCGGTCGGCACCCGCGGTGACCTGGCCCGCGCCGGGTGCCGTCGAGGTCGACCGGCCGGGGACGGGCGCGGCGCCGGCCCGGGTGGGGAGCCTGCCGGTCTGGGTGGCCGGGCAGCGCGACGCGGCGACGCGGCGCACCGACACCACCGCCGGTCGGGTACGGGTGGAGGTGCTGGACCAGGCTGCCGCGCGTCGGGCCGGAGTACCCGGGGTCCTGGTGCGGCTGGCGTCGGGCGGGGCGACCGCGGGCGCCCGCCCGGCTGGTGTCGCCCCGGTGGACGTGGAGTTCGACTATTCCGGGTTCCGCAACGCGTACGGCGGCGACTGGGCCGCCCGGCTCGGCGTGGTGCGACTGCCCGAGTGCGTGCTGTCCACTCCCGAGGTCGCCGGATGCGCCAGGGGCGAACCGGTGCCCTCCCGCAACGACACTCGCAACGCGCGGGTCGGCGCGCGGGTCGACGCCGGTCTGTTCGCCGTCACCGCCGCGTCCGGTGGCAGTTCGGGAAGCTTCCAACCCACCTCGCTCGCCCCGTCGGCCGCCTGGTCGGTCGGCTTGGAGTCGGGCGACTTCGGCTGGCAGTACCCGATGAGCGCACCCGCGATGCCGGGTCTGACGCCCGGCATCGCGCTCGGCTACTCCTCCGGCGCGGTGGACGGGCGGACCGCCTCCACGAACAACCAGCCGTCCTGGGCGGGGGAGGGTTTCGACCTCCAGGGCGGGTTCATCGAGCGGTCCTACGTGGCGTGCAAGGAGGACGGGCAGGCCGGCTCGGAGGAACTGTGCTGGCGGTCCGACAACGCCACGGTGTCGCTGCCCGGGATGAGCGGCGAGCTGGTCCTCGACGACGCCACGGGGCACTGGCACGCCGAGCGCGACGAGGGCTGGCGCATCGAGCGGCTGACCGACGCGAACGCGGGCAACGGCGACAACGACGGCGAGCACTGGAAACTGACCGCACCGGACGGCACGCAGTACTTCTTCGGCCGCGCCCCGGCCGCGAACTCCACCTGGACCGTCCCGGTCTACGGCAACAACGTGGTGGGGGGCAAGGACGAGCCGTGTCACCAGTCGACGTTCGCGGCGTCGTGGTGCCAGCAGGCGTACCGGTGGAACCTCGACTACGTCGTGGACCGGCACGGCGACGCGATGGCGTACTTCTACCAGCGGGAGACGAACAACTACGCCCGCGGCGGCGCCACTCCCACGCCGTACACCAGGGGTGGTTACCTGGACCGGATCGAATACGGCCTGCGGACCGACTCGGCCGCGCCCGCGTCGGCGCGGGTGGTGTTCTCCGTCGCCGACCGCTGCGTCCCGGGCAGCACCTGCACCCAGGCCCAACCACAGAACTGGCCGGACACGCCGTGGGACCGGGCCTGCGCCGGTACGCCCTGCCAGGTCGTCTCGCCGACGTTCTGGATCAGCAAGCGGCTGGCCAAGGTCACCACCCAGGTCCGCTCCGGTGGCAGCTACCAGCCCGTGGAGTCGTGGACGCTCACCCACTCCTTCCCGGCCACCGGTGACATCACCACCGCCTCGCTGTGGCTCGACTCGATCGTGCGAACCGGGCACGTCGGCGGTACGGCGAGCCTGCCGCCGATGACCTTCACGGGCGAGCGCAGGGCCAACCGGGTCGACACCGTCGACGACAACGGCGACGCCCCGATGAACAAGTGGCGCCTCGTGGGGGTCACCAACGAGACCGGCGGTCAGGTCCGGATCAGCTACACCGAGGTGCCCTGCACCCGGTCGGCGTTGCCGGCCCCGGACCAGAACGCCGGGACGTGCTTCCCCGCGTTCTGGGGGCGGTCGGGCGCGGTCGATCCGCAGCTCGACTGGTTCCGGAAGTTCGTGGTCAGCCAGGTCGTCGAGGACGACCGGTTGGTCGAGAACCCGGACGAGATCACCCAGTACGAGTACGTCGGCGCGGCGGCCTGGCACCACGACGACACGGAACTGACCCCGAACCGGTTCCGCACCTGGGGGCAGTGGCGTGGCTTCCAGCGGGTGGTGGTGCGCACCGGTGATCCCAACGGCGGCGAACAGACCCGGACGGAGCACCTGTTCCTGCGGGGCATGCACGGCGACCGGACCAGCACCGGCACTCGTGACGTCGAGGTGACCGACTCGACCGGGAAGAAGAAGGTGGACGAGGCGTACTGGCGTGGCTTCGCCCGGGAGGTGACCGAGTACAACGGCACCAGCGGCGCCTGGACCGAGCGGACGATCTCGGAGCCCACCATGCTGGCGACGACGGCGACCCGGGACCGCCGCGACGGCACCCAGCTCAAGGCGTACCTGGTCGAGGAGTTGTCCCAGCGGGCGTACGTCGCGTTGGCCGACGGCACCGAACGCGTCACCGAGTCGGTCCAGAAGTTCGACGCCAACGGCACCCTGGAGCAGACGAACGACCTCGGCGACGTCGCCACCGACGCCGACGACACCTGCACCGACTACACCTACACCAGCAACAGGGACGCCTGGATCATCGACGCGGAGTCCCGGGTCCGCACCGTCGGGGTGCGCTGCGGCGCGGACGTGTCCTACCCCGGGGACCTGCTCTCCGACCAGCGCTACTACTACGACGACAGCAAGACCTGGGGGGCGCCGCCGACCGTCGGGGACGTCACCGCGGTCGAGGAACTCGCCTCCTGGTCGAACGGCCCGGTGTACGTCAGTGGCCGCAGCGTCAAGCTGGACAAACACGGCCGCACGACCACGGCGACCGACGCGCTCGGCAACACCGACCAGGTCACCTTCACGCCGGAGGTCGGTGGGCCGGTCACCAGGGTGACCACCACCAACGCGCTCGGGCACACCAGCACTGTCAACCTCGACCCGCTGCTCGGCGACGCCACGACCACCGTGGACGCCAACGGCCGGCGTACCGAGCTGAGCTACGACCCACTGGGCCGGGTCGTCGCCGCCTGGGCCCCGGGCCGATCCAGGTCCGCCGGCGACAGCCCGCACGCGAAGTTCGCCTACCTGATCCGCAACAACGGCGCCAGCGCGGTGACCACCAGCACGCTGCGACCCAACGGCGCGTACCGGGACGGCAACAGCATCATGGACGGCTTCCTGCGGGCCCGCCAGACGCAGGCCCCCTCCGCGACGGGCGGCCGGCTGGTCACCGACACGTTCTACAACAGTCGCGGCGAGGTGGTGAAGACCAACCCGGCGTACTGGAACAGCGCCGCGCCCAGCACGACCCTCGTCGCCGCACCTGCGGATTCGAACCTGGTCGCGCAGAACCGCTACCTCTACGACGGCGCGGGTCGGCAGACGGCGGAGATCCTGGTGTCGCGGGGTGTGGAGAAGTGGCGGACCAGCACCACCTACGGCGGCAACTGGACGGCTGTCGACCCGCCCGACGGCGAAACCCCGACCATGGAGATCTTCGACGCCGACGGGCAGGCTGTCGAGCTGCGCCAGTACACCGGCACCGGCCCGACCGGCGCCTACGACGCCACCCGCTACACCTACACCAGGTCGGGGGAGCAGGCCACGGTCACCGACCCGGCCGGCAACACCTGGCGGTACGGCTACGACCTGCGGGACCGCAAGATCCGGGCTGAGGACCCGGACACCGGGACGAACACCTTCACCTACGACAACGGTGACCGGCTGGTCTCCAGCACCGACTCGCGCGGCCGGACCCTGGTCAACACCTACGACGCGCTCGACCGTCGGACCACCGTCCGCGAGGGGTCCGCCACCGGCACGAAGCTGAGCGAGTGGACGTACGACTCGCTGCCCGGCGGCAAGGGGCTGCCGGTCGCCGCGAAGCGGTTCGTCGGCACCGACGTCTACAGCAGCGAGGCGCTCGGCTACCTGGCCGCGACCGGGCTGCCCACCGGCAGCCGGGTCACCGTCCCGGCGAGCGAGACCGGGCTCGGCGGCAGCTACGACACGACAATCGAGTACGACACGTCCGGCCGGATCACCAAGACCACGTTGCCGGCGGCCGGCGGGCTCGGCGCGGAGACCCTGACCCAGGGCTACGACGCCTCCTCCGACCTGCCCAGCACGCTCACCGGGCTGGCCCAGTACGTCGCCGGCACCTCCTACGACAGGTTCGGCGACGTGTCCTCGGTGACCCTCGGGGCGGCGGGCAGCCAGGTCTGGCAGTCCTACCAGCGCGACGAGGTGACCCGACGGCTGGCCCGCACATCGGTGATCCGGGAGACCGACGACGATCCGCAGGTCAGCGCCCGTAGCTACACCTGGGACCCGGCGGGCAACCTGCTCTCGGTCACCGACGCACCGGACGGGGTCACCGCCGACACGCAGTGCTTCCGCGCCGACTACCTGCGCCGGATGACCGAGGCGTGGACGCCGGCCTCGGGCGACTGCGCAGCCGCCCCGGAGACCGCGGCACTCGGCGGGCCGGCCCCGTACTGGCACTCGTACCGCTACGACAAGGTGGGCAACCGGCTCGCCGAGGTGCAACACGCCGCCACCGGAGACACCACCCGCACCTACGGCTACCCGGATGCCGGCTCGGCCCAGCCGCACACGCTGCGGTCGGTCGCCACCACCGGGCCGGGCGGCTCGCGTACCGACACCTACAGCTACGACAGCGACGGCAACACCACAGCTCGTACCGCCGCCGGCCGGACGCAGTCCTTCGACTGGGACGCCGAGGGCCACCTGGTGTCGGCGACCGAGAACGGCACCACCACCGACTACCTGTACGACGCGGAGGGCAACCGCATCGTCAGCCGGGACCGGACCGGCACCACCGTCTACCTCGGAGCGACGGAGCTGCGCCGGGAGGCCGGCAGCGGGCTGGTCAACGCGACCCGGTACTACAGCCAGGGCGGTGGCACGTTCGCGGTACGCACCGGCACCGGCTCGGACGGGTTGAGCTGGCTCGTCTCCGATCACCACGGCACCGCCGACACCGCCATCCGAGCGGACACCCTCGCCGTCACCCGCCGCTACTCGCTGCCGTTCGGTGAGTCCCGGGGAGCGAAGCCGACCACCTGGCCCGGTCAGCGCGGCTTCGTCGGCGGGTCGGCGGACCCCACCGGCCTGGTGCACCTGGGCGCCCGCGAGTACGACCCGGCAACGGGCCGGTTCCTCTCCGTCGACCCCGTCATCGACGACGAGGACCCGCAGCAGATGCACGGGTACGCGTACGCCAACAACAGCCCGGCGACCTACGCCGACGCCGACGGCCTGCGCGCCTGCGCGAACGAGAAGTGCACCACGTTCGTCAAGCCGAAGCCCAAGGCCAAGCCGGCGGCGCCGAAGCCCCGGCCGAAGGCGACTGTCGCGAAGAGGCCGAACGCCTCGAACGCCGCGGCCCGAAAGCGGCTGTTGGCCAAGGACGCCCAGTTGGATCGCATGGAGAAGCGGGGCGGGGCGTCGACCGCGAAGAAGCGGGTGAAGGCGGCGGAGAAGGCCAACGCCAGAGCGCGGAAGATCCAGGCGCAGCAGTGGAAGGGAAAGGCCGCAGCAATGAGAAAACAATACATAAAAGATGCTGCGGAAAAGATTAAGACCCCAATGAAGCACACGTCCCAGGTGGGTGATGTCGCCGAGGAGGTCGCGAAGCGCCGGAACAAGCAGCGCGACAAGGCGCTGGATGAAGCGTTGCGTAGCGAGAACCCGGCGAAGAAGGCTGCGGGCGTGGGAAAGCTGCCCAAGGTCGACTACGGCCTTGGTGGGCTGAAGGGGCTCGGGAAAGGCGCGAATGTGGTTGAGAAAGGTGTCGAGTTCTATGCCGACATCAAGACCGGCATGGATCCCTGGCAGGCCGCGGCAAAGCAGGGCGGGACGTTGGTTGCGGAAGCTGCCGGTACGGCGGTGGGAGCGATCATTGGCTTCTCGGCGTGTGGGCCGGTCGGGCCGCTTTGTGCGGCTGCTGGTGGTGTCGTCGGCGGATGGATCGGCGGCGAGTTGGCCGGTTGGTTCTACGAGAACGCCATCTGACGTGACGTCGACGCGGGACAGGGCTGCCCTTCAGCCTGTCGAATTCGGCTCTTCTGGTCGATCGCTGCCCAACCGGCGGCAATTAGCGGAGGTTGAGATGCGCGCACCGCGCGGATATCTGTCCATGATGGCCACGGGGGTGGCAGTAGCGCTGGTCGCGTCGTCGCTGTGGAGCGGGCCCGCCTCGGCCGCCCGCCCCGCAGCCCCGAAACCACAGGCGATACCGTCCGGCCCGGCGCTCTCGGCGGCCCGGCCGGCACCCGTACCGGCCGCCGATCCCAGCGCCACCAGCACCCTGCGGAAGGCCCCGGCGGTGAGCTGGCCGACCGCCGGCACCGCCGAGGTGAGTTTGCCCGCGGTGAGCGCGGCGGCGGTCAAGTCGGACGCCACACCGTCCTGGCAGCGGGCCGGCGACCTGCCGATCCGGGTGGGCCACCCGGATGCCGCCGGTCCGTCGACGACCCGGGTGTCCGGTGCCCGGCCGGAGACGACCGTCCGGGTCGAGGTGTTGGACCGCAAGGCCAGCGCGGCGGCCGGCGTACGGGGAGTGGTGCTGCGGCTGGCACACGTCGGCGATGCGGTGGGCCCGGCGTCGGTGGAGGTGGACTACTCGGGCTTCCGGCACGCCTACGGCGGCGACTACGGCTCGCGGTTGCGGCTGCTCCGGCTGCCGGAGTGCGCGCTGACCACCGCCTCCGCAGGCAACTGCGCGCCAACCCCGCTGGCCAGCACCAACGACGCGGTCACCGGGCGGGTGCGGGCGAAGGTGAGCGACGGGCTGTACGCCCTGGCCGCCGCGCCCAGCGGCAGTGCGGGCACCTTCCAGCCGACGTCGCTCGCCCCCTCGGCCACCTGGCAGGTGGGGCTCCAGTCCGGCGACTTCAACTGGTCGTACCCGATGGCACTGCCGCCCATGCCGGGCCGCGCGCCGGAGGTCTCCCTGGCCTACTCCTCCGGCAGTGTGGACGGCCGGGTGGTGGCGACGAACAACCAACCGTCCTGGGTGGGTGAGGGCTTCGACCTGCCCAGCGGGTTCATCGAACGGTCGTACCGGGCCTGCCGCGACGACGGTGGGACGGGCAGCGGTGGCGACCTGTGCTGGGAGGCCCCCAACGCCACGCTGGTGCTGCCCGGCCTGGCAGCCGGTGAGCTGGTGCCGGAGACGTCGGCGACCGACAACAAGAACTGGCACCTCGCCGACGACCGGGGCTGGCGGGTCACCCTGCTGACCGGGGCGTCCAACGGCGACGACAACGGCGAGCACTGGCGGGTGACCGCACCGGACGGGACGCAGTACTTCTTCGGCCGGACCACGGCGGCGAACTCGGCGTTCACCGTTCCGGTCTTCGGCAACGGGACCGGTGAGCCCTGCCACCAGTCGACGTTCGCCACATCGTGGTGCCAGCAGGCGTACCGCTGGAATCTCGACTACGTGCTCGACCGGCACGGCGACGCGGTGGCCTACCACTACGACCAGGAGATCAACTACTACGCGCGCAACGACACCACCCCGACCGCGTACGTCCGCGGTGGCAACCTGGCGCGCATCGAGTACGGGCTGCGGGCCGGATCCAGCGCCCCCGCCGGAGCACGGGTGGTGCTCACCGCGGCCGACCGGTGCCTGCCGGGCAGCACCTGCACCCAGGCCCAGCCGCAGAACTGGCCGGACGTGCCATGGGACACCGCCTGCTCGGCGGCGTCCTGCGCGGTCACCACGCCGACCTTCTGGAGCACCAAGCGGCTGGCGACGGTGACCGCGCAGGTGCGCGTCGGCACCGCCTACCAGAACGCCGACTCCTGGACGCTCACCCACGGCTACCTGGACACCGGTGACGGCACCAGCCCGGGGCTGTGGTTGCAGTCCGTCGTGCGCACCGGGCACGTGGGCGGCAACACCAGCCTGCCCGCCGTAACGTTCGGCGGCACACGGTGGGCCAACCGGGTCGACGGGCTGGAGAACATCTCGCCCATGAACAAGTGGCGGATCACGACGATCACCAACGAGACGGGCGGTCGGATCGCCGTCTCCTACGGTCGGGAACCGTGTGACCGGTCCGCGCTGCCCGTCCCGGACACCAACACCACCAGGTGTTTCCCGGTGAAGTGGACGCCGGACGGCGGGCAGCTCGTGCCGGACTGGTTCATCAAGACCGCTGTCACCCAGGTCGTCGAGGACGACGCGACGACCGGACCGGACCGGATCACCCAGTACCAGTACCTCAGCGCCGGGGACGCGGCCTGGGCGTACGACGACGCCGAACTGGTGCCCGCCGACCGCAAGAGTTGGGGACAGTGGCGCGGCTACCAGCGGGTCCGGGTGCTGACCGGCGCTCCACCGGCGGCCGGGGCACCTGATCTGCGTACGGTGACCGAGCACCTGTTCCTGCGCGGCCTGGACGGCGACCGGACGGCGGGCGGAACCCGTACCGTGTCGGTGGTCGACTCGCGTGGTGGCAGCCTTCCCGACCGGGCCTACTGGCGCGGCTTCGCCCGCGAGACGACCACCTACCGGGGAGCGGGCGGCGGGTGGGTGTCCACGGTGATCTCCGAGCCGACGCAGCTCAGGGAGACCGCCAGCCGGGACCGGCCGACGAGCACGCCGCTGGAGTCGCACCTGGTCGCCGAGCGGGCCGAGGAGACCTACACCGCGCTGGCCGACGGTGGGGTGCGCCGGACCAGGGTGGTCTACACGCACGAGCCGGACCACGGCACGCTGACCGAGGTCGACGACCAGGGCGACGTGTCGCTCGACGGGGACGACACCTGCACCACGTACACCTATGCCCGCAACACGACGGACTGGATCGTGGACAAGGTCTCCCGGGTGCAGAAGGTCGGCGTGCGGTGCGGCGGCGACGTCTCGTACCCCGGTGATCTCATCTCCGACCAGCGCTACCACTACGACGAGAACGCCTGGGGCACCGCGCCGACGAAGGGTGACCTGACCCGCACGGAGGAGGCGGCCACCTGGGTTTCCGGGACGCCGGTCTACCAGACCCTGTCCCGGGTCGTCGCCGACCAGCACGGACGGCCCGTCGAGGAGTTCGACGCCCGCAACAACCGGACCGGCATCTCCTACACGCCGGCCCTGGGTGGCCCGGTGACCCAGCTGGTCCGGACCAACCCGCTCGGCCACACCAGCACGACGACCCTGGAGCCGCTGCGCGGTGCGGTCACCGCGGAGGTGGACGCCAACGGCGGCCGGACCAGCCGGGCGTACGACGCGCTTGGTCGGGCGACCTCGGTCTGGCTGCCCGGCCGGGCCACCACGGATCCGGCCAACCTGCGCTACGAGTACCTGCTGCGCTCCAGCGGGGCGGCGGTGACCACGCGCAGCCTGCTGGCCGGCGGCGGTTACCGGACCAGCTACGAGGTGTACGACGGGCTGCTGCGGCTGCGGCAGACCCAGGACCCCTCGCCGGCCGGTGGGCGGGTGCTCACCGACGTCCAGTACGACCCGGTGGGCCGGGTGGACCGCAGATCCGGACCGCAGTACGACCGCAGCGGGCCGCCCGGCACCACGCTGCTCGGCCTGCCCGACAGCGCGGCCGAGTCGCAGACCCGCACCGTGTACGACAGCGCGGGCCGGCCGGCGGCGGAGATCCTCCTGTCCCGGGGCGTGGAGAGGTGGCGCACCAGCACCACGTACGGCGGCAACTGGACGGCGGTGGACCCACCCCAGGGTGGCACCGCGACGATGACCCTGGCGGACGCGGCCGGCCGGGTGGTGGAGCGGCGTCAGTACGTGGGTGACACGCCGAGCGGAAACTACGATGCCACCCGGTACGGCTACACCCGGGGTGGGCAGTTGGCCACCGTGGTCGACCCGGCCGGCAACACCTGGCGGTACGCGTACGACATGCGTGGCCGCCAGGTTCGGGCCGAGACGCCCGACACCGGCGCGACGACGCGCACGTTCGACGCCGAGGGGCACGTGCTCTCCACGACGGACGCCCGTGGGCGCACACTCAGCCACACCTACGACGCGCTCGGGCGTCGGACGAGCACCGACGAGGGTGCGACCCGGCTCGCCGGGTGGGCGTACGACACCGCGCCCAACGGCAGGGGGCTGCTCGCCGCCTCCACCCGCCACGTCGGGGCGAACGCGTACGTGAACGCGGTGACCGGCTACGACGTGCGTGGTCGGCGTACCGGGACCGCGGTGACGATCCCGGCGGCGGAGACCGGCCTGGGCGGCACCTACGCGACCGGCTACCAGTACGACGAGACCGACCAGGTCACCAGCACCACGATCTTCGGTGGCGGCGGCCTGCCGGCGGAAACCCTCGTCTACGGCTTCGACGGGCTCGGCCTGCCGACGACCATGACCAGCGGCGCCGGTCGGTACGTCGGGGCGACCACCAGGGACGGCGTCGGCCGACCGATCTCCCGGACCTCCGGTGCATCCGGCCGGCGGCTCTGGCAGGCACAGCAGTGGGATGCCGCGAGCGGGCGGCTGACCGCCACGTCGACGACCGTGGAGGACGAGTACACCTCTCGGGTGACCGCGCTGGGCTACACCTACGATCCCGCGGGCAACGTCCGATCGGTCGTGGACGCACCGGACGACGGGAGCGCGGCGGACACCCAGTGTTTCGGCTACGACCACCTGCGCCGACTCACCGACGCCTGGACGCCGACCGGTGGCTGCGCGACACCCGCGGTGAGCGGTCTCGGCGGCGCGGCGCCGTACTGGCACTCGTACGGCTACGACCGGACCGGCAACCGCCTGGCCGAGGTGCGGCACCTCGCGGGCGGGGACATCACCCGCACGTTCGACCACCCGGCCGCCGGGACGGCCCAGCCGCACACCGTGCGGGCGGTGACCAGCAGCGGCCCCGGCGAATCCGGGACCGACACCTTCGGGTACGACGCCAGCGGCAACCAGACGAGTCGTCGCGTCGACGGCACCTCCCAGCAACTCGACTGGGATGCCGAGGGCCACCTCGGGTCGGTCACGACGGGTGCCGGCGGCACCAGTTACCTGTACGACGCCGACGGCACCCGGCTGCTGCGTCGGGACGCGGGCGGTACGACGCTGTACCTGGGCGACACCGAACTACGCGCGACCGGTACCGGCGCGGTCACCGGCACCCGGTACTACCGGTTCGGCGGTGACCCGGTGGCGGTACGCGTCGGTGCCGAGCTGAGTTGGCTGGTGACCGACCTGCACGGCACGGCCGGGGTCAGCGTCGACGCCGAGGAGCTGGGCGTCACCCGCCGCTACCGGCTGCCGTTCGGTGGACAGCGCGGCGTCGACCCGGCCGCCTGGCCCGGCGGCCGGGACTTCGTCGGCGGGGTGGCTGACCCGACCGGTCTCACCCACCTCGGGGCTCGGGAGTACGACCCGGACACCGGGGGGTTCGTCTCGGCCGACCCGATCGTGGACCACGACGACCCCCAGCAGGTGCAGGGCTACTCGTACGCCAGTGGCAACCCGGTCTCGTTCAGCGACGCCAACGGGTTGAAGGTCTACCGGGGCATTCCGGCGCCGGCCGCGGACGGCCTCTACGACCCGTGGGCCTGCGCCAACTTCGGGTCGATGTGCAGCGGCACTGTCGACCCGGCCGGTGACCTCGGCTGGGAGATGATCCACGAGGTCTACACCCCGAACTCCACCCGGGACGCGTCGAAGTCACCGGTCTACGGCTGCTCGTACGACAACCCCGGGCCGGCCGTCGCCTGCCAGCAGCGCAGTCCGAGCCAGAGCGCGTACGTCCTGGCCGAGCGGCCCTGCCGTGGTTGGGACCAGTGCATCTCGCCGCGTCCGGTGGAGTGGCAACCGGCGGACGAGGTGGAATCGACGGGTTCCTCCACCAGCGGCGGTGGTCTGTCGCTGGCGGCGACGCTGGCCCACCCGGCGAAGAGCGCGGGCGGGGCGTCGGCGGGTGGCGTCTGGGCGGGTGCGGCGTCGAACAGCGCGAACTCGCTCCCCAAGTACGGGCCGGACAAGGAAAAGCCGCAGGGGAAGTCCGGCAAGAAGCCGCCCGGCAAGTCAGGCTTCGGTGTCGCGTTTGGCTGGCTGGAGGAGCTGGCGGAGGCGCCGTCCTGCGGGTACCCGTTGCCGTGCCCGGGACCGGCACAGGTGTACGGCGGGCCGTACGGGGTGCCGAAGGGCTCGTCGTCGCCGCTGCGCCCGGTCGGTGGTGGGTCCGGAAGCTCGTCGGGTGGCTTGGTGATCCCCCGGACGGCCGGGTCGCCACGCGGCGTCGTGATCGTCGGCTGACGCGGGACGGGGGAGGGCAGGTGTCGAAGAGTATCCGGCTCGGCGTGGTCGGGCGAGCTGTCGCCACAGTGGCGGTGTTCGTCCTGGTGGCTGCCGCCATGACCGTGCCCTTCCCCGCTCCGCAGGGCCGGGCGGCGGCAACCCCGCTGGTCGCCCCGCCGGGGCCGGTCCGGTCGACGGCTCGACCGGCCCCCGGGGCACCGTCGTCCTGGCCGGCGGCCACGGCGTCGGCGGCCACGGCGTCGGCAGTCCGGCTCGGCCGCCGCGTCGAGATGCCCGCACTGCGTACGCCGGACCGGACCGTCTTCGCCAACCCGGACCGCACCTTCACCGCCGAACTGCGGGCCGGCACCGCCAGCGCCGACCCAACCTCACCGGGCCAGCGCCAGCACTGGGCGATGACCTCCCGGGAGCTGCCCTCCCAGGTGTGGTGGGACATCGACGATTATCACGCCCGGGTCGGGCACGACCCGCAGGAGTCCTCGTACAACATGTACCACTCGTACTTCCAGATGGACACGGCGTTCTTCGCCGGCAAGACCATCCTGGAGAACACCGCCTTCAGCCTCAACCAGCTGTACTCCTACTCGTGCTATCCGCAGGCCCTGCAAACGCACCTCACCGGCCCGATCAGCCCGTCGACGAGTTGGTCGAATCCGCCCACCGAGCAGCGGCTGCTCGGCACCGTGCGGACCGGCAAGGGCGGCGGCCCCGAATGTCCGGGCGGCACGGTGGAGGTGGACGTGCGGGCCCTGATGCGCGAGGCGGCGGCGAACAGTTGGCGACAGCTCACGCTGGGCCTGACCGGAGACGACCAGAGCATCTCCGGGGCGATGGCCTTCGACAACAAGCCGGTGCTCGCGGTGCAGTTCAACACCGTGCCGGAAACGCCGGTGATGACGCCGACCGACAGCATGTCCGGCTGTTCCGGTGCCGGGGCGACGGCCTGGGTACGGACCCTCGGGCCGGTGCTGGCCGTGGAGGTGGCCGAGGATCTCGCGTCGGGCAGCCAGGGCGGCGGCCAGCAGGTCACCTTCGAGGTGCAGGCGCCGGACGGCACCCCCGTGCACACCAGCGAGCGGCTGCCCGAGCACATCAAGACCTACCAGGTGCCCGACTGGGTGCTCGCCGAGGGCGGCACGTACCGGTGGCGGGCGACGGTCAACGACCAGATCGACACCGGGCCGCCGGGGCCCTGGTGCGAGTTCACGGTGGACACCACAGGTCCCACCACCGTGCCGACTGTCACCTCGGTCGACTTCCCCTCGTCCGGGCCGGGCGCCAGGGTCGACCGCACGGGTGTGTTCCGGTTCGACGCGGACGGCGACCAGGACGTGGTGGCCTTCGAATACCAGCTCGGCGGCACGGACGGCTACCTCACCGGGCGGGTGACCGCGGACCGACCGGGTGGCAGCGCTGTGCTGCGCTGGACCGGCCAGGAGCCCGGCGGGTACGAACTCCGCGTGCTCGCCGTGGACCGGGCCGACAACCTCGGTTGGCCGCAGTCGTACGGCTTCAATCTGCGATCGGTGCCGGCGCCGCTTGTCGAGCTGCCGCTCGACGAGGGGCAGGGCGTCATCGGCCGGGACGTGGCGACACGCGCCCCCGACGGCAGCGTCACGTTCAGCGGCGGGGCGTCGTGGCAGGCGTCCGGGCGGCACGGCGGCGCGGTGCTGCTGAACGGCGTCGAGGCCAGTTACGGTCGGTCGACCGGACCGGTGGTGAACACCGGCCAGAGCTTCTCCGTGCTGGCCTGGGTCCGACTGGACCAGGTCGGCCAGGACCGGGTCGCGGTGGCCCAGGCCGGGGTCGCCGGCAACGGTTTCGTGTTGCGCTACGACAGTGCCCGCAGACGGTGGGCATTCGTGCTCCGCGAGGCGGACGGCACGGCGGCGGCGGAGCGGGTCGCGGTGGCCAACACGGCTCCCCAACTCGGCACCTGGACCCACCTCGCCGGCGTGTACGACCACGATGCGGGCGAGTTGCGGATCTACCTCAACGGTCGGCTGGCCGGCAGTACGTCGTACCGCAGCACCTGGAACGCCTCCGGTCCCCTCCTGGTCGGCCAGGCGAACGGTGTGTCCGGCGGGCGTGGCGCCTGGACCGGTGCGCTCGACGAGGTCCAGCTCTACGACTACCCGGCGGCGCCCAAGAAGATCATCGAGGAGATGGCCGGCGAGCCGTTCGGCCCGGAGGCGTGGTGGCACCTGAACGAGCCGACAGGTGTGGTCGGCACGGATGCCAGCGGGAACGGTCACTCGCTCTACCTGGCACCTGGTGCGGCCTTCCACCGGGAGGTGCGCGACGGGGGCGTGCGCCTGGACGGGACGTCCGGAGTGGCGTACACGGCGGGGCCGGTGGTGGCGGGGGACGCCAGCTTCACCGTGTCGGCCTGGGTGCGACTCGCCGGGGCCGGTCGGGATGCCGTCGCGGTCGGCCAGGACGGGCAGCACACCAGCCGGTTCCGGCTGCGCTACGAGGCCGCGACCGGCCGGTGGGCCTTCCGGATGGACCGGGTCGACGAGCCGGGCGGCAGCGCGGCCACCGACGCGGCGGTGTCCTCGACGGCGAGCGTCGACAGTTGGACGCACCTGACCGGTGTCTTCGACGCCGCCGCCGGCCAACTACGGCTGTACGTCAACGGGACGCTTGCCGGCACGGCGAGCCACGTGGCGAGTTGGCCGGCCACCGGTGCCCTCGTGCTGGGCCGGGGGCTGCGCGACGGCTCGGCGGC
Organism: Micromonospora sp. NPDC049171; assembly: GCF_040648275.1. Classification (NCBI taxonomy): domain Bacteria; kingdom Bacillati; phylum Actinomycetota; class Actinomycetes; order Micromonosporales; family Micromonosporaceae; genus Micromonospora; species Micromonospora sp. NPDC049171. Next base: position 46,364 of record NZ_JBEZDJ010000024.1, read on the forward strand.
GGACTTCTGGCCGGGTGACGTCGACGAGGTGCGGGTGCTCCCGCGTGCCGTCACCGCGCAGGAGGTGCCCGGTCTCGTTGGTCTGCCGCCAGCCGTCACCCCGGGGCCGGTGCGGATCCGCGCCGTGCACAGCGGCATGTGCCTGACCGAGCAGGGTGGCGACAGCGGCTACCTCTACCAGCAGCCGTCGTGCGGCAGCCAGTTCCCGAGGATGACTCTGGTGGCGGCCGGGAGCGACACCTATCGGATCACGACCGACCACGAGGTGTACGGGCCCGGCTGCACGGGGGTGCAGAACGGATCGGTGAGCGTCGGCGCGCCGCTCTACGACGACTACTGCGCCACCGGGCGCGGGCAGCTGTTCCGTGTCGAGCCGGTGGCCGCGCCGCTGTGGGGTTATCGGCTGCGACCGGTACACAGCAACCTGTGCGTCGGCTTCCGGGACAACTCCGCAGTGGCGGGCGCCCAACTGGTCCAGCTCGCCTGTGACTCCCTGGCGCGGGGTCAGGTGTTCCTCTTCGACAGCCGGTGAGGCCGCGCCGCACGGCACGTCGTCGTGGGGCCGGTGCCCGGCAGGCACCGGCCCCACCCGGTTGTTACCGGAGGCCGAAGGCCCGGGTGACGCGCTGGGTGACGCCGTCGCCGCTGCGCTGCCTGGCGGTGACCCGGATGGACACGAATTCGGCCCGGTGCGGCGCGTTCAGGTGCGCCTGCCAGGTGCCCCGCTTCTCGGTCAGGCCCTGCCGCTGCCAGGTCGCCCCGTCGTCGTAGGAGACCTCCAACGTGAGCGAGGACACCGCGTCACGTGCCGCGGTGCTGCCCACCACCACCGGCGTGATGGAGAAGTCGGTCCTGCGCGTCGCCCGACCCGCCGCGTCCACGTCCGTTCCGTAGTCCAGTTGGACAAGCGGGATGGCCTGCACCTCCGTGGTGCCACCGGAGACGAAGCGCCACTCGGTGTGCGTGGCTGTCGAGTACGGGCTGAACTCGGGCTTGCCCGTGGTCTCGACGACCAGCCGGTACGGCAGTTTCTCCGGCGACAGGTCACCCGCGCCGACCTTCGGCCAGCCGTCGAACCGGGTCAGCTCCCTGTCGCCCTGATAGAAGGTGACGACCTGCGGCATGCTGGCCCCGCCGCTGTGCGCGGCCCCCGCGTCGCCGAACCCCTGGATGTACGCGCTCATGGCGGTCTCACCGCGGAACGGGATCTCGGTGCTGAGCAGGCGCGGCCGGGTGATGGGCCCGAACCAGCGGTCCCGCTGGACGCTGCCCGGACGGTAGGCGATCGCCTCCGTGTTCGACCGCGCCCAGTCGGCGACGTCGGCGTACTGCATCCACCTGACGCCGTCACCGGCGGAGACCCAGTCGGTCCGTGGCCCCGGTGCGACCGGCTCGAACGGGAACGAGCGGGCCGCCGCGTACTCGTAGGGCGGGAAGTCCATCCGCGTCTCGCTGGACTGCTTCCCCGGCGGCGGGGCGAAGGTCAGGTCGATCCGGGCGAGGTCGCGGGGGCCGGTCCGGGCGGACGGGTCCCTGGGCACCCCGCCACGGTGGTAGTCCACCAGGTCGTACAGGTATTTCGGTGCGGGGTGGGCCGTCACGGCCAGCCGTACCGTGTGGCGCCCGGCGGCGCCGATCTTCTGGATCAACGCCTCGCCCTCGTCCATGCTCACCGAGGCGACCGCGATCGGGCCGGTCGGCACGGCGTCGGGGCTGCCGTACCAGTCGCTCCGGCGGCCCTCGCGGTCGTTGACCACGACAAGCATCGCCGCACCGGCCGCGTGTGCCGACGCCGCCTGGTCCGTGGGGGGCACCGAGTCGTTGGCGCGTACGACCACGGCCCTGCCACGGACGGACCGGCCGGCGTAGTCGCTCGTCGCGCCGTTGCCCGCGAAGACGGCGTCGAGGCGGGCGGTGCCGTCGGCCAGTGGCCGTGCACCGGGCTGCACGAGGGGATCGCTGACGCGTCGGCCGCCGTAGCTGATCTCCAACGGCGTCTGCACGGCGCGAATCCTGGTGGTGAGGACGAAGCTGCCCCTCGTCACCCGTTCCTTGCTCGGCAGGGCCCACAGGCTGTCGTAGGTGGCACCGGGCCAGAAGGTCTCGCGCAGGGCGGCCCAGTCGGTGGGCGTCGGCTCCGGTGAGGTGAAGGAGCGGTAGACGTCGATCCTGGTGTTGGTGACGGCGGTCGGCTGGGCGGTCGCCACCTTCACCTGGCGTGCCCGCGAGGCGTCGAGCTCCACGACCCGGTCGGTCGACAGGTCGACCTCGGGAACCGTCAACATCGCCAGCCCGAGGGAGCGGGGCCCGTTGCGGCCCTGCACGTCGGCGGCGGCGACGACGGTGTAGGAGCCGGGAGCCCAGCGGCTGGTCAGCTTGCCGTCCGGCACCCACACGAAGGTGGAGCCCTCGTCGGCGCTGACGATCTCGACCTCACCGCTCATGGGTCGGCCGGCGCGGTCCTTCAGGTGGATGGTGAGGTCGTACTTCTTCGCCTCGACGACGACCCCCACGGCCGTGTGGACCTCGCCGGTCGCGGAGCGGGCCGTGACCTGCGCGGAGTACCGGCCCGGCGGGAGACCCCCCGGGTTCACCACGACGTCGACTGTCGAGGTGCCGTTCGCCGGCACCGTCACGCGGTCGGTGGCCGCGGTGAACGCCTGCGCGGGGGAGGTGCCACCGTCGACGGAGAGTGCCAACGGGACCGGGTCGGCAGTGGTGTTGGTGTAGGTGATCTTCCGCGTGATCGGCCGCTGTGGCGTGTCGGAGGACGACCTGACCAGCCCGGCGTCCACCGAGCCGGTCGCGATGACCTGGTCCTGGTGGTAGGCGCCGGCCACGTTCAGCCGGCCACTGCCCGCCTGGTAGGCGTCGTAGCCGGGCGTGCGCACGCTGGTGCTCATCAGCGCGTCCTTGATCTGCTGCCCACTCCACGTCGGGTGTTTCTGGACCAGCAGGGCTGCCGCCCCGGCGACGTGCGGCGCCGCCATGGAGGTGCCGCTGTCGGTCTGGTAGTAGCCCTCGCCCCAGGGGATGTGCTGCGAGCGCGCCGCCAACACGTCCACCCCGGGAGCGGTCAGGTCGGGCTTCAGAGCCTCGTCGATCATCCGCGGCCCGGCACTGGAGAAGTCGGCCAGGTGGTCGGAGCCGTCCACCGCGCCGATGGTGAGTGCGGCGTCCGCGGTGGCCGGTGCCCCGAGGGTGTACGGGTCGGGACCGCTGTTGCCGGCGGCGACGACGAAGAGTGCGCCGGTCTCGGCGGTCAGCTGGTTCACGGACTGGCTCAGTGGGTCGTCCTGGGTGTGCCACGCGCTCACACCGAGGCTCATGTTGACCACCTTGGCGCGTTCGGTGCGCGTCGCCCACTCCATCCCCGCGATGATCCCGGAGATGGACCCGCTGCCGTTCTGGTCGAGGACCTTGCCCACCACCAGGTCGGCGTCGGGAGCGACGCCGCGTTCCTTCCCGCCGGAGGCGGCACCGGTGCCGGCGACGGTGGAGGCGGTGTGGGTGCCGTGCCCGTTGCGGTCGATCACGTCCTGGCCGGGGATGAAACTGCGGGACGCGACCACCCGGTTCACGAGATCCGGGTGGGTCGTGTCCACCCCGCTGTCCAGGACGGCGACCCGGACACCGCGGCCGGTGCCTCCCGCGGCCCAGGCGGCGGGCGCGCCGACCTGCGCGGTGGTGTCGGCGAGGGACGCGTTGGCCTTGCCGTCGAGCCAGACCTTGTCGACCCCGGCGGTGAAGGCCGGCGTGGACGGGGCGGCACCGCGGCTGGTTGGTGCCGGGCCGCTGGTGAGGGCCGACCAGAAGTCGGCGGCCGTGGACCGGTTGGTGCGGATCGCCTCGCCCCGGACGGACGGAAGTTCCAGTGTGGTCCGCGCGCCCGGCAGCGTGGTGCCGGTCCGCAGCGTCGCCGAGCCCGTCGTGCGGGTGACGATCAGGGGGAGTTCGCTGGTCCGCGCGTCGTCGTAGCCCTGGGCGATCAACCGGGTGACGTCGAACAGCTGCTTGTCGAGTCGACCGGTCGCCAGGTAGGGCATGGCCTCGTCGGGATACACGTAGGTGCCGCCGCGCTCGGTGGCGACGCGCACCGGGCCGGTGGCACCCGGGGCGCGTGTGACGTCCACCGCGGGGGCCGCGCCGTCGACGCCCGGGGTTACCGTCACCCGGTCGCCGGTGATCAGCGTGACGGTGACGGGTGCGGGCGGCGTGTTGCCGGTCGCGGCGGGTGGCCTCGGAGGGGGTGGGGACGGTGGGGCGCCGTGGGCGGTCGTCGGGGTCAGAAGAGCGGCGACGAGGGTGACGCCGACCGCTGTTGCCGCAGATCTTCGGGTGAGAGAGAGCCGCACATCGCCTCCAGGGTTGACCATGCGCGAATCCGATCACCTCCGGAGATTCATGTAAAGATCATCATCTTTGCCGGCAGGTTGCGGGCACGTTGCGTGCGATCCGGGGTGCTCCGGACGATCTCGGTCCCTGGTTCGGCGTGGACCGACGTGCCTAGGTTGCGTCCTTCGGCGAGGATGGGCACATGTCTTCTTTCGGTAAGTGGTGGGGCCGGCTGAGCACGGTCCTCGGTGCGGCCGTACTGGCGGTCTTCGTGCCCGTCGCGGCGTGGGCGTCCACGGGCACCGGCGAGGTGGTGGTGGAGGCCGCGCGGCGGCGGTCCCGTGGCAGCGGCGGCTTCGGCATCCTCAGCCTGCTCTGCTGCCTGGTGGTGGTCGGGGTCATCGTGTTCCTGGTGCTGCGTCTGACCCGCAATCGTCGGAACCGCCCGCCGCGCTGAGCAGCGGGTCGTCCCCATCGGTCGGTCGACGGCGGCGGGCCGTCGGCCGACCGCCGGGGTCACGCCGCCAGTGCGGCGTTGGCCTGGGAGAGGAAACGCGAGGTGGCCGCCCGGGTGCCGGCCCGCTTGACGCGGATGCTCTCCGCGGCGGCGACCAGCAGGGTACGCACCCTGGCGTGCCCCGTCGACGGTGGTGCCGGCGCCGGCCCGAGCTGGTCGGCGAGGCTGGCGCCGAACGCGGCGGCGCGCTGCTGGGCCGGGTCGGTGATGCTGCCCTCGGTGTAGCGGCGGACGGCGAGGCTGGGATTCAGCCCGCGTTCGTGGCCGAGGACGGTGCCGGCCTCTCCGTTCGTGGTCAAGAAGTTGATCACGTCGGTGACGGTGTCCGGGTGGCGGGTGCCCCGGAACGCGGCCCAGTACATCGACGCGCGTGCCCACTGCGCACCCGGCGGCCCGGGGAGCCCGACCACACCCAGCTCGGCCTTGGTGAGCCGCTGCAACTCCGGTAGCTGATGCGACCAGGCGAACGACGCGGCGGTCATCCCGGTCACCACCAGTTGCCGGTTCAGCTCCCTGCTGTCGACCTGCTCGACAAGCGCGGCACCCGGTGTGGCCCGCGCGGTGCGAGCCCGCTGCCACAGCTCGAACCACGCGATCAGCTCGTCCGCGCCGAAACCGAGCTGGTTGCCCCGGTAGAATTCGCCACCCTGCGATCGCAGCCACAGCCAGAGCGCCCGGTGGTCACCGGACGCGTCCACGGTGCCGGCCACCTGACCTTCGCTGGTCTCGGTGACCTGCTCCGCCCAGGCGATGTAGTCGGCCCAGGTCATTCCGGCCCGCGGCTCCGGCACCTTCAGATCCCGCAGCAGGTCCCGGTTGAAGACCACGGCGGCGTGGGTCTGCCCGCCGGCCACCGCCATCGTCCGCCCCTGGACCGTGCCGGAGCGGATCAGGCCCTCCGGCAGGCTCCGCAGATCGAGGTGGTGGTTGGCGACCCGATCGGTGAGGTCGAGGATGATCTGGCGTTGGGCGTACTCGGTCAACACCGCGTCGTCGATCTGGATCAGGTCCGGTACGTTCCCGCCGGCCGCCTGGGTGGCCAGCCGCTCGTAGTAGCCGTCGGCGCCCTGCCAGGTGACCCGGAAGGTGACCCGGGGGTTGCGATCCGAGTAGAGCCGCAGCACCTTCTCGGTGAGCTCGGCCCGTTTGGTCCCGCCCCACCAGAAGACCGACAGCTCGACCGGCCCGTCCTGGGTCGACGTGTCGGCCCCGTCGCTGCAACCGGCCAGCCCAGCGGACGTGAGCAGGGGTGCACCGAGCAGCGCGGTGAGCAGTCGGCGCCGGCCCGGGTCGGCGCCGAGGCGGTCGATCGGGGATGGAACAACGGGCACGGGGGTCTCCTGGACCTGCGGGAGTACGGCGGCACCATTCACGCAGGGAGCGCACGAAGGTGTCAACGTCCGTCCGGTCAGCCCCCGGCGCGGGTGGTCGAATCAGGTCCCCCGATGTCGCGTGGTGTACTAGGGCGCGTGGAACTTCTGCACTCGGGCAAGGTTCGGGACGTCTACGCCGACGGCGACGACCTGATCCTGGTCGCCTCGGACCGCATCTCGATCTACGACGTGGCGCTGCCGACGCCGATCCCGGACAAGGGTCGCCTGCTCACCGCACTCTCGCTGTGGTGGTTCGAGCAGCTCGCCGACCTGGTGCCGAACCACGTCATCTCGGCCACCGACGTGCCCGCCGAGTTCGCCGGGCGGGCGATCCGCTGCCAGCGGCTGGACATGCTCCCGGTCGAGTGCGTCGCCCGCGGCTACCTGACCGGCGGTGGCCTGCGGGAGTACGAGCGGACCGGTGCCGTCTCCGGCGTGGCACTGCCCCGCGGGCTCGGTGAGGCGTCGATCCTGCCCGAGCCGATCTTCACGCCGTCGAGCAAGGCGCCGATGGGGGAACACGACGAACCCATCACGTACGACCAGGTGGTGGACAAGGTGGGCCAGGCCACCGCGGAACGACTGCGGCAGATCACCATCGACGTCTACCGGCGCGGGGCCGAGCTGGCCGCCGACCGGGGCATCCTGATCGCCGACACCAAGATCGAGCTGGGTTGGGCGCCGGACGGCACCCTGGTCCTCGCCGACGAGCTGCTCACCTCCGACTCGTCGCGGTTCTGGCCGGCCGAGTCGTACCAGCCGGGCCGCGTGCAGTTCTCCTACGACAAGCAGTACGTGCGGGACTGGGCCACCGGCGGCGGCTGGAACAAACAGGCCCCGGCGCCGGACGTGCCGGACGAGGTGGTCGAGGCGACCCGTGCCCGCTACGTCGAGGTGTACGAGAAGCTGACCGGCAACCGCTGGGAGTGACCCGCCGGGCCGGCCATCACTCCACCCAGTCCAGGGTGCGCTGCACGGCCTTGCGCCACTGGCCCAGCTCCTGCTCGCGCAGCTCCGGGGCCATCGCCGGCTCCCACTGCGCGTCGGAGCGCCACTGCGCCCGCAGGGTGGCCAGATCCGGCCAGAAACCGACCGCCAGACCGGCCGCGTACGCGGCGCCCAGGCAGGTGGTCTCGGTGATCCGGGACCGGATCACCGGCACGTCGAGCACGTCCGCGAGGAACTGCATGAGCAGCCCGTTGGCGGTCATCCCACCGTCCACCCGGAGTCGGCGCAGCGCCACGTCGGAGTCGGCGTCCATCGCGTCGACCACCTCGCGGGTCTGCCACGCCGACGCCTCCAGCACCGCCCGCGCCAGGTGCCCCTTGGTGACGTAGCCGGTCAGGCCGGCGATCACACCACGCGCGTCGCTGCGCCAGTGCGGGGCGAACAGCCCGGAGAACGCCGGCACGATGTAACAGCCGCCGTTGTCGTCCACGGTGCGGGCCAGCTCCTCCACCTCCGCGGCCGTGGAGATCAGCCCGAGGTTGTCCCGCAGCCACTGCACCAGCGAGCCGGTCACCGCGATCGCGCCCTCCAGGGCGTACGCCGGGGGTTGGTCCTTGATCCGGTAGGCGACCGTGGTGAGCAGGCCGTGCGTGGACGGGACCGGGCTGGCCCCGGTGTTGAGCAGCAGGAAGCTGCCGGTGCCGTAGGTGCACTTCGCCTCACCCGGCTGGAAGCAGGTCTGCCCGAACAGGGCGGCCTGCTGGTCACCGAGCGCGCTGGCCACCGGCACCCTGGCGAGCACCCCGGTGGCGTGGCCGTACACCTCGGCGGAGCAGCGGATCTCCGGCAGCATCGCCGCCGGGACGCCCATCGCGTCCAGCAGGTCCGGTGCCCAGTCCAGGGTGGTGAGGTCCATCAGCATGGTCCGGCTGGCGTTCGTCACGTCGGTGACGTGCGCGCCGGTCAGCTTCCAGATCAGCCAGCTGTCCATGGTGCCGAAGAGCACCTCGCCGCGCTCCGCACGCTCGCGCAGGCCGTCGACCTCGTCGAGCAGCCAGCGCAGCTTCGGCCCGGCGAAGTAGGTGGCCAGCGGCAGGCCGGTGCGGGCCCGGAACCGCTCCTCGCCGTACGCCGAGGCCAGCTCGCGCAGCAGCGACCCGGTCCGGGTGTCCTGCCAGACGATGGCGTTGGCCACCGGGCGGCCGGTGGCCCGGTCCCAGACGACAGTGGTCTCCCGCTGGTTGGTGATGCCGACGGCGGCCAGCCCGGTCGCGTCGGTGCCGGCGGCTCGCAGGGCCTCGGCGACCACCTGCTGGACGTTGTCCCAGATCTCCTCGGCGTCGTGCTCCACCCAGCCGGGGCGGGGGAAGATCTGCCGGTGTTCGCGCTGGGCCACGGCGACGATCTCCCCGGCCCGGTCGAAGACGATGCACCGCGAGGAGGTGGTGCCCTGGTCGATGGCGGCGACGTACTCGGGGGTCACCGCAGCACCGTACCCGGACCGGCGGCGCGGTGCGACGGTCGTCACGGCCAGTCTCGGCCCGCCACCCTTCACCGTCGGCCGCTTCGCCTACGATGTGCGAACGTGCGCGACATCGCCGTTTTCAGTGGAACCGCCCATCCCGACCTCGCTGCCGAGATCTGTGCCCACCTCGGGGTGCCGCTGCACCCGGTGCGGGTTTCCCGATTCGCGAACGACTGTCTGGAAGTGCAGTTGCAGGCCAACTGCCGGGAGCGCGACGTCTTCCTGATCCAGCCGCTGGTGCCACCCGTCCAGGAAAACCTGGTCGAGTTGCTGTTGATGATCGACGCCGCCCGGGGCGCGTCCGCCGGCCGGATCACCGTGGTGTTGCCGCACTACGCGTACGCCCGTTCCGACAAGAAGGACGCGCCGCGGATCTCGATCGGCGCTCGGCTCGTCGCTGATCTGCTCACGTCGGCCGGGGCGGACCGGGTGCTGGCGATGACGCTGCACTCGCCGCAGGTGCACGGCTTCTTCAGCGTTCCCGTGGACCACCTGCACGCGTTGCGTGAGCTGGCCACCCACTTCCGGCGCTACGACCTGAGCGACACCGTGGTGGTCTCACCCGACCTGGGTAACGCCAAGGAGGCGGCGGCCTTCGCCCGGCTGCTCGGCACGCCGGTCGCGGCCGGTGCGAAGCAGCGGTTCAGTGACGACCTGGTCAAGATCAGTGCGGTGATCGGCGAGGTGACCGACCGGGACGTCATCGTGCTGGACGACGAGATCGCCAAGGGCAGCACGGTTGTCGAGTTGATGGAGCACCTGCGCGGCCTGAAGGTCCGCTCGATCCGGCTCGCCTGCACGCACGGGCTCTTCTCCGGCGACGCGTTGCAGCGGCTCAGCGACCAGGACGGCGTCCTGGAGATCGTCTGCACCAACACGGTGCCCATCCCGGCCGCGAAGCGGGTCCCCGCGCTGGAGGTGCTGTCGGTGGCCCCCGCGCTGGCCGAGGCGATGCGCCGAATCCACAACGGAGAATCCGTCTCCGCCCTCTTCGCCTGACCTGCGTCGGCCGGTCGGCGTGGCGCCGGGCGTCACGGGCCGTTGAGCGTGATGCCTGGGCGGCATCATGATGACTCACCGGCATCACGCTGAAAGTAGCGATGCCCTGGGCGGTGACCTCAGGCCCTCCGGCGGCGGACCCTCCCGCTCGGATGCGGAGCTGTCGCCCACCACGACTCCGTGATCGACCGGCGGAGTGGGGGCGCGGGGCGGGGAGGGTGGGGTGGCGGTCAGTGCGGGGTGTGGTTGTGCTGGGTGAGGCCTGTGGTGATGCGGACTGTGGTGCCGGCGGTGCTGGTGACGACCTCCATCGCGTCGGTCAGCTCGCGGGCCAGCCACAGGCCCCAGCCGCCGGCGGTGTCCGGGGCGGGTCGACTGCGGTCGCCCAGCCGCTGCGGGCTGATCCCGTGCCCGTGGTCGGCGACCTCGCACACCAGCAGGTCCGACTCGTGCCAGAGTCGCAGCCACCCCTGGCCGCCGCCGTGCCGCACCGCGTTGGTGATCAACTCGTTGATCGCGAGCACGAAATCGTCGAGCCGTTGGCCGGTGAGCCCGGAGGCATGCGCACAGGAGGTGACCGAGTGTCGAATCTCGGTCACCTGGGCCTGGTCGAAGGCATCGGCGATCAGGAGGGCAGGTTCGATGGGCACAACCGTACGCGGTGCGTGCGGATCTGCATTCGTCATGGCCCCGTCCCGGCGGCGGATCTCAGAGTATTTCGCGGCTTTTCCACCGTACGTCAGGGTTTCCCGAACCGCACTCGCTGCTCGCCCCGCCACTTGCCGCGTGTGGCATCGTGACCGCCATGCCGTCGCCGTCGGGTGGGTTCGAGGTGCCACTGTGGCGTGCGCTCGCGGTGTTCCGGATGGCGTCCCTGGCGTACGTCTGCGTGCTCGCGGTGCGCGACGCCGACCGGTACGCCCATCCGTACGCCGTCGCCGCCCTGGTCCTTGTGATGATCATCTGGACCGGGGCGACCGCGATCGGGTACGCGCGGCCGGCCTGGCGGCGCTGGCCGCTGCTGGTGGCCGATCTCGGGGTGGTGTTGGCCATCGTGCTGGCCACCCCGTGGGTGGTCGGGCGGACGGCGCTCACCCACGGCGTACCCACCATGGGGGTCGCCTGGATGGCCGGCCCGGTGCTGGCCTGGGCCGTCTCCGGCGGCCGGCGGCGGGGCACTGTCGCGGCGCTGCTCGTCGCCGGCGCGGACCTGGCCACCCGGGAACGGATCGGCCAGTCGTCGTTCACCGGGGTGATCCTCATGCTGCTCGCCGGAGTGGTGGTCGGGCACGTGGCCCGGCTCGCGGCGGGCGCCGAGGAACGACTGCAACGCGCGGTGGAGCTGGAGGCCGCCACCCGGGAACGGGAGCGACTGGCCCGCAACATCCACGACTCGGTGCTCCAGGTGCTGGCGCTGGTGCAGCGGCGTGGTGCTGACCTGCCCGGCGAGGCTGGCGAGCTGGCCCGGCTGGCCGGCGAGCAGGAGGCCGCGTTGCGGGCGCTGATCGCCGGTGGCGGCCCGGTCGTCGCCAGCCTCCCGGCCGGCCCCGAGGCGGTGGACCTGCGAACCCTGCTCAGCCGGTACGCGTCGTCGGCGGTGGCGCTCTCCGCCCCGGCCACCCCGGTCCCGCTGCCGCGCCGGGTGGCCGGAGAGTTGGCCGCCGCGACCGGCGCGGCCCTGGACAACGTGGGCCGCCACGCCGGTGGGCGGGCCTGGGTGCTGATCGAGGACGAGGGGGCGACGGTGACCGTGTCGATCCGTGACGAGGGGCCGGGCATCCCGGACGGTCGGCTGGCCGAGGCCGCCGCTCAGGGCCGGCTCGGCGTGACCCAGTCCATCCGAGGGCGGGTGTCCGACCTGGGCGGGACCGTTCGGATCGTGTCCGCCCCCGACGCCGGCACCGAGATCGAGCTGACCGTGCCGAGGGCAGTGCGGTGAACCAGACCCGGGTCATGGTCGTCGACGATCACCCGATGTGGCGGGAGGGGGTCGCCCGCGACCTGACCGAGGCCGGATTCCTGGTGGTGGCGACAAGCGGCGAGGGGCGACAGGCCATCCGGGTGGCCGCCGCCGCCCGGCCCGACGTCGTCGTCCTGGACCTGCAACTGCCGGACATCTCCGGCGTCGAGGTGATCCTGGGGCTGCGCGCGGCACTGCCCGACGTGCGGGTGTTGATGCTCAGCGCCAGTGGCGAACAGCAGAGCGTGCTGGACGCGGTCAAGGCCGGTGCCACCGGTTACCTGGTGAAGTCGACAGCGCCCGCGGAGTTCCTCGACGCGGTCCGCCGCACCGCGGCCGGCAACGCGGTCTTCACCCCCGGCCTCGCCGGGCTCGTCCTCGGGGAGTACCGGCGGCTGGCCGCCGGGCCGGGGCAGGGCACCGACCCGGCCGGCGGCGCGGAGCCCGCGACGCCCCGGCTCACCGACCGGGAGACCGAGGTGCTGCGGTTGGTGGCGAAGGGGATGTCGTACAAGCAGATCGCCCAGCGGCTCGGGCTGTCGCACCGCACCGTGCAGAACCACGTGCAGAACACCCTGGGCAAGCTGCAACTGCACAATCGGGTCGAGCTGACCCGCTATGCCATCGAGCGCGGCCTGGACGCCTGAGAGGTCAGACCGAGCGCGGCGGCTCCGTCTCGTGGATGGCCAACTCCTCGGCGGTCGCCCCGCCGCCCGCGGAACCTGCGTCGTACGCCACCGAGTCGGTCTCCTGGTCGGTGTGCGCCCCCTCGTCCGGCTCCACCAGCCGACCCACCGTGGCGTCGGCCACCGTGCCGAGCTGACCGTGGTCGTAGAGGGAGACCGGCGAGTTCGGGTCCGAGGTGGGCCCCGGGTCCATCACGTCGGCGTCCAGCTGGGCCTCCGCGGCGGCTTCCAGATTGTCCGCCTCGAAGGCGATCTTCGGGTCGATCGTTCCGGCCAGCGGGTCGTCCGCCGGGCGCTCGTAGACCTCGCGGTCGAGCTTGTAGTCCAACGACTCACCGTCGAGCTGCTCCTCGGCGGTCGTCCCGAACCGGTCCACCGCCACCGGCGTGCGGTCGCCGGGGAGCTGGGCCGGGTCCGGGCCGTCCGCCTCGCGCCCGGTGAGGACGTCGTCGTTGGCGGTCGAGTCGTCATCGGCGGTGTCGGGCAGACCTTGCGCCTCGGTGTCGGACACGGGGGTCGGGTACTCGTTGTCGCGCATGTCTGATCACTACCCGCTGCCCTCCCGCCGTAACCGGGGCACCGCCGGCTCGAAACCGGCACCGACGGCGAAACGCCCCGTCAGCCGAGAGCCTCGGCCTCGTCGTCCGGGTGCAGGACGCACCAGACGACCTTGCCGTCCGGTAGGGCGCTGCTGCCCCAGCGACGGGCCACCGTGTCGATCAGCAGCAGGCCCCGGCCGCCCACCCGGGTCGGCGGTGACAACCCGGCGAACGTCGGCCGACGCGAGGAGTAGTCGCGGACCGCCAGGTGCAGGGCGCCGTCCTGCGCGGCCAGCCGCACGGTCATCGGGGTCCGGGCATGCGCCACCACGTTGTTGACCATCTCGGTGATCGCGATGCCCGCCGGGTCGACGAGTGTCGGCACGCCCCAGGTGCGGCAACCGGTGGTGACCAGCTCGCGGGCCTCCCGGGCGGCCACCACTGTCGCGGCCAGTTCGGCGCTGAGCACCCCGGCCAGCGGCACCGCCGCGACCGCGGCCAGCGCGCCGTCCAGGGTCGGCCAGGCCGGCACGCCGGCCGTCGTGCTCGACCAGGCCGACACGCCGGTCAGCACGGTGGCCGCCTGGTCGGGCCGGTCGACGCTCGGGTCACACAGCAGCAGACCCGCGGCCGGCCAGTCGGCGACCTCCCGCCGAACCTCGGCGAAGACATCCCAGGCCCGCGGCTCGCTGACCCGCAGTCCGGTCACGTCGACCACCACCTGGCCCGGACGGTCCCAGAGACGGGCGAGCAGCGCGCCGCGTACCGTCTCGGCCCCGGCGACGTCGAGCGTGCCCGTCAGCCGGACCACCGCCGACGAGTCGTCGATGTTCACCAGACAGCTCGACATGATCGTCCCAGTGTGCGCGTCGGTGACGGTTCGCGCATTCGGGCGGTCGATGCCGCTCATCAGCGGACCAACCGGGAACGGCGGTTGATCGCCGCCATCGTGCCGACCGCGGTGCCGGCGGCGGCCAGGCCGAACGCGGCAGTCATCCGCACCAACTGACGCCGCCGACCGTGCCAGCCGCCGTCCCGTTGGGCCTGTGCGTCGGCGTGGAAGACGTTGCCGCTGCTGTCCACCCGCGCCCCCGGGCCGAACTGGGTGCGCTGGGCGTACCAGCCGAGGGTGCGCTCCACCAGCGCGGGCGCCAGCCGCCACTGGAGGCCGAGCAGGCGGGCCGCCCCGCCGGCGTACGCCTCGCGGCGGGGCCGGCGCAGCAGCCGCACGATGGTCTCGGCGACCACCTCCGGCGGATAGATCGGGGGTGGCGGCACCAGTTCGCGGCCGGTGTGGTTGGCCGCGTGCCGGAAGAACGGGGTGTCGATGGTGGCCGGCAGCACGGTGCAGACGGAGATCTGACCGCGGCCGGTGACCCGCAGCTCCTGTCGGACCGTGTCGGCCAGCCCGCGGATGCCGTGCTTGGTGGCGTTGTACGCCGACTGGTACGGCATGGCCACCTCGGCCAGCACCGAAGCGTTGTTGACGAGCACCCCGCCGCCGGCCGCGCTCAGGTACGGCAGTGCGGCCTTGATGCCGTGCACCGCGCCGAGCAGGTTGACCTCCAGCACCCGGCGGAACTCGGCGACCGGTATCTCGTCGAACAGACCCACCGCGCTCACCGCCGCGTTGTTCACCCAGGCGTCGATCCGGCCGAACTCGGCCGCCGCCCGATCGGCCAGCCGTCGCACCGACTCCAGGTCGGTCACGTCGGTCGGCACGACAAGCGCCTGACCGCCCAACTCGACGCAGCGCAGCGCGACCTGTCGGAGGGCCGCCTCGCTGCGGGCGGCCAGCACGACGGCCGCACCGCGGCGGGCCAACGCGTACGCGGTCGCCGCGCCGATCCCGCTGGACGCGCCAGTGATCACCACGGTCGAATCGTCGAGGCTGCGGGTCAGCGGCATTCCTCAGCGGTACCCCCACCCGGGCCTGGTCATGCAACGTACCCATTGTCGATCTTCGCAACCCGGCGGGCACGTGGCCACTGTGATTGTCGTGGCGCAAGCGTCGGTGGCACTCGCGGGGACTGTTCCCGATCTGCCAGGTTTCGACTCCGGCTCCCGAGGTTAATGGGACGCTCTGAAACGGGAGGACCACCGCCGAGGAAAGATCGCAGGGAGGTGACCCATGCGCGTCGGCCTCGTCTGCGCGCACGCCAGCTCGTACCGCCACGCCGACGGCCCACCGGTCGGCACCCGCCAGCACATCGCACGGGTCGCCGCCGAGTTGGCCGAGCGAGGCCATGACGTCCGGCTCTACGAGCGCCGGGACGCCCCAGGGCTGCCGGCGATCGCCGACATCGACGGCTACCAGGTGCACCAGGTGCCGGCCGGCCCGCCCAACCCGCTACCCACCGCCGAGCTCATCCCGCACGTGACCGAGTTCGGCCGCTGGCTGGCCGAGGATTGGTCCGGCGCCTGGCGGCCCGAGGTGGTGCACGGGCACTACTGGGTTGGTGGCCTGGCCGCCGCGCACGCCGTCCGGGAGACCGACATCCCGGTGGTGCAGACGTTCCACTCGCTCGGCGTCGAGCAGCTACGCCACCTGGGCGGCCACTACGGCGGGCCGGGGGAGCGGATCACGCTGGAACGCGCGCTGACCCGCGCGGTCGACATCGCCGTCGCCCAGTCGAACGACGAGGTCGACGAGTTGACCCGGATGGGTCTGCAACGCAGCTCGGTCGCGTTGGTGCCGGCCGGGGTGGACATCGAGCAGTTCCAACCCGACGGGGAGGCGGCACCGCGCGAGCAGCGGGCCCGGATCCTGTCGGTCGGCTCGCTCGCCGCCGGGCACGGCCAGGAGGACCTGATCCGGGCCATGCGACTGGTCGGTGACGCCGAGCTGGTGATCGCCGGTGGCCCGCCGGCCGACCAACTGGCCAACCACGCCGAGGCACGACGGCTGCGCGAGCTGGCCGAGCAGGTCGGCGTCGTCGACCAGGTACGCCTCGTCGGCGCGGTGCCGCACGACCAGATGGCTACCTGGTACCGCTCGGCGGACGTGGTCGCCTGCACGCCGCACTACTCCTCCGCCGGGCGGGTCTCGCTGGAGGCGATGGCCTGCGGTGTGCCGGTGATCGGCTATGCGATGGGTGGGCTGGCGGACGCCGTCGTCGACGAGGTCACCGGCCGCCTGGTGCCCCCCGGCGACGTACGGGCGCTCGGCGTCTCGCTGCGCCGGCTGCTCGCCGACAACGCCGGCCGGTTCGCGTACGGGCACGCCGCGGTGGACCGGGTGCGCAGCAGCTACACGTGGGAGCGCACCGCCGGCGCGTTGGAGCGCCTCTACGAGCGGGTGGTGAGTCGCCGCAAGCCGGTCGAGGCCTGAGCGGGCCGTTCGGGCGGCCCGGTGTCTGCGCCGGACCGCCCGACGACGACCACGCCCTGGTCGCGACGGTGCGCCAGCGCGCGCTGCTGCTGTGGCTCGGCGTAGCGGGTCAGCCCGATCACCGCGGCCAGGGTGACCAGGAAACCAGCCGCGGCCAACCACTCGCGCCCCGGCCAGATCTTGTCGTTGAGCAGCAGCAGACCGACGATCGCGGCCGGCACCGCGCCGGCGGCGTCCATCGCGGCGACCGCGGCGGTCGTCGAACCGCGCTGCATGGCCAGCCCGAGCAGGAGCTGACCGACGATCGAGTGGGCGATCAGCAGGTAGAACAGCGGGTGGGAGAGGAACGCCTCGGCGGACGACGCGGACGCCAGTGGCCGGGCGGCGACCGCCGCGGAGCTGAACGCCAACCCGGCCAGCGAGCCGAGGGCCACCGAGCCGGGTGCACCGTGCAGCCGGACGGCGAAGACCCCGAGCACCGCGATGACACCGAGCGCCACCAGCAGGGCGATCGAGCCAGCGGTGCCGAGCTGCTTCGACGGCGCCGGGCGGGCGGCCAGCACCAGGGCGGTGATCCCGGCGAAGAGCAGGGCCAACAGCACCACCTCCGCCACCGGCAGCCGCCACTTGAGCACCAGCACGCCGAGGATGGCGGTCACCCCGAGCCCGGCCGCGACGCTCGCCTGCACCAGGAACAGCGGCAGGTCCCGTCGGGCCAGGAAGGCGAGCACGAACCCGCCGATCTGGCAGCCCAGGCCGACCAGGTACGTCCGGTGCCCGGCGAGACGCAGCAGCAGGCCCGGGTCGAAGGTGTGGTGGACCGTGGTGCGGGCCGCGGCTACCGACTGGAGCAGGTTGGCGAAGCCGTACGCGACGATCATCGCCGCGAGGAAGCACCAACCGGAGGAGACCACCTGGCGAGGATAGAGGTTGGCGACGGTCAGCGCTCGGCTGGACGATCGAGCCGGGTGAGGATGTCGGTGTGCAGCACACCGTTGGTGGCCACCACGCTGCTCTCGGTGCCCGGTGTGCCGGTCGGGGCCGGCCGACCGGACAGATCCGTGGCCGTGCCACCCGCCTCGGTGATGATCGGCACCAGCGCCGCCACGTCCCACAGTGACAGCTCCGGCTCCACCATCACCTCCAGTGCGCCCTCGGCCAGCAGCATGTAGCCGTAGAAGTCGCCGTACGCCCGGCTGCGCCAGGTGGCCCGCATCAGGTCGAGCATCGCGTCGAGCCGGCCGGCGCGCTCCCACCCCTCCAGCGACGAGTAGCAGAGGCTGGCGTCCGCGAGGTCGCGCACCGCGGACACCCCGATCCGCGCGCCGGTGGCGGGGCCGGGACCGGCGTACGCGCCCGCGCCCGCGCTCGCCCACCAGCGCCGGCCCAGCGCCGGTGCGGACACCACACCGACCGCCGGCAGGTCACCGTCGTAGAGCGCGATCAGGGTGGCCCAGACCGGCACGCCACGGACGAAGTTCTTGGTGCCGTCGATCGGATCGATGATCCAGCGGCGGCCGTCCGGGTCGCTGGCCGGCTGTGCGCCGTACTCCTCGCCGAGCAGCCCGTCGGTCGGCCGGTGCTCGGCCAGCAGGGCGCGGATCTCCCGCTCGACGGCGGTGTCCGCGTCCGAGACGGGGGTCAGGTCGGGCTTCGCCTCCACCCGTAGGTCGAGCGCGCGGAACCGGGCCGTGGAGATGGCATCGGCCCGGTCGGCGAGCAGGTGGGCGAGGGCGAGGTCGTCGGCGTACCCGGTCATGCCGGCAACCTAGCCGACGCCCGCCGGGTCACTCGTCGGGCCCGCGCCGGTCACCCTCGCCGGGCCCCCGCTGGTCACTCTCGCCGCGCGAGTCGCCCTCGCCGGCCCGGGAGGCGAGCAACCGGCGGTACGAGGCCAGCCGGCGCGGGTCGGCCTTGCCGGCGGCCACCCAGGCGTCCAGCCCGCAGGCGGCCTCGTCGGCGGTGTGCTGGCAGTTGGGCGGGCAGTCGACGGTGCCCTCGACCAGGTCGGGGAAGCCGTGCAACAGGCTGTCGGCCGAGACGTGCGCCAGCCCGAAACTGCGGATCCCGGGAGTGTCGATGATCCAACCGGGATCGGTGTCGACGCCGGGCACCGGTGGCAGCCGCAGCGCCACCGCGCTGGTGGAGGTGTGCCGGCCACGGCCGATCGCGCTGACCACGCCGACCGCGCGCAGCGCGTCCGGGACGAGGCGGTTGACGAGTGTCGACTTGCCCACCCCGGAGTGCCCGACCAGCACCGACACCTTGCCGCTGAGCAACGCGCGGAGCGCGCCCAGGTCGGTGTCGGGACGGTTGAGCACGTACGGCAGCTCCAGCTCGGTGTAGTAGCCGAGCACCTCCTCCGGCCCGGCCAGGTCGGCCTTGGTGAGGCAGAGCAGCGGCTCGACGTCCGCGTCGTACGCGGCCACCAGGCACCGGTCGATGAACCCGGTGCGCGGCGGCGGGTCGGCCAGCGCGCTGACGATCACCAGCTGGTCGGCGTTGGCCACCACCACCCGTTCCAACCGGCCCTCGGCGGTGGTCTCGTCGTCGTCGGCGGTGCGGCGCAGCACCGAGCGGCGCTCGGCGATCCGGACGATGCGGGCGAGAGCGCCCTCCGCCCCGGACGTGTCCCCGACCAGGCTGACCCGGTCGCCCACCACCACCGACTTGCGGCCCAGCTCGCGGGCCCGCATCGCGGTCACCGTGGGCAGCTCGGCCCCCACCACGCCGCGCTCGGCACCGGCGAGCACGCACTGGTAGCGCCCCCGGTCGACGGCGATGACGAAGCCGTCCACCGCGTCGTTGTGCTGCGGGCGGGTGCGCGTACGCGGGCGCGACGACTTCCCGGGCCGGACCCGTACGTCGTCCTCGTCGTACTCCCGCCGTTTGGTCGCCAGGACCTGTCCTCTTCTCGCGTCAGCTCTTAGTGAGCGTCCGGAAACCCCGCAGCGGCTGCGGCTGGACTCCGCCTCGCTCGCCACCGGGTTTCCGGACGCTCACTTTCCGGTCACCATCGCTGACCATAGTGCCGGGAACTCGGGCATGGTCTTGGAGGTACAACCCACGTCGTCGACCTCGATGCCGGGAACGGCGAGCCCGGCCACCGCGGCGGCGTGCGCCATCCGGTGGTCGTGGTAGGTGCGGAACATCCCGCCGCGCAGCGGCCGGGGCCGGATCTCCAGCCCGTCCGGTGCCTCGGTGACGTCCGCCCCGAGCGCGGTGAACTCGCGCGCGAGCGCGGCGAGCCGGTCGGTCTCGTGGCCGCGGATGTGCCCGACGCCGGTGAACACCGACGGCGAGTCGGCAAGCATGGCCAACGCGGTCAGCGCCGGGGTCAGCTCGCTGACGTCGGAGAGGTCGGCGGTCAGGCCGTGCACCACACCGGTGCCGCGCACGGTCAGCCCGGTGGTGGAGAGGGTGACCTCGCCGCCCATCCGCTGCAGCAGCGAGCGGAGCTGCTCGACCGGCTGGGCGCTGCTGTGCGGCCAACCCTGCAGGGTCACCTCGCCACCGGTGACCAGGGCGGCGGCGAAGAACGGCACGGCGCCGGAGAGGTCCGGCTCGATGTCCCAGCCGCGCCCGGTGAGCGGGCCGGGCTCGACGGCCCACACGTCGGGGGTGTTGTCGTCGACCGCCGCGCCGGCGGCCCGCAGCATCCGCACCGTCATCCGCAGGTGCGGCGCGGAGGGCACCGGCGGGCCGACGTGGCGGACCACGACGCCCCGGTCGAAACGCGGGGCGGCCAGCAGCAACGCGGAGACGAACTGGCTGGACACGGACGCGTCGAGCACCACCTCCCCGCCGGTGACCCCACCGGTGCCGAACACGGTCAGCGGCAGGCTGCCGGTGCCGGGGACGTCGATCCGGACGCCCAGCGAGCGCAGTGCGCCGACCAGTGGGCCGAGCGGCCGGGTGCGCGCGTACGGGTCGCCGTCGAAGGTGACCTGCCCGTCGGCCAGGCCCGCCACCGGTGGCACGAAGCGCATCACGGTGCCGGCCAGCCCCACGTCGACGTGGGCGGGGCCGGCGAGCGGGTGCGGCCGGACCAGCCAGCGCTCCTCGTCGCTGATCGACACGTGCGCGCCCATCGCCCGCAGGCCGGCGGCCATCAACTCGGTGTCCCGGGCACGCAGCGGCCGGGCCAGCGTCGACGGCCCGGCGGCCAGCGCGCTGAGCACCAGGGCGCGCGCGGTCATCGATTTGGAACCGGGCAGGCGCAGCGTCGTCGACACCGGGTCGGATGCCGTCGGTGCGGTCCACGGCTGTGGCGGCCGGGTCGCGGTCAGATTCCCCACGGTTACATTCTGCCGCGTCGGCCGGTCGGCGGCGGGAGGCGGTGGTCGTACTCCCGCTTGGCGGGACAGCCGACGGGGCCCCGACGCGTTAGCGTGTGGCCCATGTGCGGCAGGTACGCGACGACTCGGAGCTCCGGCGAGCTGAGCGCGCTGTTCGAGTCGTCCGACGACTCCGACGGCCCGCTCCGACCCGATTACAACGTCGCGCCGACCGACCAGGTGCCGCTGGTCCGGGTCAGCCCCGAGGGGCACCGCAGCCTCTGTCTCGGTCGCTGGGGTCTGCTGCCGCACTGGTCCCGGTCTCCCGCCGGGGCAGCCCGCATGATCAACGCGCGGGCGGAGACGGTGGCCACCAGCCGGGCGTACGCCGGGTCGTTCTCCCGGCGTCGCTGTCTGGTCCCGGCCGACGGCTGGTACGAGTGGGTCCGTCGGCCCGACGGCGGGCGGCAGGCCTACTTCATGACCCCCCGCGACGGCTCGGTGCTCGCGCTGGCCGGCATCTGGTCGGTCTGGGAGTCCGACGCCGAGACCCGGCTCACCTTCAGCGTGCTGACCACCGCGGCGCTCGGCGACCTGGCCGAGGTGCACGACCGGATGCCGGTGCTGCTGCCGCCCGAGCGGTGGTCGTCGTGGCTGGCGCCGACCGACGAGCCGGAGCGGCTGCTCGTGCCGGCGTCGGCGGAGTGGCTCGCCGGTCTGGAGATCCGCCCGGTCGGGGCCGCGGTGGGCGACGTCCGCAATGACGGGCCGCAGTTGACCGCCCGGGTGTCGGTGGCGCCGACGGTGACGCCACAGGAGCTGACCCTGTTCTGAGATCGGCGCACATCGTCGGGCGCCGATTTGCCAGGGTTGCGCGCGATTCGTCTCCCGGCTGTTCAGTCATGTTCCCGGCAGACCCTTGTCCCGGTGTTGTGAAGTGCGATAGAACACAGCGCCGGTAGTGACCGTCGATTCGCACGGGGCGAACGACGTTCACTGATCTTGCCGGTCCCACGGGGGAGGTGGGTGGATGACACGGGCGCGTATGCCACGCCCGCACGAGGTGGCTGCGGCGCGGCGAGATCCGCGACTGCTGCGGGCCGTGCGGGATCGACGACAGGACGACGCGTGGCGCACCAGAGGCACCTGTCAGAGCGTCGATCCGGAGACGTTCTTTCCGGCACCGAACGAGCCGGCGGACGCCGCCGTCGCGCTGTGCCGCAGTTGCGACGTGCAGGGGTCCTGTTTGGCCTGGGCCCTCGACGTCGGTGACTGCCACGGCGTCTGGGGTGCCACCACACCCCGCGAGCGGCGGGCGATGCTTGTTGCGTGGCGTGGCGAGGTCGATCCGGACCCGGACGCCGTCGACGACGCCGGCCCGCCGGTGCGGGATCGCCTGCTCACCCTGGTCCCGTTGAGCTGATCGGCCACCCGGCCCGCACCCGCCGCCGACCAGGCGGCGCAGAATGGGTCGGTGCTGCCCAGCGACGAGATCGACACTCCGCGCGGCTCGGCGCGGGTCGACACCGACCTGCCGACCCGTCGGGCCACCGCGCTGCTCGTGCTCGGGCACGGCGCGGGCGGCAGCGTCGACGCCCCTGACCTGCTCGCGGTCCGGGACGCGTCGGTCGCGGCCGGCCTGGCGGTGGTCCGGGTGACCCAGCCCTACCGGGTCGCCGGTCGACGTGCGCCGGCACCGGCGGGTCACCTCGACGAGGCCTGGACGGCGGTGCTCGCCGTGCTGCGAGAGAGGCACGCCGACGTGCCGACGATCCTGGTCGGTGGTCGCTCCAGTGGCGCTCGGGTGGCCTGCCGCACGGCCCGTGCGGTGGGTGCGGCCGGCGTGGTCGCGTTGGCCTTCCCGCTGCACCCACCCGGGCGGCCGGAGCGCTCGCGCGCCGCCGAACTGGCCACCGGCCTGCCGACGCTTGTCGTCAACGGAGACCGGGACCCGTTCGGGACACCGGAGCCGGGGCCGACCGTGCAGGTGGTGACCCGTCCTGGGGAGACGCACGACCTGCGGCGGGATCCGGCCGCCACCGCCGCCCTCGTCCGGGCCTGGCTGGGCGCCCAGGGCTGGGCACCCAACTGATCCGGCCGACCCCGGCGCGCCCGGACGACCGTTTCCGCTGCCCGGCGCGGGTCGTTGCATCCGATGGTGCCGCCGGCCCGATCCGGACCGGCGACACCAGTCCTCCCAGGCCCTTCCTGGTCCCAGCGCCGGCCGCCGTCGGGGCCGGGACCAGGAACGGGAGGTCAGCCGGAATGCCCCGGTGGTCATCTCGCGTTACAAACCCCGGACGAGTTTTCTGCGAGGGGGGTGACCGGTGCCAACCGAGACACGAAGCCTGGAACGGGACGGACGGGACGCCCGGCAGCTGAAGCGGCTGCTGGATGGCCCGGAATGGCCCGCGACGGCGGGACCGGGCGGGGTGGGTGCGGTGAGCACGGGCACACCGGCCGGAAGTGAATCTGCGGGCAGGTCCGTGCGCGTATCCTCGGCGGGAAAGCATCCGACGCGAGGGGATGTGCGGTTGACCACCGAGAAGACGGACGAGCGCAGGGCCCGATTCGAGCGGGACGCGATGCCATTCGTCGATCAGCTCTACGCTGCTGGGCTGCGGATGACACGCAACCCGGCGGATGCCGAGGACCTGGTCCAGGAGACCTACCTGAAGGCGTACGCGGCCTTCCACCAGTTCGAGCAGGGCACGAACCTGAAGGCCTGGCTCTACCGGATCCTGACCAACACCTACATCAACTCCTACCGCAAGCGGCAGCGCCAGCCGATCCAGGCGCCCACCGAGGAGATCACCGACTGGCAGCTCGCCGAGGCCGAGTCGCACACCTCCAGTGGGCTGCGCTCGGCCGAGACCGAGGCGCTTGACCGACTGCCGGACAGCGACGTCAAGGAAGCCCTCCAGCAGTTGCCGGAGGAGTTCCGGCTGGCCGTCTACCTGACCGATGTCGAGGGCTTCTCGTACAAGGAGGTCGCCGACATCATGGGTACGCCGATCGGCACGGTGATGTCGCGTCTGCACCGGGGGCGTCGTAATCTGCGCAAGTTGCTTGAGCGCTACGCCGGGGAGCGGGGCTTCAGTGCGGCCCGCTCGTCGAAGGGCTCGACCGCCGCCGCCGGCCGGGAGGTGTGACGTGAGCTGTGGGGAGCCGCACGAGACGGATTGCCGCGAGGTGCTCGCGGAGGTCTACCTCTACCTGGATCTCGAGTGCGCCGACGAGCGGCGCTCGCTGATCCGGCACCACCTGGACGAGTGCGGGCCCTGCCTGCGCGAGTACGGGCTGGAGCAGGAGGTGCGGGCGTTGGTCGCTCGTTGCTGCGGCAACGAGACCGCGCCGGACGAGCTGCGCGAGCGCCTGCGGGTCAAGCTGACCGAGCTGGTGGTGTTCGAGACCAGTGACTCCCGCGAGCTGGCCGACTGAGCGTCGGCGCGGCACAGTGTCAAGACCGGTGGCCCGGGTCGATGTCGACCCGGGCCACCGGTGTGTCCGGCGTCGGCCGGGTCCAGCTGATCGGCGACGGGCCGCCGGCCCGTCGACCCGTTCAGGAGTTGGGACGCTTGCCGTGGTTCGCGGCGCTCTTCTTACGAGCCTTCTTCTTCCGGGACTTCTTCGCCATGCTGACCTCCTCGTGTTGGGGCGGATCCGTGCTGCCCACGACCTCGGCGCCGGTGCACCCACCGGCGGCCCGGCAACGGGTCCGACCCGCTGATGGTAGTGCGGTCGGCACCCGTCGCCTTCCCCAGGGCGGGTGCGCTATCCGACGAGGCCGCTGCGCACCCGGGGCCGGTGGCCGCATGATTGGATACGTCGGCAGGCACATCGCGAAAAGGGAGGGCCTGGACATGGCCGAGGAGATCCGCGCCGAGATGGTGGCCAACGTCTGGAAGGTCGTCGCCACGGCAGGTGACACGGTGACCGAGGGCGACACCCTGGTGATCCTCGAGTCGATGAAGATGGAGATCCCGGTCGTCGCCGAGTCCGACGGTGTGCTCGAACAGCTCGTGGTCCACGAGGGCGACGTCGTGCAGGACGGCGATCTCATCGCGGTGATTGCTTGACCGGGATGCGGGTCCGTCGGGCCGAGCCGGCCGACTTCCCGGCGGTGGCCCGGCTGACCGTGGCCGCGTACGAGGCGGACGGCCAGCTCAAGGACGAGCACTGGTATGCCGAGGTGCTTGTCGACGTGTCGAGCCGGGCCACCAGCGGCGAGGTGCTGGTCGCGGTCGACGAGGTGACCGGGGCGGTGCTCGGCTCGGTGACCTTCGCGCTGCCGGGCACCCCGTTCGCCGAGCTGTGCGGGCCGGGCGAGGCGGAGTTCCGGATGCTCGCGGTCGACCCGGGCATGCAGGGGCGGGGCGTCGGTGCGGCCCTGGTCGAGGCCTGTGTCGCCCGTGCGACCGAGTTGGGTTGCACGGCGGTGGTGATCTGCGTACGGGCCGGAATGGCCGATCCGGCGCACCGGCTCTACACGCGGCGCGGGTTCGTCCGCGCGCCGGAGAAGGACTGGGCGCCGACGCCGGGCGTGCAGCTGCTCGGCCTGCGCCTGGAGTTGACGCGCGGCTGAGCCGCCGACCGTCGAGCCCGGGTCGCGACCGCCCGGATCAGGCGTCGAGCCGCGTGCCGATGGCGGCCAGCAGCTCGTCGGCCACCTCCAGGGCGAGCTTGCGGCGTTCGTCGTCACTGATGTGGGGCGCGCGGACGGCGAACCAGCTCGTGTGCACCGCGAAGATCGACAGCGCGGCGCGAAGTTGGGCGGCGGGGGAGTCGTCGCCCCGGCAGAGCGCGTCGGCTAGATCCAACATCCGACCGCGCATCTGTTGGCCGGCGGAGAGGCTCTTGAGCGCGGTCTGGTTCTGCTCGAAGAAGCGCATCACCGACGGCTGGGTCCCGTCGAACATCGTGTCGGCGTACCGGGAGATCAGCTCGCGCCGGGTGTCCAGGGTGGCGGGCTGGGTGGCGGCCCAGGCGATCAGCGCGTCCATCCCCTCCAGCCGGTCCTCGACGAAGCTGGCGACGATGTCGTCCTTGCTCTTGAAGTGGTAGTAGAGCGCGGCCTTCGTCACATTGAGGCGCTCGGCGATCTCCCGTAGCGAGGTCTTCTCGTACCCCTGCTCGGTGAAGAGCTCGAGCGCGACGGCCTTGATCCGCTCCCGCGTCCCGCCTGTGCTCTCCCTCACCCACGCCCTCCAATTGACTTGACCGTTGCTTCCTACCCAACTTACCGTGCGGCTAGTAAGGTGACTAGCCGGGCGGCAAGTAAGTATGGCAATTCTCAGGGGGAGCTTACCCATGACTCAGGCAACCCAGACCGGCGTGCGACCCAACAACATCCGGGTCGTGCTGTTCGGGCTGATGATCGCGATGATGCTCGCGATGCTCGACAACATGATCGTCAGCACCGCGCTGCCGCGGATCGTCGGCGAGTTCGGCGGCCTCAACCACTTCACCTGGGTGGTTACCGCGTACGTCCTGGGCACCACCGTCTCGACCCCGATCTGGGGCAAGCTCGGTGACCTGTACGGCCGCAAGTCGGTCTTCCTGACCTCGGTGGTCACCTTCCTCGTCGGTTCCGCCCTCTGCGGCATGGCCGGCTCCGGGATGCTCGGCGGCCCGGAGGACGGCATGGTCCAGCTCATCGCCTTCCGTGCCGTGCAGGGCCTCGGCGCCGGTGGGCTCATGGTCGGCGTGATGGCGATCATCGGTGACCTGGTCCCGCCCCGCGAGCGTGGGCGCTACCAGGGCATGATCGCCGGCATCATGGCCATCGCCATGGTCGCCGGCCCGCTGGCCGGTGGCTTCATCACCGACCACCTGTCCTGGCGGTGGGCGTTCTACGTGAACCTGCCGCTGGGTGGGATCGCGCTGCTCGTTCTGATCACCACGATGCACCTGCCGAAGTACCGCACCGAGCACCGGATCGACTGGCTCGGCGCCGGGCTGCTGTCGGTCGGCATCACCGCGATCGTGCTCATCACCACCTGGGGCGGCAACGAGTACGACTGGACCTCGCCGCAGATCCTCGGCCTGGCCGTGCTGGGCGTGCTCACGTTGGTGGCGTTCGGCCTGGTGGAACGCCGCGTCCAGGAGCCGATCCTCCCGTTGGCGCTCTTCGCCAACCGCAACTTCGCGCTGATCTCGGTGATCGGTTTCCTGCTCGGCTTCGCGATGTTCGGCGCGATGAACTTCCTGCCGCTCTACCAGCAGACCGTCCAGGGAGCGTCGGCGACCAACAGTGGTCTGCTGCTGTTGCCCCTGATGTTCGGCATGCTCGTCGTCTCGCTTGTCATCGGCCGGGCGATCACCAAGAACGGCAGGTACCGGGCGTACCCGATCATCGGTGGCGTCGTGATGACCGCGGGCATGGCGCTGCTGTCCATGCTCGACACCGACACCAGCAAGCTGATGTCCTCGCTGTACATGGTCGTGCTCGGCGTCGGCATGGGCTTCCTGATGCAGACGTCGATGCTGATCGCGCAGAACAGCGTCGAGCAGAAGGACCTCGGCGCGGCGAGCGGCGCGGCGACGTTCTTCCGGTCGATCGGCGGCTCGTTCGGCATCTCGCTGTTCGGCGCGATCTTCGCCAACCGGCTGGCCGACTCCGCCGCGGGCGCGGCCTTCGGTGGCGAGTCCGGCGGCAGCATGGACCTGGAGAAGCTCAAGCAGCTGCCGGCCCAGGCGCGTGAGCTGGTGCTCGGCGGTCTCTCCGACGCGATCTCGCACGTGTTCCTGTGGGCGGTGGTGTTCACCATCGCGATCCCGGTGCTCGCCTGGTTCATCAAGGAGATCCCGCTGCGCACCGCCAACGAGGCGCCGCCGCAGGCCACTCCGGAGGAGGACGCCGAGGTCGCCCTCGGCAAGGCGGCCCCGGTCGCCTGACCCACAACTGTGCCGACGCGCCGCGTCGTCCCCCTCGGGGGCGGCGCGGCGCGTTCAGTCGCGGCGGGTCAGGCGTTGCCAGAGGCGGCGGAAGGGATTGCGGGGGCGGGGGAGGTTGGGGGATCGCGTGCCGAGCAATTGGGTGGCCAGCGCCGCGGTGGCCTTGTCCAGCTCCGGGACGGCGAGCGCCAGGTGGGCCAGCGAGGCGGCGATCGGGACCGGTCGGGCCCGCGCGACGTCGGCCGCGTCGGCGAGCCGCTCCGCCACCACCCGCGCCACGTCCGACCGCACCGAGGGGTCCACCCAGGCGGCCGTGACCAGGGCGAACAACGCCGCCTCGGTGACCCAGTCCTCGACGTCCCAGATCAGGTCGAGCAGTACGCGGCGTCGGGTCGACCCCTCCCACGGCTCGTCGGTGCGGTGGTGCAGCAGCCCCAGGCAGGCCCAGACCTGCACGCCACGGACCCAGATCGACGGGTCGTGGGCGGCCAGCAGTCGACCCACCGCGTTGGCCGGCGCCGCCGGCGGGTGCACCAGCAGGCCGAGCAGGTCCGTCACGTCGAGGCCGGCGAGACCCACCGCCGCGTCGTACGCCGCCGGTGGGTGCGGCCACGCCGGGTGGGCGAGCTGGCCGATCCGTTCGACAGCTGTCGCCGAGGGCGCCGGCAGCGCGGGCGTGGGAACGTTCTCCGCGTAGTGCCACAACCGCTGGGCGGACGCCCGCCGGGGCTCGCGCGGGTCCGGATCGGGCGTACCCACGACGTCGATCCGCAGCCCGGGGGCGGTGGACGTCGCCGTCCGGACGGCGCTGGGCGGGGCCGCGGCGGCCAGGCGTACGGCGTTGCCGGAACCGTTGTCGTCATCGGCCACCGCCTGACGCATGGCGTCGACGAGTGGGCCGCCGGCCGGGGTCAGTTGGCCGAGCCACGGCCGGCCTCGACAGCACTGGGCCAGGTCACCATGTTCGTGGCTGTCGTCGGGGTGGTCGCGTACGAAGTCGGCGAGCGCGACCAGGTGGGCCAGGTCGCCGTCGCGCAGGTGCCGCAGACGGTGGGCGGTGTGCACCGCGCAGTCGAACGACGGGTCGCGCGCCAGCGCCCGCTCGGTCCACTCCAGTGCCTCGTCGAGGCGGCCGATGTCGGCCAGGGTGCCGGCGATGTCCGCGTAGATCGCCAGGTCGTCGGGGTCCAGCTCGACGGCCCGACCGAGGGCGGCCAGGCCGTCGCGGGTCCGGCCGGCGCTGCGGTACGCGTACCCGAGCCAGACCTCGCCCATCTTCGAGGGTTGTGCGCGTACCCCTCGGGTGGCCCAGCGCACGGCCAGCGTGGCTTCGCCGAGACGCCGGGCCAGTGCGGACGCCGCACCGAGCAGCAGGCCGTGCTCGGGGTGAACGGTGACCGCGTTGCGGGCCAATGTGAGGTACGGCGTGAGGGCGCCCCGGTCGACCCGCGGCACCGGGTCGGGTAGCGCGGCGCAGACCTGCATGAGGACGCGGGCGATGTGCTCCGGGTTCAGCCGTTCGGCCAGCTCGGGGGCGGTGACCCAGGGCACTCCGGCCCACTCGGTGCCGGGCGCGTACGTGGTCGCCGCGGCCAGCAGCTCCAGCCCTTCGGCGGGACGGCCGGCGGTGGCGAGCAGATGGGCGCGGGCGACGACCGCGCCCACGAAGGTGTGGTGGTTGATCGGGAAGAGGTCGAGGCCACCGCCGCTCGCCGCGGCGAGCCGGGTCAGCGTCTCGTGCACCTCCGGGAGGGTGGGGGCCCGCGCCAGCGCGCCGGCGAGGTGGCCGGCGGCATGGTGCAGGTCACCCTCGTCGAGTGCCAGCCGGGCCAGCGCCAGCTCCTCCGTCACGGAGAGCGCGGGGTCGTCCGTTCCCTCGGGCACGTCGTCCTCTCGTCGCGGGGCTGGGTGCAACACGCCAAGCTTAGTTGATATTGAGATCAACTGGTGATCATCTGCGCACTCCTGCTCGTTCGATTACTGAGATACCGTTAAACGTGCAAGACTGAGCAAGAATCGCGCGGCAACCGCGCAGGGGAGGGGTTTCCGTGACACGTGCAGGGGCCGGCATGGCCGCCGACATCGACGAGCAGCCCGCTGGCTACGCCCGCCTGCTCTCGACCGCCAACGCCGCCGAGATCGCGCGGGTGGCGGCGGTCATCGCCGAACGTCGCCCCCGACACGTGGTCTTCACCGCCCGGGGCACCTCCGACCACGCGGCGCTCTACGGGGCGTACCTGACCGAGATCCGGCTCGGCCTGCCCGCCGGGCTCGCCTCGCCCAGCTCGGTCACCCTGTTCGGGGCCCGGCCCGACCTGTCCGACGCGCTCGTCGTGGGGGTCAGCCAGAGTGGCGGCTCGCCCGACCTGGCCGAGGTGTTGCGCGCCGCCCGCGCCACCGGGGCGCTGACCCTCGCGGTGACCAACGCGCCAGACTCGCCGCTGGCGGACGTGGCCGAGCTGAGCGTCGACATCGCCGCCGGGCACGAGCGGGCCGTGGCCGCCACCAAGACCTACACCGCCGAGCTGCTCGCCCTGCTGATGCTTGTGGAGGGGATCCGGGCCGGTGACGGCGTGCTCCCCGCGGCCGAACGGGAGGCGCTCGACGCGCTGCCCGAGCTGGCCGCCCGCACCCTCGCCGACGACACGCCGGCTCGGCTCGCGCCGCGCTACCGGTTCGCCCGCCAACTGGTCACCACCGGTCGGGGGTACGCCTACCCGACCGCCCGGGAGGCCGCGCTGAAGCTGATGGAGACCTCGTACCTGCCGGCGCTCGCCTTCTCCGGCGCCGACCTGCTGCACGGCCCGCTCGCGATGACCGACCCGGAGGTCCCGGTGCTCGCCGTGGTCGGCTCCGGGCCCGGTGGCCGCTCGATGGGTGAGGTGCTGCCCCGCCTCGGCGAGCGCCGCGCCGACGTCGTGGTGGTCGGCTCGGCCGACGTGCCCGGTGCCACCCGGCTGGCCGTCCCCGAGGTCGACGAACGGTACGCGCCACTGTTGGACATCCTGCCGTTGCAGCGGTTGGCGCTGGCCCTGGCGCTCACCCGGGGTGAGGACCCGGACGCGCCGCGCGGCTTGAAGAAGGTCACCGCGACGATGTGAGGCCCGGCGCGGCGTGGCACCCTGGTCACCGTGTCCACGCTGCGCGACCTCGCCGAGGAGCACACCCATCTCCGTCCGGCCGACATCGATCACCTGCACCGCATCGCCGGCGACTGGCAACTGCTCGGCGATCTCTCCTTCGCTGACCTGCTGCTCTGGGTGCCGGTCGACGCCGACGGCACCTTCCTGTGCGTCGCCCAGGTCCGCCCGACCACCGCACCGACCGCCTACCAGGATGACCAGGTGGGGCGGATCGTCGGCGGGCCGGAGGTGGCCCACCTGGGGGTGGCGTACTCCCAGGGCCGGATCTGGCGGGAGGGCGACCCGGTCTGGTATGGCGACGTGCCGGCCCGGCACGAGGCGATCCCGGTCCGGCTGCGGACCGCCGAGGGTGAGGCCGGCGAGGTGATCGCCGTGGTGGGTCGGGACACCAACCTCTCCACCGCCCGTACACCCAGCCAGCTGGAACTCAACTACCTGACCACCGCCGACGACCTGGCGCAGATGATCGCGGACGGCACGTTCCCGCCACCGCGGCACCCGGGCGAGACCACGTCGGCGCCCCGGGTCGGCGACGGCCTGGTCCGGCTCGACGCCGGCGGCAAGGTCACCTACGCCAGCCCGAACGCGCAGTCCGCGTACCGCCGACTGGGCTACGCCTCGCACCTGGTGGGCGAGGATCTGGCCGCGCTGCACCGCCGGCTCGCCGGCGATCCGCTGGACGGCACCGAGGCGGCGAACGGCATCCTGGCCGCGCTGCGCGGTGAGGCGCCGCCCCGACGGGAGATCGACGCACGCGGCGCCACGATGCTCACCCGGGCGCTGCCGCTGATGCCCGCCGGGGTGCCGATCGGCGCGCTGGTGCTGGTCCGCGACATCACCGAGGTTCGCCGCCGGGATCGAGCGCTGATCACCAAGGACGCCACGATCCGGGAGATCCACCACCGGGTGAAGAACAACCTCCAGACCGTCGCCGCGCTGCTGCGGTTGCAGGCCCGCCGGGTGTCCATGCCGGAGGCCCGCGTCGCGCTGGAGGAGTCGGTCCGCCGGGTCGCCTCGATCGCCCTGGTGCACGAGACGCTCTCCATGTCCAGTGACGAGGC
Source organism: Micromonospora sp. NPDC049171 (assembly GCF_040648275.1). Lineage (NCBI taxonomy): Bacteria > Bacillati > Actinomycetota > Actinomycetes > Micromonosporales > Micromonosporaceae > Micromonospora > Micromonospora sp. NPDC049171. The sequence goes on from NZ_JBEZDJ010000024.1 coordinate 77,955, forward strand.
GGTCGAGTTCGACGGCATCGTCGACCGGGTGGCCAGCGCGGCGACCGAGGTCGCGGCGACCGAGGTGAGCGTCGGCATGCGGCGGCGGGGCAGCTTCGGTGTGTTGCCGGCGGAGATCGCCACCTCCCTGGTGATGGTCCTCAACGAGTTGCTGCTCAACGCCGTCGAGCACGGCTTCCCGCCGGCCGACGAGGCGGAGGACGCTCTGACACCCGCCGCCTCGGGCATGGTGCCGGTCGCCGTTGCCGAGGTCGACCCGTCGGACCGGCCGGAGGTGGTGGTGTCGGCGCACCGGTTCCGCAAGATGCTGCACGTCTCGGTGACCGACAACGGGCGTGGGCTGCCACCGGACTTCGACGCCGAACGTGGCAGCCGGCTCGGTCTCCAGATCGTCCGGGCCCTGGTCACCGGGGAACTGCGCGGCACCATCGAGTTGCGTGCCGGCGCCACCGGTGGCACCGAGGCCGTGCTGGTCGTCCCGCTGGCCCGCAACGCCCACGACGGCCGCGCACCGGGCTGAGCCGCCTCCTGCCGGGCGGGTCCGTCCTGTGCCGGGCGGGAGACCGCCTGAGGGGGCGGGCACCAGAATGAGCCTGATGCCGGTGAGTCATCAAGATGACTCACCGGCATCACACTGATCGAGGCGGGTGGGCCGGGAGTCGGCCTGCCCGGTGTTGGTCGGGTCAGCGGTCGGGGCGGCTGGTCAGCAGGGCGACGGTGAGGCCGGGGCGCGGCCAGACCTGGGCGACGGTGAAGTCCGCCCGCAGGGCCTCGCCCTTGGGGCCGGTCACGGCGGACAGCGGCTCGGCGTGCCGACCGGACACAACGAGCCAGACCCGCGTCGTACCGGCCAGGCACTGCGCCGGTTGGGGGCACTCGGCGGCCCACAGGTCGCCCCGGCGGACCTCGTCCTCGGTGACCAGCACGTCGCGCGGTGGGTCGTCGAGGTGGTATTCGATGCCGAGATCGAGAAAGAGCCAGCTCTGCCGGGGGGAGTAGACCACCGCGTCGCCCGGCCGCTGGCCGTCGCCGATCACCCGGGCCGCACCCGCGTAGTCCACCGGCGCGCTGCGCGGCCACTCGTGGGTGCGCCGCAGCGCCGCCTGGTCGGGAAGGCCGAGCAGCCCGGCCAGCACCACCACGGCGAGCCCGGCCGGCACGGATACCGCGGCCACCGCCGCACCCGCCAGCAGGCAGGCGAAGGGCACCACGAAGACCAGGTACCGGGGCACCCACAGCGGTACGACCTCGCCGGCGGCGAAGAGCAGCAGCACGGGCAGCAGCACCGCGCTCACCGGCAGCACGGCACGCCGCCCGAGCCGGGCCGCACCCAGCGTGGCGACCCCGACCAGCAGGCCGCCCACCACGCTGCTCTGTGCCACCCCGCCGGGCAGCGCGGTCAGGTCGTCCAGGCGGACCAGGTGGACCCAGTTGAGCTGCCGGGACCGCTGCGCGCGGGCCTTGAGCAGCAGGGGGGCGACCAGCAGCGCGACCGGCACCACGGAGACCACCCACCGCCACACCCGCCGGTCCCGCGCGGCGTCATCCTGGTCCCGGCTGGCTACGCCGGCCGTGGCCGGGCCGCGCCACCAGGCGAGCAGGACGACCAGGCCGTGCGCGGCGAGCAGGGTGAGCGCGATCAGGTGGATGAGTCCGAGAGCGGCGACGGCGGCGGCGTACCCGGCCCAGCGGGCCCAACCCGGCCGGCGCAGTGCGGCCACCAGCAGCAGGGTGGCGAGCACCGCGAGCATGGTGGCCAGCGCGTACGGGCGGGCCTCCTGCCCGTAGCGGGACGTGCCGGGCAGGACCGCGAACAGCAGCCCGGCGAACAGGCCGGTGCGCCGGTCGACGAGCCGCGCGCCGAGCACGGCGAGCAACCCGGCCGCCACGGTCATCGCCAGCACGGCCGGTACGCGCAGGGCGATCGTGGAGTCGCCGACGAGCGCGGTCCAGCCGTGCATCAGCAGGTAGTACGGCCCGGTGGCGGCGTCGATGGTGCCGGCCAGCCGGGCCAGATCCGCGGGCGATCGGCTGGCCGCGCTCCAGGTCGCCAACTCGTCCCGCCAGAGCTGGGCGGAGCCCAACCCGGTCACGGTCACCGCCAGGGTCAGCAGCGCCGGGGCGAGCCAGACCGGTACGCGGCGCAGGTGCTCCCACGTCGCCCCGGTCGACTCGGACAATCTGCCCACGGTTCGAGCCTGCCACGACCGTGCCGTTCGTGGGCGTCAGCCGGCCGCAGGTGGTGGGCGCCAGGCGGGCGGCACGTCGTTCGGCCGGGCGGTCTTCGCCGGATCACGCTCGACGAGGTCGCCGAGCACGGTATCGATGCGCGCCATCAGCTCGTCGTCCAGCCGGACCGCGGTGGCGGCGGCCGTCTCGGCGAGCTGCGCGGGTCGGGACGCGCCGACGATCGCGCTGGCCACTGTCGGCCGGTGCAACACCCAGGCCACCGCCAACTGGGCCATCGTGCAGCCGGCGGCATCGGCGATCGGCCGGAGCTGGCGGACCCGGGAGAGCAGCAGATCCGAGGAGTAACGGGCGATGAACGACCCGCCGAAGCCGTCGGTGGCCCGGGAACCGGCGGGCGGGCGCTGGCCGGGCTCGTACTTGCCGGTCAGCACCCCCATGGCGAGCGGCGCCCAGGCGAGCAGACCCAACCCGAGTTCGGCGCTGGTGGGCACCACCTCGGCCTCTGGCACCCGCCACAGCATCGAGTACTGCGGCTGGTTGGCGATGAACGGGACGTGCAGGTCGGCGGCGAGCCGCAGGCCCGCACGCAGCTGCGCGGCGGTCCACTCGGAGGCGCCGACGTAGAGCACCTTGCCCTGGCGGACCAGGTCGGCGAAGGCGAGCATCGTCTCCTGAAGCGGCACGCTGTCGTCGTACCGGTGTGCCTGGTAGAGGTCGACGTAGTCGGTGCCCAGCCGACCCAGCGAGGCGTGGCAGCTCTCGATGATGTGCTTGCGGGACAGCCCGGAGTCGTTGGCGCCCGGCCCGACCGGCAGGTACACCTTCGTGCACAGCTCGATCGAGCTGCGCCGGACGCCGCTCAGTGCCCTGCCCAACGCCTCCTCGGCCCGCCCCTGGGCGTACCGGTCGGCGGTGTCGAAGGTGGTGATGCCCGCGTCCAGGGCGGCGGCCACGCACGCGGCCGCCGCGTCGTCGTCGAGCTGGTTGCCGTGGGTGACCCAGTTGCCGTACGCGACCGCGCTCACGCGCAGGCCCGACCGGCCGAGTTGCCTGTATTCCATTCCAGGATCCTCGGCCGGGCGCGCGCTGTCGCCGAACCGTTCGAACGTGGTCGAATCTGTCGGTGATCGAGGTTCGGTTCACGCCCGACGACCTGAGTCGCGTCCGATTCGTGCACTCGCCGCTGGCCGAGCTGGTGGCCAGTTCCTGGGCGCTGCGCAAGCCGGCGAAGTACTGGATGCACCGCCCGTGGCGGGAGCGTGCCGAGCGGCTGCTGCCCGGCGCGGGCCTGGAGCCGCTGCTGGCGGTGCTCCGGTCGTCCAACGGATACGTGCCGGACTTCCTCACCCCGATCGGGGTGGCACCGAACCTGGCGGCCGAGCTGCGGGCGGTCGCGAGCACCGACCCGAGGAGGGTACGGCGGCAGCTGGACCGGGCCGGCGCGCCCCGGCTGGCCCCGGACGAGTTGGTGGCGCAGCTACACCGGTACTTCTCCCTGCTGATCGCGCCGGACTGGCCCCGGCTGCGGGCGCTCGCGCTGGCCGACATCCGGCGGCGGACGCTCCTCGCCGCGGAACAGGGCGGGCGCACCCTGCTCCGCGGGCTGCACCCGCTGATCCGCTGGGACGGCGCGGCGCTGCGGGTCGCCGTCGGCGCCACCCGGCCGGCCGGTCCGGACGACCGCCCGTGGACGCTGCTGCCCACCTCGTTCTCCGGGCCGACGGTGCACGCGATCATGGAAGGGGACGCCGGTCCGGCCCTCTGCTATCCGCCCGCCGGTCTGGGCGGGCTGTGGGCCTCGCCGCCGCCCAGCGCCGCGCTCGGTGCGCTGCTCGGCAGCACGCGGGCGGCGGCGCTGTCCCTGCTCGACACACCGCTGAGCACCGGCGAGCTGGCCGCGATGTTGGGCCTCGCGGCGGCGACCGCGTCGCACCACCTCACCACACTGCGCGACAACGGCCTGGTCGTCGGCGTACGACAGGGGCGAGTGGTGCGCTATGCCCGAACTGTTCTCGGTGACCAACTCGTCGGCTAACCCCTGGTCCGTGATGTGGGATCCAGCACGTGGACATTGGCCGGGCCTCATGTCGTGTGGCAGCATGGTCGGCATGACCGCCGCTGTCGTCCGCCGCTTCGTGGCTCGTCGCCACGTCGATTACGGCCGCGTGCGCAGCGCGATCTGTCCGGCTTCCTGACGACGCCCGACCAATCTGTCTCGGGTGCGCTCCGCGCCGGCTGTCTCAGACACCGTTGTCCCGCCCGCTTCCGCCGGGCCGGCCGTCGCGCCCCGCCTGCTTCGAGGCACCGCAGACAACGGAGGACGCCGCGATGGCGGTCAGCAGCATCCCTGCCCGTTCCGAGGACCCGACGACCCGCCCGGCCCGGGCGCCGCGCCGGCCACGGGGTGAGGGTCAGTGGGCGCTCGGCCACCGCGAGCCCCTCAACCCCAACGAGCGGATCAAGAAGGACGACGACCCGCTCAACGTCCGGGCGCGTATCGAGAACATCTACGCGCACGGCGGCTTCGCCTCGATCGACCCGCAGGATCTGCGCGGGCGGTTCCGCTGGTGGGGCCTCTACACCCAGCGCAAGGCGGGCATCGACGGCGGGCGCACCGCCGTGCTGGAGCCGCACGAGCTGGAGGACGAGTTCTTCATGCTCCGGGTCCGCATCGACGGCGGTCAGCTCAGCCTGGCTCAGCTGCGGGTGATCGCGGACATCTCGCGTGAGTTCGGGCGGGACACCGCCGACATCACCGACCGGCAGAACATCCAGTACCACTGGATTCGGGTCGAGGACATGCCGGAGATCTGGCGCCGGTTGGAGTCGGTCGGCCTACAGACCACCGAGGCGTGCGGCGACTGCCCGCGGATCGTGCTGGGCAGCCCGGTCGCCGGGGTGGCCCGCGACGAGCTGCTCGACCCGACCCCGGCGATCGACGAGATCGTCTCCCGGTACGTGGGTGACAAGCAGTTCTCCAACCTGCCCCGCAAGTTCAAGACGTCCATCTCCTGGCTGGTGGACACCCCGTACGAGTCGAACGACATCGCCTTCCTCGGTGTCGACCACCCGGAGCACGGGCCCGGCTTCGACGTCTGGGTCGGCGGGGGTCTGTCCACCAACCCGATGCTCGCCAAGCGGCTCGGCGTCTGGGTGCCGCTGGCCGAGGTGCCGGACGTGTGGGCCGGGGTGGTCGGCATCTTCCGCGACTACGGCTACCGCCGCCTGCGCAACCGGGCCCGGCTGAAGTTCCTGGTGGCCGACTGGGGTGTGGAGCGCTTCCGCGAGGTCCTGGAGAAGGACTACCTCGGTCGTACGCTGCTCGACGGCCCGGCGCCGGTCCTGCCGTCGAAGCCGGTCGACCACGTGGGCGTGCACGAGCAGTCCGACGGGCGAAACTACGTCGGTGCCGCGCCGGTGGTGGGACGGGTCTCCGGCGGGCAGCTCGCCCAGCTGGCCGACGTGGTCGAGGCGCACGGCAGCGACCGGGTGCGGCTCACCCCGTACCAGAAGCTGCTGGTGCTCGACGTGCCGTCGGAGCGGACGGAGTCGCTTGTCGACGCGCTGCGCGGCATTGGCCTGGAGGCCCGGCCGTCAGCGTGGCGACGCGGCACGATGGCGTGCACCGGCATCGAGTACTGCAAGTTGGCAATCGTCGAGACGAAGGCCCGCGGCGAGGAGCTGGTGGCCCGGCTGGAGCAGCGGCTGCGTGACTTCGACGCGGACATCTCGATCCACATCAACGGCTGCCCCAACGCCTGCGCCCGCACCCAGGTGGCCGACATCGGGCTCAAGGGGCAGCTGGTGGTCGGTCCCGACGGCCGGCAGGTGGAGGGCTTCCAGGTGCATCTCGGCGGCGGGCTGGGCATGGCCCAGGGGCAGACGGCCGGCTTCGGTCGCAAGCTACGCGGGCTGAAGACCACCGCCGAGGAGCTTCCGGACTACGTGGAACGGCTGGCCACCCGCTACCTGGCCGGCCGGAGCGAGGGCGAGACCTTCGCCAACTGGGTGATCAGAGTCGACGAGGAGGCACTGCGGTGAGCAGCGAGAACCGAGCGGCACCTCTGTACTGCCCCTACTGCGGCGAGGAAGACCTGCGGCCGCACGAGGCGGGGCACGGCGCCTGGGAGTGCCACGCCTGCACCCGGGTCTTCTCGGTGAAGTTCACCGGGCTGCTCTCGCGGGCGGCGGTGACCCGATGAGTCTCGTCTCCGCAGCCAACCTGCGCCTGGTCGGTCCGGGTGCGACGACGAAGGCCGACCCGGCCCGCCGCGACCCGGACGAGCTGCGGGCGCTGGCCGAGCAGGCGGCTCGCGACCTGGAGGGCGCCCCGGCGCTGGAGATCGCCCGCTGGGCGGCGCAGACCTTCGGTGACCGGTTCTGCGTCACCAGCTCGATGGCCGACGCCGTGCTGGCCCACCTGGTGTCCCGGGTGGCCCCGGGTGTGGACGTGGTCTTCCTCGACACCGGCCTGCACTTCCCCGAGACGCTACGGGTCCGCGACGAGGTGGCCCGGACGCTCCCGGTGAACGTCCGGTCGATCCGTCCCCGGCTCACCGTCGGTCAGCAGGACGGCCAGTACGGCCCCCGGCTGTTCAACAAGTCGCCGGACGACTGCTGCCAGCTGCGCAAGGTGGAGCCACTGGAACGGGCGCTGACCGGGTACGACGCCTGGGCGGCGGGCCTGCGCCGGGACGAGTCGCCGACCCGGGCCAACACGCCGGTGGTGACCTTCGACGCGCGGCGCGGCAGGGTGAAGGTCAACCCGATCGCGGCGTGGTCGCAGAAGGATGTCGACGCCTACATCGCCCGCTTCAACGTGCCGGTGAACGAGCTGTTCAAGCAGGGGTACGGGTCGATCGGCTGCTGGCCGTGCACCCGGCGGACCAAGGCCGGCGAGGACGCGCGCGCCGGCCGGTGGGCCATGTTCGAGAAGACCGAGTGCGGGCTGCACGTCTGACCTCGCCGGCGACGGCCCCGACCGGCCCAGGGGCGGCCGGCGGGGCGGACCCGGTGGTGCTCGTCGCACACGGCAGTCGGGATCCGCGAGCGGCCGACGCCACCCGGGCACTGGCCCGGGCCGTGTCGGCGGCCCGGCCGGGCACCCCGGTGTCGGCGAGCTGGCTGGACCACACCGAGCCGGGGCCGACCGAGGTGCTGCGGGGGCTGGCGGCGGCCGGTCACCCGCGGGCGGTCCTGGTGCCGCTCCTGCTGACCGCCGCGTACCACCATCGGGTCGACATTCCGGCGGCGGTCACCGCGGCGGTGCGGGCCGGGTCACCGCTGGCGGTACGCGTGACCGACGTGCTCGGCCCGGCGGACGGGACTGTCGACCCGGGGCTGATGGCGGGGCTGCGCCGTCGGCTCGCGGAGGCGCGGCCGGGCCGCTTCGACGCGCTGGTGTTGGCGGCGGCGGGCACCAGGGACGCGCGGGCACGCCGCTCGGTGGGCCAGGTCGCGGACGCGCTCGGCGCGGAGTTCGGGGTGCCCTGCCGGGTGGCGTACGCCTCGGCGGCTCCACCGGCGGCCGGCGTGGCGGTGTCCCGGCTGCGGGCGGCCGGCGCACGGCGGGTCGCGGTGGCCGGGTACTTCCTGGCGCCGGGTTTGTTCCACGACGGGGTGACCGAGGCGGCTCGGGCGGCCGGTGCGGTGGCGGTGTCCGCCCCGTTGACCGACGCGCCGGAGCTGGTCGAGATGGTGCTGCGCCGGGTCGACGACGGGTCGTCCGGCCGTCTCATGGCGCCGGCGGGCTGAAAACCGGTACCGGACAGCGGTACGCCCCGGTGGGCGAACCCACCGGGGCGTACAGCGGTGTCGTTGGGGATCAGGCGGAGTGAGCGCGCAGCACGCGGAGGCCGCCGCGCCGCTTGACGGCCCGCCGTTCCTCTTCGCTCATCCCGCCCCAGACGCCGGCGTCCTGACCTGACTCGAGCGCCCACTGCAGGCACTGGTCGGTCACGGAGCAGCGCCTGCAGACGGCCTTTGCCTGCTCGACCTGCAGCAGAGCCGGTCCAGACGTCCCGATCGGGAAGAACAGCTCCGGGTCCTCGTCGCGGCAGACACTATGGTGACGCCAGTCCATGGCGGCAACACTCCTCATTCTGGATGGGTGGCGAACAATTGCTTGTCGTGCGTTTCCTATATGCATCCGCAGTGCCGATGGTGACAGTTAGCGTTCGTCCATTCGGCAGTGCGTGAGCAGGCGTTCAGCGCCGGGGACCTGCTGGAACAGCTCAACCTGACGAGCATATCCAGGCAATGTCCCGGTAACTCAAGTCCGCTTGTGAATACTTTCACGAACGCTCGTGATGTCAAGGGTGACGCTCGGAAAAACTCCGGGCGGTGAGCAAGCCCACAGCCCCTTTGTCCGGTTTTCGGGGCCTTCCCGATTACCCGCCGTGCCACAGTCGAGGATCAATATAGTACAGTCCGCGTGACATTGCTGACATTTCCGGCACCTGCCCCTCGGTGTGGCGGTGACCCGTCGATGCGGTTGTGGCCACCGTGTCGACCTAGGGCAGTACCCGAGACCTAGCAGATTACTCTCAGTGCGGCGGGAACGGAGGTGAATCTGACTTTCTCCCGCTCGCCGAGATAGTCCCCGTCCAGCTGAAACGCCTGCGGACGGCTGGAGAGCAGGGTGAACTCCGGCGTGTCATGGAGTCGTAACACCTGCCGACCGCGCGGATCCGGCTGCCGGGAGAAGAATTGCGTCACTGTCCGTGTTGTGCTAGCCACCCGGAGCTGACGCAACGCCAGCACATCCAGCCCGAGATCGAACGACGCGGCCGGGTTCGGGTTGACCTCCCGGTCGCCCAGGTACGTCCACGGCGCCGTGTTCTGGATGATGACGGTGGCCAGCTCGGCCTCGGCCGCCTCGCCCGGACGCTCCAGGGTGATCGCCGGGTGCCGCCGGTCCGAGGCGAGGAAGTACTGGTTCATGATCGAACGCAGATAGAGCGTCGGCGTGGACACCCGACCCTTCCGCCGGGCCTGCTCCACCCGGTGGATGACCGCGGCGTCCAGGCCGAACCCGGCGCAGAAGGTGAAGTAGCGGTCGTCCGCGCGGCCCAGCCCGACCGTTCGGCTCCGGCCCAGCCGCAACCCTTCGAGGATCATGCTGGTCGCCTCCGGCCACTCCCGGGGCAGGCCCAGCGCACGGGCGAACACGTTCGTCGAGCCACCCGGCACGGTCGCCAGCGCGGGCAGCCGCTCGGCCATCGGCGCGTCATCGGCGCGGGACGGCGGGTCGGCCGTCATCAGGCCGTTCACCACCTCGTTCACGGTGCCGTCGCCACCGAGGGTGACAACGAGGTCGACACCCTCCGCGGCGGCCTCCCGCGCCAACGCCATGGCGTGCCCACGCCGGCGGGTGTAGCGCACGCTGAGGTCGACTTCGCTGCGCAGCGCCCGGACAAGCACGTCCCGGCTGCGTTCGCTGGTGGTGGTGGCCTTTGGATTGACCACCAGGACGGCCCGCATGGGCGGCACTGTACCTCTCGGTAGCCCGGGTATCGTGGCGCGCGTGACCATCGACTCGGCCCCGTTTCCCGTCACGCTCCGCTGGGCGGTGCGGCTGCTGTGGGCGGAGGCGGCCGCCGTCGGGCTGATCGCGGCATGGCTGGTCTGGGCCGACCTCACGGCCACCACCACCGACCTGGCGTCGGCGTTGCTGGTGACCGCGTTCGCCATCGGGGCCGCCGTCGTGCTCTGGGCGCTGGGCCGGGCGCTGTCGCGCCGAAAGGCCGGCGCCCGCGCGCCCGCGATCGTGCTTCAGCTGATGCTGCTGCCGATCGGGTGGTTCATGATCCAGGGTGGGCTGGGCTGGCTGGGCGTGCCGCTGATGGCGCTCGGTCTGGGCGTGGGCTGGCTGCTGGTCAGCCCACCGACGACCCGGGCGCTCGGCTTCGAGTGACCAGGCCGGCGTGCGCCGGGCGGCCTGAGTCGGGCCGGCGTGCGCCGAGCCGGTCAGTAGCCGCCGGAGCGGCGGGTCAGCAACGCGATCGTGGCCCGACCGTCGACGGCCGTGGCGGACGCCGACGTGGTCAACGCGGTGAGCACCTTCCAGGCGAAGGACGACTCGGCGGGCAGCGTGGCTCCGCGCACGGTCGGCACCGTCACCTCGACTGTCAACGCGTCCTCGGTGACCGCGAAGCGGCACTCCAACTCGGCGTCGCGGGTGGCGATGGCGAGCAGCATCGCGCACGCCTCGTCGACCGCGATCCGCAGATCCTCGATCTCGTCGAGCGCGAACTGCAACCGGGCCGCGAGACCGGCGGTGGCGGTGCGGAGCACGCCGAGGTAACCGCCGTCGGCAGGCACCGTGAGGTGCACCACGTCGTCGTCGGTCGCTGGCTGGCCAGTCAGTTGAGTCACGCCTCATCCCCCCGGTCGGGGACTCTACCCGGTCGGTCGCCCGTGCGCGTGTCAGCGGTGGCGGCATGGTCGGCCAGTTCGCGCAGCGCGTCGCCACCGAGCCGATAGGGCACCCACTCGCTCATCGGCTGCGCGCCGATCGAGGCGTAGAAACCGGCGGCCGGGTTCCAGTTGATCATCCACCACTCCAGTCGCCGGTAGCCGCGTCGTACGCAGATCTCGGCCAGGGTGGCGAGCAGCAGCCGACCCGCCCCGGTGCCCCGGGCGGCCGGCCGCACGTAGAGGTCCTCCAGGTAGATGCCGTGCACGCCGGCCCAGGTGGAGAAGTTGAGGAACCACAACGCGAAGCCGATCGGCTCGTCCTGCTCATCGACCGCGACGTGACCGAAGAGCGCCGGAGCCGGCGCGGGGCTGGACGCGTCCGAGGCCGCGCCGCTGTCCGGAGCGGCCGGGAACAGGGCCGAGGTCAACTGCTCCGCGGTGAGGTGGCACTGGTCGGGGGCCCGCTCGTACTCCGCCAACTCGTGCACCATGGCGACGACGGCCGGCACGTCCTCGGGACGTGCCGGCCGGATCGTCGGAGTGACCGATGGGGTCACGCCTTCTTGGTCTCCCAGAAGATCTTCGAGATCTCGTCGATCTTCGCGAGCAGCTTGTCGGCGGTGGCCGGGTCGAGGCTGCCCTTGACGCCACCGGCGCCGGCGAGCTTGGTGGCCTCGTTGAACAGGCTGTGCAGGTTCGGGTACTTCTCGAAGTGCGGCGGCTTGAAGTAGTCGGTCCACAGCACCCACAGGTGGTGCTTGACCAGTTCGGCGCGCTGCTCCTTGATGATGATGGCGCGGGTGCGGAACTCCGGGTCGGTGTTCGCCTGGTACTTCTCGCAGATCATTTTGACCGATTCGGCCTCGATCCGGGCCTGGGCCGGGTCGTAGACGCCGCACGGTAGGTCGCAGTGAGCGCTCGCGGTGACGCGGGGCGCAAGGATGCGCAGAAATCGCATCGGGATCCTCCATGGGAAGTTTGCGATGATCAAAGGCGACATTACTCCTGGGGATGCTCCCCTCACCGGGTGGAGGTGAAACCAATGGGCACCGATCACCCGGCGGAGGCGGCGCGGCTGCGCGGGCCGGTGACCGCCGTTCTGGTGGTTGGCCCGTCCATGGCACCCACCCTGCGGCACGGCGACTCGGTCCTGGTCCGCCCCGGTGACCACCGGATCCGACCCGGGGACGTGGTGGTCGCGGTCTTCCGGAGTCGTCCCGACCTGCTGGTGGTGAAGCGGGCGGTCCGGAAACAGGACGGCGGCTGGTGGCTGCGCGGGGACAACGACCTGGTCACCGACGACTCCCGGGCGTACGGGGTGGCGGACGTGCGGGGGCGGGTGGTGGTCCGCTACTGGCCACGCCCCGGCCGGGTGCGCCGTCGTTAGATATGACCCTGCTCACACCCGGGGGGTAGGGCCGGCACTATGCTTGGAAGTGACCGGGTGACCCCCTGCACCGCGCGCCATCGCTCGCCGCCCACCTCGCGGCCGGCTGGCCCGCTCCGTCTGCTCGACAGATCCTGGAGTCACCACCATGTCTTCGTCCACCATGGACCCCGCTGATCCCGTCTTCCTGCTGCACCGTGGCGGCAAGATGGCCGTCACCTCGACCGTGCCGCTCACCAGCAGGGAAGATCTCTCCCTGGCGTACACCCCGGGGGTGGCGCGGGTGTGTGAGGCGATCGCCGCCGATCCCGCCCTGGTGGACGACTACACCTGGGTGTCGCACACCGTCGCGGTGGTCACCGACGGCTCGGCGGTCCTCGGGCTCGGCAACATCGGCCCGCGCGCCGCGCTGCCGGTGATGGAGGGCAAGGCGGTGCTGTTCAAGCAGTTCGGCGGGGTGGACGCCGTGCCGGTCTGCCTGGACACCCAGGACGCGGACGAGATCGTCGCCGTGGTCCGGGCGCTGGCCCCCTCGTTCGGTGGGATCAACCTGGAGGACATCAGCGCGCCGCGCTGCTTCGAGATCGAGCGCCGGCTCGACGAGGCGCTGGACATCCCGGTCTTCCACGACGACCAGCACGGCACCGCGATCGTGGTGCTCGCCGCGCTGCGCAACGCCGCCACCCTGCTCGACCGCAAGCTCGGTGACCTGCGGGTGGCGGTGAGCGGCGCGGGCGCGGCCGGGGTGGCCGTGACGAAGATGCTGATCGCCGGGGGCGTCAACCCCGACCAGGTGGTGGTCTGCGACTCCAAGGGGATCATCGGCCGGCACCGCACCGAGCTGACCGGCACCAAGGCCGAGCTGGCGGCGAACACCAACGCCGACGGCCGCCACGGCGACATCACCGAGGCGCTGCGCGATGCGGACGTGCTGATCGGGGTCTCCGGCGGGCAGATCCCCGAGGCGGCGGTGGCCGGGATGGCCCCCGGCGGGATCGTGTTCGCGCTGGCCAACCCGACCCCGGAGGTGCACCCCGAGGTGGCCGCCCGGCACGTCGCGGTGGTCGCCACCGGGCGCAGTGACTACCCCAACCAGATCAACAACGTGTTGGCCTTTCCGGGTGTGTTCCGCGGCGCGCTGGACGCCGGTGCGACCCGGATCACCGAGGCGATGAAGGTCGCCGCCGCGGACGCCATCGCCGGTGTGGTGGCCGAGTCGCTGACCGCCGACGCGATCGTTCCCTCGCCGCTGGACCCGCGCGTCGCGCCGGCCGTCGCCGAGGCGGTCGCCGAAGCCGCCCGCCGCGACGGCGTCGCCCGCCGCTAGGCGCGGCCTCTGCGCACGCGTGGGCCGGGGGCGCTCCGGCGCAGCATGCGCCGCCGGTCTGTGCGCACGCGTGGGCCGGGGGCGCTCCGGCGCAGCATGCGCCGCCGGCCTACGCGCACGGCTTCTTAACGGGCGCTCAGCTTGTTACCGTGCCGATCATGCGTGCTGCCTTTGCCTCCCGCTTCGACGACGCCGACCCGCTCGCCGCGCTCACCGTCGGTGAGCGGCCCGAGCCGACCCAGCCGGCCGACGACTGGGTGACCGTGCAGGTGCGAGCCACCTCGCTCAACCACCACGACCTCTGGTCGCTGCGCGGGGTGGGGCTCGCCGAGGCCCAGCTGCCCATGATCCTCGGCTGCGACGCGGTCGGGCTGGACCCGGAGGGCCGCCCGGTGGTCGTGTACCCGGTGGTGGTCACTCGGGGTGACCCGCGCGGGGTCTCCATCCTCTCCGAGCACTTCGCCGGGACGCTCGCCGAGCGGGTCGCCGTACCCCGGTCGAATCTGATCCCGCTGCCCGACGGCATGGCGGCGACCGACGCGGCGTGCCTGCCCACGGCCTGGCTGACGGCCTGGCGGATGCTGACCACCAAGGGCCGCGTCGCGGACGCCGACAGCGTGCTGGTCCAGGGCGCGGGCGGTGGCGTCGCCACCGCGGCCGTCGCGCTCGCCGTCGCGATGGGCAAGCGGGTGTACGCGACCAGCCGCGACGCCGCCAAGCGGGACCGGATCTCGGCCCTCGGCGCCACCGCCGTGGAACCCGGTGCCCGGCTGCCGGAACGGGTCGACGTGGTGATCGAGACGGTCGGCGCGGCCACCTTCGACCACTCGCTGAAGTCGGCCGCGCCGATGGCCCGGATCGTGGTCTCCGGGGCGACCGCCGGGCACGAGCCGACGGTCAACCTGCGTCGGGTCTTCGCGATGCAGTTGGAGATCCTGGGCACCTCGATGGGTACGCCGGGCGAGTTGTACGAGCTGCTGGCGTTCTGCTCCGAGAACGAGGTGCGCCCGGTGGTGGACAGCGTCGTCCCGTTCAGCCAGGTCGAGAACGCCTTCGCCCGCCTGCACTCCGGCGACGCCTTCGGCAAGGTCGTCATCGACCACACCGCCTAAAGCCCCCCGCCCCCGGGGGCTGGCGCGGGGCGGGCGTTACAGGTGGTCGTCGAGGGTGGCTATGTCGCCGCGGGTGGCGTCGGTGGCGATGCGCTTCTTGGCCGCCGGGTCGCCGTAGAGCGACCAGCGCAGGAACTCGACAGTCGTGTCCGAGACGACTCGCAGCGCGGCCTTGTCCTTGAGCATCGTCCGCCCGTGGTCGCCCCTGGGCAGGCTCAGCATCGCCTTGGGCCAGGGCACCTTGTCGTACGCCGCCTTGCCCGCCGCGTAGTCGACCACCTCGTCCAACTCGCCGTGCACGAACAGTTGCGGCGCGGACGCGCCGGCGAACGCGGTGCCCACGCCGAGGGCCGTGCCGGCGAATACCACTCCCGCGTCCAGCCGCTTGTCCCGGCTGGCGGTGAAGAGGCCGATGGTGGTCACCCCGCCCGCCGAGTGCCCGGCCGCGGCGACCCGCTCGCCGTCCACCCGGCCGCGCAACGAGTCGCCGGCCGTGCCGTCCAGCGCCAACACCTGATCCAGCGCGTACGACACGTCGGCCGGCTGGTTGAGCACGTCGAGGACGTTGTTGTCGCCGCCGGAAGAGGTGTGCGGGAACGTCGGCGCGGCCACCACGAAACCCGCCGCCGCCCACCGGGTCAGCAGCGTGGCGTAGTCGTCCGGCCGCCCGCCCAGCCCGTGGCTGAACATCACCACCGGAAACCGGCCCTCGGCCGCCGTCGCGGACCGTCTGGCCGCGCCGCCGGATTCCCCGGCCGCCGGGTACCAGAGCGTCGTCGGCAGCGCCCGGCCGTCCCGGTTCAGCTTCAGTTGGCGTACGCCGACCGCGAAGCTGCGTTGCGGGGCCTTGCCAGCGGGAACCTTCGGAGTTGGTGTGGCGGCGGGCGGTCGTTCGACGGGTGCCTGCCGGTCCTCGGTCTTCCGGGCGTCCGCGGAGCAGCCGACGAGACCGGCCAGCAGCACGGTGCCGGCCAGCAGTGCCGGGGTGACGCGACGGGACATGAATCCGATTGTGCCTCGCCCACCGGACCTGCCCGGTGCGTTCTGGCGCGGTGTGTCCATTCGATCACCCGACGTCGCACGGCCGGCACCGGGCGTACTCAGGCCGCGGCGCGTTCGGCGAGTGGGCGCCGCCGCCGTGTGGTGTCGGTCAGTGCGCGGAGTGGGAAGGCGGCGTTGGGGTTGTACCTGTTCGTCCCGGGCGGCACGATCTCGTCGATCCGGTCGAGGGTCGCGTCGTCCAGGGTGAGCGTGGCGCCCGTGAGCAGATCCTCCAGTTGCGGCAGGGTGCGCGGTCCGATGATCGCCGAGGTGACGGCCGGGTGGGCAACGGTGAAGGCGATGGCCAACTGCGGAAGCGTGCAGCCGAGACTGGCCGCGAGGTCGACGAGCTGCTCGACGGCGTCGAGCTTGGCGGCGTTCTCGGCGATCGTGGGGTCGAACTGTGCCGGCCGCAGGGCGGCCCGCCCGGTCGTCAGGTCGACGGGCTGGTCCCTGCGGTACCTCCCGCTGAGGAACCCGAAGGCGAGCGGGCTCCAGACCAGCACTCCCATCCCGTAGCGCTGGCAGACCGGGAGGGTCGAGGCCTCCACCCCGCGGGCCAGGATCGAGTACGGCGGCTGCTCGGTGCGCAGCCGTCCGAGGCCGCGACGCTCGGACACCTGGTGCGCCTCGACGATCTCCTCGGCCGGGAACGTCGAGCAGCCGAAGGCGCGGATCTTTCCGTCGCGGACGAGGTCGGTGAGCACCGAGAGTGTCTCCTCGATGTCGGTCGCGGGGTCGGGACGGTGGATCTGGTAGAGGTCGATCCAGTCGGTGTTCAGACGCCGCAGGCTGCCCTCGACCGCCTTCAGGATCCACCGCCGCGAGTTGCCGCCCTGGTTGGGGCCCTCGCCCATCGGAAAGTGCACCTTGGTGGCCAGTACGACGTCGTCGCGGCGCCCCCGCAGCGCCGTGCCGACGATCTCCTCGGACTCACCCCGGCCGTACATGTCGGCGGTGTCGACCATGTTGATGCCCTGGTCGAGCGCGGTGTGGATGATCCGGTCGCAGTCGTCGTGGTCGGGGTTTCCGACGGCACCGAACATCATGGTCCCGAGGCAGTGGGTGCTCACCTCGATGCCGGTGCCGCCGAGAGTGCGATAGCGCATGTCGATGTTCTCCTCGGTGCTCCAGTAGTGATCACCTGGCACCGTAGGAGCTGGAGTCGGCTCTAGGTCAACCCTCGTTACCCTGCTCGGCATGGTTGAGGTCACCGAGACGCTGAGCATCGGACAGGTTGCCGAATGCACCGGTCTGAGCGTGCACACCCTCCGCTTCTACGAGCAGGAGGGCATCTTCGTCAGCCCGGTCCGCCGTGGGTCCACCGGACGTCGTCTCTACAGCCAGGACGACGTGGACTGGCTGACCGTCTGCGTCATCCTCCGCGCCTCCGGCATGCCACTGCCGGCGCTGCGCCGCTACACCGAACTCGTTCGTGCGGGCGCGGGCAACGAGGAGGAACGACTCGCGCTCATGCGTGAGCACCACGGGCGCGTCACGGACCAGATCGACAGGCTCGCCCAGAGCCTGGATCTGATCACCTTCAAGGTCGGGGTGTACGAGGACCTGCTCGACGAGGCCCGGCCCGCGGTCGGGCCAGGTCGTCCGCGTCAGTGGGCCGGGGGCGATGCCGGGTGACCAGCTTCGCTAGGGTCACCGACATGCCTGAGAACTACACGGACCCCAGCGGCAACACCGAGGCGTTCCGCGCCTTCAACCAGACGCCGGAGACTGCGGCGCCGACGGAGACCCCGTCCCGCCTGCCGCTCATCATCGGTGCGGCAGTGGTCGTCGTGGTGCTGGTGGCACTCGTCGCCTGGCTGGCGACCGGCTGATCGAGTCGCACCGACTCACGCGCACCCTCGGGCTTCCCGGGGGTGCGCGCCTGCGTGGCGTCAGGCCGCCCCGACCACGTCCCGGGTCTGCCGGGCGATCTCCCGCTCCTCGTCGGTCCGGATGACACACACGCTCACCTCGGCGCCCTCGGGCGAGATCAACCGGTCGCCCGCGCCGTCGTTACGGGCGTCGTCCACGGTGATGCCGAGCCGGCCCAGGCCGGTCAGCGCGGCAGCCCGCACCGGCGCGGCGTTCTCGCCGACCCCGGCGGTGAAGGCGATCGCGTCGACGTGGCCGAGCAGCGCGTAGTACGCCCCGACGTACTCGGTGATCCGCCGGCAGTACACGTCGAAGGCCAGTGCCGCCGCCCGGTCACCGGCCGCCCGACGTTCGAGCACCTCACGCATGTCGTTGGCGCCGGTCAGCCCCAACAGGCCGCTGCGGTGGTTGAGCAGGTCGTCGATGTCGTCCACGGACAGCCCACCCTCCCGGCGCAGGTGGAAGATCACGGTCGGGTCCACGTCGCCGCTGCGGGTGCCCATCACCAGCCCCTGCAACGGGGACATGCCCATCGAGGTGGCGACGCTGCGACCGTTCGCCACCGCGCACGCGCTGGCCCCGTTGCCCAGGTGCAGGGTGATCGTGTTGACCCGCTCGTACGGGCGGCCCAACAGCTCGGCGGTACGCCGGGACACGTACGCGTGCGAGGTGCCGTGGAAGCCGTACCGGCGGATGTCGTACCGCTCGGCGGTGTCCCGGTCGATCGCGTACGTCGCGGCGGCCTCCGGCAGGGTGTGGTGGAACGCGGTGTCGAAGACGGCGACCTGCGCGACGTCCGGCAGCGCCGCGCGGGCCACCTCGATGCCGGCCAGGTTCGCCGGGTTGTGCAGCGGGGCGAGCGGCACCAGATCCTTGATCGCGGCCAGCACCTCGTCGTCGACGAGCACCGGTGCGGCGAACCTCCGGCCGCCGTGCACCACCCGGTGCCCCACCGCGGTCAGCCCGGTCAGGTCCAGACCGTCCAGGATCTGCCGGACCGCACCGGCGTGGTCCGCCGGGCCGCCGCCGGGCTCACCGACCCGCTCGACGGTGCCGTGGTCGAGCACCCGGTCCCCGTCGTAGTGGCGCCACTTCACCGACGACGACCCGCAGTTCAGCACCAGCACCCGACTCACGAGGGCTCCTCCGTTGCCGCCTGGATGGCGGTGATCGCCACCGTGTTGACGATGTCCGGCACTCCCGCGCCGCGGGACAGGTCGTTCACCGGCCGGCGTAGGCCCTGCATAACCGGGCCGACGGCGACCGCCCCGGCGGAGCGCTGCACCGCCTTGTACGTGTTGTTGCCCGTGTTCAGGTCCGGAAAGATGAAGACGGTGGCCTGACCGGCGACCGGGCTGCCGGGCAGCTTCGTCGCCGCCACCGCCGGGTCGATCGCCGCGTCGTACTGGATCGGCCCCTCCACCAGCAGGTCGGGCCGGCGCTCCCGGACCAGGGCGGTGGCCATGGCGACCTTCTCCACGTCCGCGCCCGCGCCGGAGCTGCCGGTGGAGTACGACAGCATGGCCACCCGGGGTTCGATGCCGAACCGGGCGGCGGTGTCGGCCGACGAGATCGCGATGTCGGCGAGCTGGGGGGCGTCCGGGTCGCGGTTGACCGCGCAGTCGCCGTAGACCAGCACCCGGTCGGCGAGCAGCATGAAGAAGACGCTGGACGCCACCGACACGTTCGGCACGGTACGGATGACCTCGAACGCCGGTCGGATCGTCGCGGCGGTGGTGTGCGTCGCGCCGGAGACCATGCCGTCGGCCCGGCCGGTCGCCACCATCAGCGTGCCGAAGTAGTTGGGCTGGGCCACGATGTCGTACGCCAACTCGGCGCTGACACCCCGGTGGGCGCGCAGCCGCGCGTACTCGGCGGCGAAGTCGTCGCGCCACTCGCTGGTGACCGGGTCGACGACGTTCGCGTCACCGAGGTCGATGCCCAGCTCGCGGGTGCGTCGGGTGATGTCGTCCGGCCGGCCGAGCAGGGTCAACTCGGCGACGCCCCGGCGCAGCAGGATCTCGGCCGCGCGCAGGATCCGCTCGTCGGCGCCCTCCGGCAGCACCAGGTGCCGCGGCTTCGACCGGGCCCGGTCGATCAGTTCGTTCTCGAACATCAGCGGGGTCACCCGCGTCGACCGGCTGACCCGCAGCCGGCGGGCCAGGTCGTCGGTGTCCACGCAACGCTCGAACGCCCCCAGCGCCGCCTCCACCTTGCGCGGGTTCGCCGTGCTGGGCCGGCCCTCGATCCGACTGGACGCGGCCACGGTGTCGTAGCTGTCGCTACGTACGGAGAGCACTGCCAGCCCGGTGTTCAGGCCCTCCACCAGCCGCATGACCCTGGGGTCGGGCTGTTCGCCCAGGGTGAGCACCAGCCCGGCCACCGACACCTGCCCGGCCACGTGCGCGGCACTCGCGGCCACCAGCAGGTCGGCCCGGTCTCCGGGGGTGATCACCAGGGCGCCCTCGGTGAGGTGGCCCAGCAGCGTCGGCACATGCGCCGCGCCGACCACGAAGTCCAGGACGTCCCGACCGAGCGCCGCGTCGTCCCCGGCCAGCAGGGTGGCGCCGAGCGCCGCCGCCACCTCGGCCACCGTCGGCGCCGACACGTTCGGCACCTCCGGGATGGCGTACGCGGGGACCGGCAGGTCCGGCAGCGTCATCGGCTCGGTGACCCGGTTGGCGATCACCGCGAGCACCGTCGCGCCCAGGTCGGCCAGATCGTGGTACGCCCCGCGCACAGCCGCCGCCACCGCCGACGGCTCCTGACCGAAGCCGTCCACCACCGGCACCACCACGCTGCCGAACTCGGTGGCCAGCCGGGCGTTGAAGGCCAACTCCCGAGGGTGGGCCGGGTCGCCCGGGTCGTCGAAGTCGCTGCCCACCACGACCACCGCCGGGCACTGCCGCTCCACCGCCCGGTACCGCTCGACGACCGTGGAGATCAGCTCCTCGCGCCGGCCGTCGGCGACAAGCGCCGCAGCCTGGGAGTAGGTCGCCCCGGCCAGCTCGGTCAACGGCAGCTCAACCCGGTACCGCTCGCTGAGCAGGGCGAGGATCGGGTCCTGCCCGGTGTCGGAGACCAACGGCCGGAACACGCCGATCCGCCCCACCTGACGGGACAACAACTCCGCCAGTCCGAGGGCAACCGTCGACTTCCCCCCACCGGACCCCACGCTGGTCAGATACACACTGCGAGCCACAGCCCCCACCCTAAAAGATCGCAAACCCCAAAACCCCACCCCCACCCAGCCTGCCCCGCCCGCCCCCACCCCGCCCGCCCTCGGCCGACCCACCCACCCCCGCCCCCGGCCGACCCGCCCCCGGCCGGCCTGTTCCCGGCCGGCCTGTTCCCGGTGATCATGGGGTTATTGCCCGACACGCCGACGACACGCGCGGCTAACCTCATGATCACCGCTGACGGGGCGGCGGGGCGGCGGGGCGGCCGGCCCTCTCCCCGCCCGCCCTCGGTGATCATGAGGTTGTTGCTCGACACGCCGACGACACGCGCGGCTAACCTCATGATCAACGCGGACGGGGCGGGGCAACGCGGACGGGGCGGGGTGGGGCGGGGCGGGGTGGGGCGGGGCGGGAGGGGGTTAGGCGTCTTCGTCGTCTGGGTCGTCTAGGCGGGCCAGGTAGGTAGCCAGGCGTTCGATGGGGGTTTCGAAGTCGGGGTTGAGGTCCACGAAGTCGCGTAGGCGTTCACCCAGCCACTCCAGGGTCACCTGCTCTTCGCCCCGGCGCTCGACGAGCTCCTCGATGCCACGGTCGGTGAAGTACATGGGTACGTCCTCGTGCTCGGCCCGGGTCGGACCGGGCGGGTTCGGTTGGTGGGTGCGTGGATGGTCGACTGGTCAACAGGTAGGCCAGCGCGGGGTGGACCGGGCGGGACCGACGCGAGCCGGGGCAGGACCGCTGTGAAACGGCCCTGCCCCGGCTCGCGTGGTGCGGTCAGGTCACGGGCGGGGGAGAGCCGCCTCGATCAGTGCGTTCTGCTCGACCTCGTGGGTCTTGGCCGAGCCGACCGCCGGGGCGGCCGCGGCCGGGCGGGAGATCCGCCGCAGCCGGACGTCCGTGAGGTGCTCCAGCAGGTTGAGCGCGACGAACGACCAGGCGCCCTGGTTGGCCGGCTCCTCCTGCACCCAGGCGAAGTCCTCCGCGTTCGGGAACTGCGCGAGGGCGGCCCGGATCTCTTCCACCGGCAGCGGGTACAGCTGCTCGATGCGGAGGATCGCGGTGTCGGTGACGCCGCGATCCTGCCGGGCCTGGAACAGGTCGTAGTAGACCTTGCCGGAGCAGAGCAGCACCCGCTTCACCGCCTCCGGTGCCGGGGCGGCCGGGTCGCGCAGCACCGGCTGGAAGGTGCCGGTGGTGAAGTCCTCCACCGAGGAGACGCAGAGCTTGTGCCGCAGCAGCGACTTCGGTGTGAACACCACGAGCGGCTTGCGCTTGGGCGACAGGGCCTGGCGGCGCAGCAGGTGGAAGTAGTTCGCCGGGGTCGTCGGGATGGACACCCGCATGTTGTCCTCGGCGCACATCTGTAGGAACCGCTCCGGCCGGCCGGAGGTGTGGTCCGGGCCCTGGCCCTCGTGGCCGTGCGGCAGCAGCAGGGTGATGGCGGAGCGCTGGCCCCACTTCACCTCGCCGGAGGAGATGAACTCGTCGATCACCGACTGGGCGCCGTTGACGAAGTCGCCGAACTGGGCTTCCCAGGCGACGAGGGCATTGATGTTCTCCACCGAGTAGCCGTACTCGAAGCCCATCGCCGCGTACTCGCTGAGCAGCGAGTCGTGCACGAAGAACCGGGAGCGTTCGCCGTCGCCGGTGAGCGACTTCAGCGGCAGGTAGTCGTCGCCGGTGCGGGAGTCGACCACCGAGGCGTGCCGCTGGACGAACGTGCCACGCCGCGAGTCCTGCCCGGCCAGCCGGACGGTGACCCCGTCGTGCAGCAGCGCCCCGAGCGCGATGATCTCGCCGAAGCCCCAGTCGATGTTGCCCTCGGTGGACATCTTGGCTCGCCGGTCCAGCAGTTGCTGGATCCGCTTGTGCGGGGTGAAGCCCTCCGGGAGGTTGATGTGCGCCTCGCCGATGGCCTTGACCACTGACGCGTCGGTGGCGGTGTCGACCTGCGGCTCCGGCTCCTCCTCGCGGCGCGGCCGGTTGAGCTGCCGTGGCGCCGAGGCGGCGTCCCGGGTGGCCTTGAAGACCTTCTCCAGCTGCGCCTGGTAGTCGCGCAGCAGCTCCTCCGCGTCCTCCACGGTGATGTCGCCGCGACCGATCAGCTCCTCGGTGTAGAGCTTGCGCACCGAGCGCTTCGAATCAATGATCTTGTACATCTGGGGGTTGGACATCGACGGGTCGTCGCCCTCGTTGTGCCCGCGCCGGCGGTAGCAGACCATGTCGATCACGACGTCCTTGTTGAACGTCTGCCGGTACTCGAAGGCCAACCGGGCCACCCGGACCACAGCCTCCGGGTCGTCGCCGTTCACGTGGAAGATCGGCGCCTGGATCATCCGGGCCACGTCGGTGCTGTAGAGGCTGGACCGGCTGTACTCCGGGGCGGTGGTGAAGCCGACCTGGTTGTTGACCACCACGTGCACGGTGCCGCCGGTGCGGTAGCCGCGCAACTGCGACAGGTTGAGCGTCTCGGCGACCACGCCCTGCCCGGCGAACGCGGCGTCACCGTGCACCGCCAGCGGCAGCACGGTGTAACCCTCCAGCTTGAGGTCGATCCGGTCCTGCTTGGCCCGGACGATGCCCTCCAGCACCGGGTCGACGGCCTCCAGGTGCGACGGGTTGGCCACCACCGACACCTTGACCGCGTGCTCGCCGTCGGGGGTGGTGAACTTGCCGTTCTGGCCGAGGTGGTATTTCACGTCGCCGGAGCCCTGCGTCGAGCGCGGGTCCAGGTGACCCTCGAACTCCGAGAAGATCTTCTCGTACGGCTTGCCGACGATGTTGGCCAGCACGTTGAGCCGACCCCGGTGCGCCATGCCGATGACGACCTCGTCCAAGCCGTTCTCGGCGGACGACTCCAACACCTCACCGAGCAGCGGGATCAGCGACTCGCCGCCCTCCAGCGAGAAGCGCTTCTGGCCCACGTACTTGGTCTGCAGGAAGGTCTCGAACGCCTCGGCGGCGTTGAGCCGGTTGAGCACGTGCTTCTGCTCGTCGGCGGACGGCTTCTCGTACTTGCGCTCGATCCGTTCCTGGATCCAGCGCCGCTCCTCCGGGTCCTGGATGTGCATGTACTCGATGCCGACCCGGCGGCAGTAGGAGTCTCGCAGCACGCCCAGAATCGAGCGCAGCTTCATCCGCTGCCGGCCGGCGAAGCCGTTGACCGGGAACTCGCGGTCGAGGTCCCACAGGGTGAGCCCGTGCTGGAGGACGTCCAGGTCGGGGTGCTTGCGGATCTTGAATTCCAGCGGGTCGGTGTCGGCCATCAGGTGACCGCGCACCCGGTACGCGTGGATCAGCTCGTGCACCCGGGCGGTCTTGTTGATCTGACCCTCGGAGTTGACCGCCACGTCGCGCATCCACCGCACCGGCTCGTACGGGATGCGCAGCGAGGTGAAGATCTGGTCGTAGAAGCCGTGCTCGCCGAGGATCAGCTCGTGCATCACCTTGAGGAACTCGCCGGACTGCGCGCCCTGGATGATCCGGTGGTCGTACGTGCTGGTCAGCGTGATGATCTTGCTGACGGCCAGCTCGGCCAGGGTGGCCTCGGACATGCCCTGGTAGGGAGCCGGGTATTCCATCGCGCCCACGCCGATGATCGCGCTCTGCCCCTGCATCAGGCGCGGCATCGAGTGCACGGTGCCGATGCCGCCCGGGTTGGTCAGCGAGATCGTGGTGCCGGAGTAGTCGTCCATGGTCAGCTCGTTGCGCCGCGCCCGCCGGACCACGTCCTCGTACGCCTGCCAGAACTGCCGGAAGTCCATCTGCTCGCAGCCCTTGATGGAGGGGACCACCAGGTTGCGGGTGCCGTCCGGCTTGGCCAGGTCGATCGCGATGCCGAGGTTGACGTGCGCCGGGCGGATCATCGCCGGCTTGCCGTTGGCCTCGGCGAAGGAGTTGTTCATCTCGGGGTGCTGGGCCAGCGCCCGGACCAGCGCGTAGCCGACCAGGTGGGTGAAACTGACCTTGCCACCGCGCCCCCGGGCGAGGTGGTTGTTGATCACGATGCGGTTGTCGACGAGCAGCTTGGCCGGGACCGCGCGCACGCTTGTCGCGGTGGGCACGCTCAGCGAGGCGTCCATGTTCTGGACGATCTTCGCCGCGACGCCCCGCAACGGCGTGGTCTGCGGGCCGTCGGCGCTGGGCGCGGCGGCCGGCTTGGCCGGGGCGGCCTTCGTCGGGGCGGCCTTGGGCGCGGCCGGCGCGGCGGCGGGCTTGGCCGGTGCCGACTGTGCGGCGGCGGGCTTGGCCGGTGCCGGCTGCGCGGCGGACGGCTGCGCTGCGGACGGCTGCGCTGCGGACGGCTGCGCTGCGGACGGCTGTGCGGCGCTCGGCTTGCTCGCGGTCGCCGGCGGCGTGGCGCTCGGCTGGCTGACCGTGGCGGCTGCCTCCGGCTGCCCGTCCGGCTCGGGAGCGGCGGCCGGCTTTTCCGACGACTCGGCCCCGCTTGGCGTGGCCGCGCCGGGCGCTGGCCGGTAGTCGGCGAAGAAGTCGTGCCAGGCCGAATCGACGCTCGATGGGTCGGCGAGGTACCGCTGGTACATCTCCTCGACGATCCACTCATTCGGGCCGAAACCCGCCAGTGGGTTCTCCTGCGAAGTCTGCTGGGTCGACACGGCCGGTAATCGCCTCTTTCACGCGGGTTTGTGTGGCACGCGGTGTGTCCCTCGTGCCCGATTAGGAGCACGGACTGGACGGCTCCCAGGCTACGCCGTACCGATCCCGCAGGCATTTCAGCCTCGGTCCCGTGGCCGGATTCACAGAAGATGCCAGAAGTTCAGCAACCGCTGCGCGGCTGGTGAGGGACTGGTAACGCATGGTCGCCCGCGAGGGCGGGGCACCGACCCCGGAGCGGCGGGACTGTCGCCGCCGTCCCCGGGGTCGGGACCGCCGTCAGGCGATGTCGCGCCGTCGAGTGATCAGGACGCCGACGACCCCGGTGACCAGGGCGTAGCCGACCAGCACCAGCGCGCCGACCCACCAGGACGGGGTGAACTCCGAGGTGCCCTCCGTGATCATGACCTGGGACGCCACCGCCGGCCAGACCACCTGCCACTTGAGCACCGCCTGGCTGTCCAGCAGGTTCGACAGGAGCAGGAACAGCAGACCCACCACCTGCGTGCCGATCAGGTAGAGCACCGCCGCCGTGATCACCGCTCCGAGCTGGTTGGTGATCAGCGTGCCGATGCCCACCCCGAGGATCGTCCAGATGGCGTACGCGAGCAGGTTGAACAGCAGCGCCCGCTGCACCGGCCACTCACCGAGCTGGGTGCCGTAGTCGTTCAGGGACAGGAAGATCGAGCCGGCGGCCAGGTCGATGAGCGTCGTCGCCAACCAGAACATGAAGCCGAGCAGGCTGGCGGCGATGAGCTTGCCGACGATGACCGACGTACGCCGGGGAGTCGTCAGGAACGTCGTCGTCGCGGTCTGGTGGAAGAACTCGTTGGTGACCATCAGGATGCCGATGAGCATCACGAACATCAGCCCGAGGTACTGGCCCGAGGTGTAGAGGTTCGCCGCCTGCGCCGGCGCGGTCGCCTGCTCGGCGCTGACGCCGATGTTCTCGGCGTCGCCACCGAGCGCCGTGACGAGCAACCACGCGTTGATCGCGAACGCCAGGGCGATCGAGAGGAACGCGCCGAGGGCCAGCCACCACCAGGTGCTGGTGGTACGGATCTTGAGCAGTTCGGCTCGGACCAGGTTCATCGGATGCCCGCCTTTCCGGCCGTCAGCTCCAGGAAGACCCGTTCCAGGTCGGGTCGTTCGGTGGTCAGTTCGTGCAGCTCGACCCCGGTGGCCAGGGCGGCCCGGCCGATCGTCGGGGCGTCCACCCCGCCGACCAGCAGCACGCCCTGCTCGTCGGTCTCGATGGTCGCCGACTGCGCCTTCAGGGCCGCGACCAGCGCCTCGGCCTGCGGCGTGCGCACCCGCACCCGGGCGCTCTGCGCCATCGAGCCGAGGACCTGCTCGACAGGTCCCTGCCGGACCAACTGCCCAGCCGCGATGATCACCACGTCGTCGGCGAGCAACTGCATCTCCGACAGCAGGTGGCTGGAGACCAGCACGGTGCGGCCCTCGACGGCGAGGTTCTTGAGGAACCCGCGCATCCACCGGATGCCCTCCGGGTCGAGCCCGTTGGCGGGCTCGTCGAGGATCAGCACGCGGGGGTCACCGAGCATCGCGGCGGCGATGCCGAGCCGCTGCTTCATGCCCAGCGAGTAGCCCTTGAACTTGCGCTTCGCCGCCGGGGTCAACCCGACCAGGGCCAGCGCCTCGTCGGCTCGCTGCCGGGGCAGCCCGGCCGCCGCGCAGATGACCCGCAGGTGGTTGATGCCGGTGCGGCCCTTGTGCGCGCTGGAGGCTTCCAGCACCGCGCCGACGTGCCGCAGCGGGTCCGACAGGTCGGTGTACCGGTGGCCGCTGATGGTGGCCGTGCCGGCAGTCGGCGTGACCAGGTTCAGCAGCATGCGCAGGGTGGTGGTCTTGCCAGCGCCGTTCGGGCCGAGGAAGCCGGTCACCCGCCCCGGTGCCACGGTGAAGGACAGGTTGTTCACCGCCCGCACGTTCTTGTACTGCTTCGTCAGACCGGACACCACGATCTGACCGTCGCTGGTGGGGCTTCGCTGCCCGTCAGTCATCGTTCTCCTCCCGTGAACGGCGTCGAGGTACGCCGTGGCACAGCGTGACGGCCCGGGGCAACAAGGTCAATCAGGCGCGGTCCGTATGTTCGCCTCCGTCGCAGGGCGGAGGCGAGTCCACCCTGCGGACGACGGGCCGGGGCTCAGCGGGCGATCCAGGTCGCCCGGGCCGCGCCGAGTAGCGCACCGTCCGGGCCGTACAGACTGGTGTGCACGAGCGCCTTGCGCCCATCGACGCCGAGCAACGCCCCGGTCACCACGCAGTCGTCGCCGGGGCCCGGCAGCGCCGTGACCACGGCGGCGATCCGACCCAGCAGGTACGGGCGGCCCGGCGCGAGCACCGTCCAGCCGCCGGGGCAGTCCAACGCCGCCCAGACCGTGGCCGCGCCGACCTGCGCGGGCGCCCGGAACGGCGCGGCGGTCCGCCCGTCCGGCAGCCGACCGGGAAAGATCCGCAACCCGTCGGTCCGCTGCGGCCCGCAGACATAACAACCCGGAAACGGATGCTCGACCAGGCCGGGATAGCGGGTCGCCGCGGCCACCGCGGTGTCCAGGTCGACCGGGGGTACGACGGCGTCGACCACCCCGGCGGGGCGCACCTCGGCCACCAGCTCGCCGGCCGGGTCCCGGACCTCGTCGCCGACCAGGGTCAACTCGGTCTCCAGCGGCGGTGGCCGGCGCAGCGTCACCTCGACCGGGCCGGTGCCACCCGCCTGGGCGGCGAACACTCCCGCGCTCCAGCCGCCGTTGCCCGAGCCGGCGGGCCCGTTGTAGCGGGACTCGATGCGCATCGTCGACCTCCGGTGGGGCACGTCGGCGTCGTCGCCGGTTCGTCGCGCAGCCTCGCACGACCACCTGCGGGGCGCATCTGCCGGCCGGCGTTCATCCTGCCGACACCGGTGGTCCCCGTGAATGGCAACCCGGGCACCTACACAGATCCCATGGCCGTTCTGCATGCCGCTGGCGCACCCTTGACGACCAGCGGATACACCCTGCTGATCGCCGACGACCCCACCCAGGTCGCGGCCGCGCAACGCCTGCGCCACGAGGTGTTCGCCACCGAACTCGGCGCCACCCTCCTCCCCGGCGCGGCCGGGCTGGACGTGGACCCCTTCGACGCGTACTGCGACCACCTGATCGTCCGCGAGGACAGCACCGGCGAGGTGGTCGGCACGTACCGACTGCTGCCGCCGGGGCGCACCAACCGGCGGTACGCCGAGGACGAGTTCGACCTCGGTGCGCTCGATCCGCTCCGTGACGACCTCGTCGAGGCGGGTCGGTCCTGTGTGCACCCGGACCACCGCTCCGGCGCGGTGATCAACCTGATGTGGGCCGGCATCACCCGGTACCTGCACCTGCGGGGCTCCCGGTGGCTCGGCGGCTGCGCCTCGGTGCCGGTGGACGACGGCGGACGGACGGTCGCCGGCGTGTGGGCCCAGGCACAGGCCCGGCACCTGTCACCGCCGCCGCTGCGGGTCCGACCGCTGCGACCCTGGTTCGCCAACCCGGCCGCCGCCTCCGCCGATCCGGCCGGGCGCGTCGCGGTACCGCCGCTGCTGCGTGGCTACCTCCGGCTCGGCGCGTGGATCTGCGGCGAGCCGTCGTACGACCCCGACTTCGGGTGCGCGGACTTCTACGTGCTCTTCTGCCTGGACCGGATGAATCCGCGTTACCTGCGGCACTTCCTCGGCGGGGCAGAGCGGTGACCGCCGTACCGCACGACCTGTGGCGGCCCTCGTCGGGTTGCGGCGACGGCTGTCTGCCGACGGACGGCGAGGTGCCCACGGTGCCGGTGGCCCGTCGGGTGCTCCGGCTGGTCGCCGTGACCGGCATGCTGCTGGCCGGTGTCGGCCTGGTGGTGCTGCTGCCCGTGCTGCCGACCCAGGAACGGCAGGCGGCGGTACGCGGTTGGGCCCGGGCCACCGCGGGTGCCTTCGGCGTCCGGCTGGTGATCCGGGGCCGGCTGCCCCGACGACGGGCGCTGCTGGTTGCCAACCACGTCTCGTGGCTGGACGTCATCGCGATGTTGGCGGTAGCGCCCACCCGGATGGTCGCGAAGCGGGAGATCCGTTCCTGGCCGGTGGTCGGCCTCCTGGCCGCGGCGGCGGGGACCGTCTTCGTGGACCGCTCCCGGCCGCGGGCGCTGCCGAGCATGGTCGGCCGGGTCGCCGACACGTTGCGCGCCGGCCGGTCGGTGGCGGTCTTTCCGGAGGGTACGACCTGGTGTGCCGGTGAGGGTGCCGCCGACTGCCGCCCCGGCGGCGGTTTCCGGCCCGCGACGTTCCAGGCGGCCATCGACACGGGCAGCCCGGTGGTGCCGCTGCGGCTCGCCTACCGCTGCGCGGCCACCGGTACGACCACCACGGCCGCCGCCTTCCTCGGTGCGGACACGCTGCTGCGATCGGTGGCGCGGGTGGTCGCGGTGCGGGAACTTGTGGTGTCGGTGACGATCACCGCAGCTCTGCACCCGGCCCGTGCCGCCGACCGGCGGTTGCTGGCCCGAGCCGCCGAGTCGGCCGTACACCTGTTGCCTGCGGCGGCCGTGGTGCCGCGGGCCCGGCTGCGTCCACTGCCCACGGCGACCCCGGCCGTCGCTGCGCCCACGGCGACGCCGCTCGTCGGTGGCGGGCTGGACCTGGCGGCCTGAGGGGGAGTGTCGGCGGCGCGCTTATTCACTCCGACCTGAACCCGGCCAACCTCGAACAGGCTGGCGGCGGGTGGGCCCGGTACCGGCTGATGCCTGTGAGTCATCAAGATGACTCACAGGCATCACGCTCGCGGAGGCACACCCGGCCGTCGGCCGGATGCCACCAACTCGCGACCTGTCTTGTGCTGTCGCGATGTATCGCGTTACTGTCTGCTCGTCGGGCGCGCGTCGGCGCGCCGCCGAGAGGGAGGACGCGCCATGGCCGGATGGACTGTCGAGAGCCCGCGGCGGCTCACCCTGGACGGGCCGGTCACCCGCCTGGACGTCCGCCTGGTGAGCGGACGGCTCAACGTGGTCGCCGCCGACGGCCCCGCCCGGGTCGACGTCACCCAGGTCGGCCGTCGGCCGGTCCTGATCGAGCACTCCAACGGACGGCTCAGCATCCGCCAGGAACGCGGCCGGAGCTGGTCGGACGTCCTGCGGTGGTTCCGCATGATCCACCGCTATCCGAAGGTGGACGTCTCCGTCGCCGTCCCTGCCGACACCATCGCCGACCTTGGCCTGGTCGCGGGCTCGCTTGTCGCCTCCGGCCTGCGCCAGCAGACCACGGTCCAGGTCACCGCCGGCCAGATCACCCTCATGGGTCTACGGGGCACCACCAGCGCGCACATCACCTCCGGCCCGGTGGAGGCGCTCGGCGTCCGCGGTGACCTCACCCTGGAGACGGTCTCCGGCGAGGTGATCATCGCCGACAGCGCCGCCGACCGGGTGCGGGCGCAGACCGTCTCCGGCGCCATCACCTGTGACCTGGACAATCCCCGGCGCAGCGAGATCCGGCTGACCACCGTCACGGGCAGCATCACCGTCCGGGTCCGCGAGGACAGCGACCTCGCCGTTGAACTGCAGACCGCCGCCGGGCGGATCACCAGCGGCTTTCCGCAGGTACGCACCTCGCCGTTCCCGCCGTCCAGCGGCGCGGGTGTGCTCGGCGCCGGCGACGGTAAGCTCTGGGCTTCCACGACCTCGGGGAGCATCGCCCTGCTCGCCCGAGCTGTCGACCACGACGGGGAGGAGCTGCCGTGACCGCCGTGTTCAGCCACGGGCGGCTCCGGCTCTACCTGCTCAAGCTGCTCGACGACGGCCCCAAGCACGGCTACGAGCTGATCCGCCTGCTGGAGGACCGTTTCCTCGGGCTCTACGCGCCCAGCGCCGGCACCATCTACCCCCGCCTGCAACGGCTCGAGGTCGAGGGGCTGGTCAGCCACACCGCTGCCGGTGGCCGCAAGACGTACGACATCACCGACGCCGGTCGTGCGGAGCTGCGCCAGCGGGCCGGTGAGTTGGCCGCGCTCGAAGCGGACATCGCGGCCTCGGTGGCCGACCTCTCCAGCCTGGCCGGCGAGATCCGCAGCGAGGTACGCGGCTCGGCTCGCGACCTCAAGCGGGAGCTGAGCGAGGCCACCCGGCAGACCCGGCGCACCCGGTGGGACACACCGGCACCGCCGCCCCGGCCGGCGTCGACCGCCGGACCACGAGCCGAGCTGCTCGACGAGCTCGACCAGCGGCTCACCGCGTTCAGTGCCGAGGTGGGCCGACTGATGCGCGCCCGGCAGTTCACCGACACCCAGCTGCGCACCGCGATCCGGCTGCTCGACGGCGCCCTGGACGGCCTGCGCCGCCTCCTGCGCTGAGCACGATCGCCGCACGGTCGCGACTCACAGGGTTTTTCCAGGAAGTGTCCAGCGCAGGCGCAGTGAGGTCACCGATGATGGGCGCATGCCCGCTACCCAGACCGAGGCGCGACTCCTCGTCGTCGAGGACGACCCCAACATCCTCGAACTGCTCTCCGCGAGCCTGCGGTTCGCGGGCTTCGACGTGGCCACCGCGACGAGTGGGAGCGCGGCGCTCAACGCTGCCAAGGACCACCGGCCCGACCTGGTGGTGCTCGACGTCATGCTGCCGGACCTGGACGGCTTCGAGGTCATCCGCATGCTGCGCGAGGGCGGCACGCGTACCCCGGTGGTCTTCCTGACCGCTCGGGACGCCACCGACGACAAGATCCGTGGGTTGACCCTGGGTGGCGACGACTACGTCACCAAGCCGTTCAGCCTGGAGGAGTTGACCGCCCGGATCCGGGCCGTGCTGCGTCGCACCACGACCGGTGGGCAGGCCCCGTCCCGGCTCACCTTCGCCGACCTGGAGTTGGACGAGGAGACCCACGAGGTGCACCGGGCCGGCCAGCGCGTGCAGCTCTCGCCGACCGAGTTCAAGCTCCTGCGCTACCTGATGCTCAACGCCAACCGGGTGCTGTCCAAGGCGCAGATCCTCGACCACGTCTGGAACTACGACTTCCGTGGTGACGACAACATCGTCGAGTCCTACATCTCCTACCTGCGGCGCAAGGTCGACACCACCCAGCCCCGGTTGATCCACACGCTGCGTGGCGTCGGGTACGTGCTGCGCAAGCCGGCGGCGTGAACACGGTCCAGCAGGCGAAGGGACGGCTGCGGGGCGTACCGCTGCGGGTCAAGCTGGTGACCGCGGTGCTGTTGCTGGTCGCCGCCGCGCTGCTGGTGATCAGTTCGCTGACCACTGTCTTCCTGCGCAGCTACCTGGTCACCCAGGTCGACACCGAGTTGAGTGGCTCGGCGCGCACCGTCGAGATCGCGGCCGCGCAGCAGGGGCGGGTGGGCGTTCCGACCGACTACCTGGTAGTGGTCGCCGACCC
The DNA here is from genome assembly GCF_040648275.1 of Micromonospora sp. NPDC049171. Classification (NCBI taxonomy): domain Bacteria; kingdom Bacillati; phylum Actinomycetota; class Actinomycetes; order Micromonosporales; family Micromonosporaceae; genus Micromonospora; species Micromonospora sp. NPDC049171. The sequence goes on from NZ_JBEZDJ010000024.1 coordinate 110,497, forward strand.
GACTGGCGTCCGGGTCACCGTCTACGACGACAAGCGTTTCGCCACGGCCGACCTGCCACCCTGGCCGACGGACGCCGCCGGCTTCGAGAAGCTGGAGGGCGAACCCTTCACCGTCCGGGCGCGGGACAGCAAGGTGCGCTGGCGGATGCTCTACACCGAGCTACCCACCGGCGAGCTCGCGGCCATCGGTCAGCACCTCACCGACGTCGACCTGGCCGTCAAGCGGCTGGTCTGGATCGACCTGCTGGTCGGTGGGGCGGTGCTGATCATGCTGGCCTCGGTGGGCGCGGCGATCGTCCGGACCAGCCTCAAACCGCTTGTGGAGATCGAACGAACCGCCGCCGCCATCGCCGGTGGCGACCTCACCCAGCGGGTGCCCGACCCGGAGCAGGGGCAGGGGCATCCGACCTCGGAGCTCGGCCGGCTCTCCCGTGCGCTGAACGCGATGCTCACCCAGATCGAGGCCGCGTTCACCGCCAGGGCCGCCTCGGAGATGTCCGCCCGCTCGGCGGAGAGCGCCGCCCGGGACGCCGCGTACGCCGCCCAGGCGTCCGAGGCGCGGGCAATCCGCTCGGAGGAGCGGATGCGGCAGTTCGTCGCGGACGCCTCGCACGAGCTGCGGACCCCGCTGACCACCATCCGCGGCTTCGCCGAGCTGTACCGGCAGGGCGCGGCCCGGGAGCCGGAGCAGACCGCCGGCCTGCTGCGCCGCATCGAGGACGAGGCGTCCCGGATGGGGCTGCTCGTCGAGGACCTGCTGCTGCTGGCCCGGCTGGACCGGGAACGGCCGCTCTCGCTGACTCCGGTGGAGTTGCCGGTGCTCGCCTCCGACGCGGTGCAGGCCGCTCGGGTGATGGCCCCGGATCGTCGGATCGAGTTGGAGATCGAGCCCGGGTCGGGTCCGCTCGTCGTCTCCGCTGACGACGCGCGGTTGCGTCAGGTGATCGGCAACCTGGTCACCAACGCGCTGACCCACACCCCGCCGGACGCCGAAATCCGCGTGCGGTTGCGGGCCGAGCCGGGGAGCCGCGCCGTCGTGGAGGTGGCCGACACCGGCCCCGGCCTCTCGCCGGAGCAGGCCGAACGGGTCTTCGAGCGGTTCTACCGGGCCGACGCGGCGCGTACGAGGCGCGCCGACGGCAACACCGGCACGGGCCTTGGCCTGGCCATCGTGGCGGCGCTTGTCGCCGCGCACCACGGCTCGGTCGAGGTGGCCGAGACGCCCGGTGGTGGAGCCACCTTCCGGGTCCGGCTGCCGCTGCTGCCACAGGCAGAGGAAGCGGGCGAGTGACTTTCAGCCAACTTCCAGGACGGTTCCAGGTTGATTGCAGTGCCCAGGGAGAAGGTAGAGGCATGACCGAGTACGAGTCCGACCCGCAGCGCCGGCCGGCCCCCACCGACGCCGAGCCGTCGCACCCCACCGCCGAGCTGCCGCGCGACGAGCGCGCGCAGTCCGACTCCCCGACCACTCCCATGTCGTTCGTCTCAACCACCGGTGACGCGCACTCCACCGGTGACGCGGCGACCACCCGTGACGTGCAGGCCGTCGGTGACCCGGCGACCACCCGTGACACGGAGACCACCGCGGCCACGCCGGCCGTCGCCGGCACCGAAGCCGCACCCGCCGCCTACGCCGGGCAGCCGGCCAGCACGCCGCCGGCGACCGGGTACGAGCCGCCGGCCGCCACGCCCGCCGCGCAGCCCACGGGGTACGAGCCGCCGGCCGCCACACCCTCCGCGCCGCCGTACCCGGTCTCCGGCTACCCGGCACCAGGTCAGCCCGGCTACCCGCAGCCGAATGCCGGCCGGTACCCCGGCGCTCCCTGGTACCCGGGCCAGCAGTCCGGCTGGGCCGGCGGGGGGCAGCCGGGCATGGCGTACCCGCCGCACCAGCAGCACGCTCAGCACCCCGGTCAGCACCCGCAGCATCCCGGTCAGCACGCTCAGCACCCCGGCCAGCACCCGCAGCAGCCCGGTCAGCCGATTCCGCCGTGGGGCCCGCAGGTCGCGCCGCCCGGCAGCGGCCCCCGGCCGGGCCGGATCGCCAAGTTCGCCGGCGCCGGCGTCGCGGTGTTCGCGCTGATGCTCGGCTCCGGCGTCGCCGGCGGTGCCCTCGCCCTCGCCCTCGACGGTGACAGCGGCGGCACCACCCGCACCTACACGGCGGCACCGGTGCTCAACAGCGCCGACCTGCCGAAGATCGCCGCGTCCGTGCAGGACAGCGTCGTCTCCATCACCACCGGCAGCGGCGAGGGCTCCGGGGTGGTGCTCACCAACGACGGCTACGTGCTGACCAACAACCACGTGGTCGCCTCCGCCGGCGGTGACACCGTCCAGGTGGTCTTCGCCGACGGCACGAAGGCGCCGGCGAAGATCATTGGCACCGACCCGAAGACCGACCTGGCCGTGGTCAAGGCCGACGGGGTCACCGACCTCAAGCCGGCCAAGTTCGGCGACAGCGACGCCATGCAGGTCGGCGACCAGGTGCTCGCCCTGGGCAGCCCGCTCGGCCTGCAGGGTTCGGTGACCTCGGGCATCCTCAGCGCCCGGGACCGCACCATCCGGGCCGGCGACGGCCAGCAGCAGGACCCGAGCCAGCAGAGCCAGCCGGTCAGCTCGATCTCCGGTCTGCTCCAGACCGACGCGCCGATCAACCCGGGCAACTCCGGCGGTGCGCTCGTCAACACCCGGGGTGAGGTGATCGGCGTCAACACCGCCATCGCCACCTCCGGGCAGAGCACCGGCAACATCGGCGTCGGGTTCGCCATCCCCAGCAACAAGGCCAAGGACGTCGCGGGCAAGCTTCAGCGCCGCGAGAAGGTCAGCCACCCCTCCCTCGGGGTGGGCGTCAACCAGGCCGAGGGCGGCGGCGCGCTCGTCGCGTCGGTCACCCCGGGCAGCCCGGCCGAGAAGGCCGGCCTCCAGCAGGGCGACGTCGTCACCAAGTTCGGTGACAAGCCGGTCAACGACTCGGACGACCTGGTGGGCGCGGTGCAGGCCGGCAAGGTCGGCGACCGGGTCGAGGTGCAGTACAAGCGAAACGGCGCCGAGAAGTCGGCAACCGTGACGCTCGCCGAGACGTCCTAACAGATATCCACACCTGCTTCCTCCCTCCGGCGGCGGGTGGCGGGGCCGAGGGGGTCGGCTCCGTCACCCGCCGCTTTTTTCCGCCCGGACGGCGGTTCACCCGGATCGGGTGAACCGCCGTCACCCGTTCACCCGGCAGGTTTCGGTGCGGAGTGTGCGCAACTGAGACCGGGGGTGGGTGCCATGACCGAGGTGGTGGGTGTCCGCGACGACCAGCGGATCCAACGCGACGTCCTCGCGGAGCTGGCCTGGGACCCCCGGCTGCGGCCGAACGAGATCGGCGTGAGCGTCGACCAGGGGGTGGTCACCCTGACCGGCTTCGTGGACGGCGCCGCCCGCGCCTGGGCCGCGACCCGGTGCGCGCAGCGGGTTCGCGGCGTACGGGCGGTGGCCGACACGATCGAGGTGCGGCTGTCCGGCACGCCGGGGCGGACCGACGCCGAGATCGCCATCGCCGCCTCTCGGGCGCTGGAGTGGGACAGCTCCGTGCCGGCCGAACGCCTGGACGTCACAGTCGCCAACGGCTGGCTGATGCTGCGCGGTGCTGTCGAGTTCGGCTGGCAGCGCCGCGCCGCCGAGGGCGAGGTGCGCCGGCTCGCCGGCGTCCGGGGGATCACCAACCTGATCGAGGTACGACCGGCGGCCCCACCGGTCGCCGAACGCCTGCGTCGGGACGTCCAGCGGGCGTTGGCCCGCACGATCGGTGCCGATCGGGTGACCGTCGAGGTGGACGGCGACGCGCTGGTCCTCGCCGGGGTGGTCCGGTCCTGGTGGGAACGCGACCAGGTCGAGCGGGTCGCCTGGTGCGCGCCGGGCGTGCGGGTGGTGCACGACCAACTTCTGGTCGGCGGGTGAGCGTCCGCTTGTCCGGTTTACCCCGGACGCCACCGGGAACCCGCCGCCGACCTCACCCGCCGGCCGGCGGGTGACGCCGCACGGGGAGCAACGGGGAGGACTCGTGGCCGTGAACCACCCGCCTGCGGGCCGCCCTCCGGAGCGGTCTCTGCGTGTCGCGATGGTGGTTCCGCCCTGGTTGTCCGTGCCGCCGCCCGGTTACGGCGGCCTGGAACAGGTCGTCGCCGCACTTGTGGACGAGTTGAGCAGGCACGGGCACGCGGTGACCCTGTTCGGCGCCGGCAGCCACCACGGCACCGCCGCCGACGGCTTCGTCTCGACGGTGCCCGAGGTCCAGTACGAGCGGCTCGGCGAGTCACTGCCGGAGCTGGCCCACCTGGCCCGGGTGAACCGGCTGATCACGGCGGCCGACTTCGATGTGATCCACGACCACACCACGATCGGCCCGCTGCTCGCCGGTCGCCGGGCCGTACCGACGGTTGCGACAGTGCACGGCAACCCCGTGGGGGAGTACGGCGACGTGCTCAGCGACATCGACGCCGGTGTGGCCCTGGTGGCGATCTCACACGCCCAGCGCCTGCTGAACCCCGGTCTGCCGTGGGCTGGCACGGTGCACAACGCGCTGGACGCCGACGGCCTGCCGCGCAAGACCGAGCCCGGCCGCGGGCCGGTGCTGTGGCTGGCCCGGTTCAGCCCGGACAAGGGTCCGGACATCGCCATCCAGGCGTGCCGGGAGGCCGGGTTGCCCCTGCTACTCGCCGGCAAGTGCAACGAGCCGGCCGAGCGCCGGTACTACGAGCAGGTCGTCGAGCCGCTTGTCGACGAGAACGTGACAGTCGTGCTCAACGCCGACCGCGCCGAGACGCTGCGGATGCTCGTCGACGCCCGTTGCCTGATCATGCCGATCCAGTGGGACGAGCCGTTCGGCATGGTGATGCTGGAGGCGATGGCGACCGGGACACCTGTGGTCGCGCTCAACCGGGGCGCGGTGCCGGAGCTGGTCCAGCCCGGGGTGACCGGGCTGGTCTGTGCGAGCCCGGAGGAGCTACCCGCGGCCCTGCGCGCGGCCCAGCGGCTCGACCCGGCCGACTGCGCGGCGCACGTGGCCCGGAACTTCTCGGTCGAGCGGATGGCGGACGGCTACGCGGAGATCTACCGACGCTTCGCCACCGGCGGGCACGACGTGCGCGAGTCGGCCCGGGTCTCGGCCCGCTGACCGGTCCGCCGCGATGCCCGCTGACCGGTCCGCCGCGACACCGTCGCCTGGTCAGACCCGGACCATACCCAGCTCGGCGATGGCGGCGTCGAGTTGGCTCGCGTACGCCGGACTGATGCCACCCTCGCCGAGGCGGACCGCGACCTTCTGGCGCAGCCGGGCCACCGGTGGTGCCAACTCGTCGCGGCCGGAGCTGACCCGGGCGGTCAGGTTGCGGAGTTCGTTGCGCAGGTCGAGGCCAACGTCGTCGCGGATCTCCCCGGCGCTCAGCCCCGCGGAGATCAGCTCGTCGACCCGGTTGGCGGCCTGGACGAGGGTGCCCGGATCCGAGGTGGGCGACGTGGTCCGCGGCCCCGTTGGCGGTGCCGTCGTCGGCGCGGACGGCGCGGTGGTCGCCGGGGTGGGCGCCGGAGTCGTCACCGGGCCTGCCGGGGGCTGCGCTCGCCGCGTGGGCTGCTGGTCGGGCAGCAGGGCCACCCCGATCAGCGCCGCCGCGACCGCCAGGACCACGGGCACGAGCAGCAGCGCCAGCCGCCGTCGCGACCATCTCGACCCGCCCGTCGTCCCTCCGCCCGTCGTCCCTCCGCCTGGGGTCGCGCCGCCCGGGGACCATCCGTTCGGGGTCGCTCCGTCTGGCGCCCATCCGTTCGGGGTCGCTCCGCCTGGGGCCCATGCGTTCGGGGTCCCTTCGGCCGGCGGGACGGCGACTGGCTGCGGTGGCAGGGGCTGGGTGGGCATCCGAACGGTCGTGGGTGACGGGTCGGCCGGCGCCAACTGGTCGCGTAGCACGGTGGCGACCTGACGGGCGGTCGGCCGGTCGGCCGGGTTGCGGGCGAGGCTACGCAGGCAGATTCGGGCCACCGCCGGGGGCAGCTCCGGCAACTCGGCAAGCGTCGGCGCCGGACCGTTGGCCAGCGCGGCGCTGAGCTGCTCCCAGGTCTCCGCCGGGTAGGGGACCCGGCCGGTGAGGGCCTCGTGCAGCAGGACGCCGAGCGAGTACACGTCGGTGGACGGCTGGGCCGGCGCGCCGTCGAGTCGTTCCGGTGCGACGTACGCCGGCGTTCCGAAGGTGCCGCCGTCCTCGTCGTCGTCGGGTGTGCCGATCCGGGTGGCGATGCCGAAGTCGAGCACCTTGACCCCCGACCCGGTCATCATCACGTTGGCCGGGGTGATGTCCCGGTGCACGATGCCGAGTCGGTGCGCGGCGGCCAGCGCGTCCGCGACCTGGGCGGCCACCTGGACCGCCTCGGCCCACGGCAACGGCCCCTCGGTGAGTCGCAGCTCCAACTCCTCGCCGCTGAGCAGCTCCATCACCACGAACGAGGTGATCGAGCCGTCCGGGGCGACCGTCTCGCCGTAGTCGTGCACCGAGGTGACGTGGGGGTGCACCAACTGGGCGGCGGCTCGGGCCTCCTCGCGCACCATGTCCCGGAAGCGGGCGTCGGCGGCCAACGAGGGGGCGAGCACCTTGAGCGCGACGACCCGGTCCAGCACCTCGTCGCGGGCACGCCAGATCACGGACATGCCGCCGGCGCCGATCTGGTCGAGAAGCCGGTATCTGCGGGCCAGCAATCGGCCCGCATGCAGTGCTGCCTTCACCGATCGCACCTGCCTCAGGGGTGGGAGCGGTATCAGGTTGCGCGAATGCGTCCTGCCTGTCAACGCCGTTGCCGCCTCCGGTCGACGGACGGTGCCTGGCGTGCGCCGACCGTCCAACGACGGCGGCTGGCCGGTCGGCTGCGGGTCCGTGCCAGGATGAGAGACATGGCGGGGGGACCGGTGGCGTTCGTGCTCGGCGGCGGGGGAGTGCTGGGCGCGGTCGAGGTGGGCATGCTGCGCGCGCTGTTCCGCGCCGGCATCCAGCCCGACATGGTGCTCGGCACCTCGATCGGCGCGGTGAACGGCGCGCTTGTCGCCGCCGACCCGTCGGAGGCGGTGACCGACCGGCTGGTTCGGCTCTGGGCCTCGCCGGAGGCGAGCGAGGTGTACGGCGACTCGGTCGCCCGGCAGTTGCGCCGCTTCGCCGCCCGCACCCACCTGCACTCGCCTCGGCCGCTGCGCCGCCTGCTGGAGACCGAGTTGGGGGTGGACACCACCTTCGCCGATCTGCGGGTGCCGTTCCGCTGCTGCGCCGCGCACATCGAGCGGGCCGCCGAGCACTGGTTCGACACCGGTCCGGTGGTGCCGGCGGTGATGGCGTCGGCCTCGGTACCGGGCCTGCTCCCACCCATGGAGATCAACGGCGCGCACTACGTGGACGGCGGCATCGTCAACTCCATCCCGATCGGCGAGGCGGTGGCCGTCGGCGCCCGCCGGATCTACGTCCTGCAGGTGGGTCGGATCGAACGGGAGCTGACGCCGCCCCGGCGGCCGTGGGAGATCGCGCAGGTCGCGTTCGAGATCTCCCGTCGGCACCGTTTCTTCCGCGAGATGGCCGCGCTGCCCGAGGGGGTGGAGGTGCACGTCCTGCCCACCGGGGGGCTGAACCCACGAGACGACACCCCGTGGGCGTACCGGGACATGGCGGCGGTGGGCCGGCGGATCAGCCGGGCGTACACCGCCTCCCGGCGTTACCTCGCCACCCACCTGGAGCGGTGATGCCGCTGCCTCCCAGGTGGCTTCGCCGGTTGCTGATCGCTCCCGCCGTGGTGGTGCTCGCCTTCGTCGTAGTTACCACGTTGCCGGTCTGGGCGCTCCTCGCCGCAGCCGCGTCGCCGCTGGTCCCGGGTCGGTTGCGCCCGTTGCGGCTGCTCTGGATCGGCTGCGTCTACCTGGTCTGGAACGCCGCCGCGCTGCTCGCGCTCTTCGTGCTCTGGGTCGTCTCCGGCTTCGGCTGGCGGGTCCGGTCCCCGGCCTTCCAGCGTGCCCACTACGTGCTGGCGGGCTGGTTCCTGCGGGTGCTGTTCTGGCAGGCGCGGTGGACCCTGCGGTTGAGCATCGACGTGGTCGGCACCGATCCGGACACGGCGCTGCCCGGCCGGCCCGAGCTGGTGCTCTGCCGGCACGCCGGGCCGGGCGACTCGTTCATCCTGATCCACGGCCTGGTCAACTGGTTCAAGCGGGAGCCACGGATCGTCCTCAAGGACAGCCTCCAGTGGGACCCGGCGATCGACGTGCTGCTCAACCGGCTGCCCAACCGTTTCATCGCGCCGACGCCGGAGCGCGGCGAGGAGACGGTACGCCAGGTCGGGCACCTGGCCACGGGCCTGGACGACAACGACGCGTTCGTCATCTTTCCCGAGGGCGGCAACTTCACCCCCAAGCGGCGGCTGCGCGCCATTGCCCGGCTGCGTTCCCTCGGGCTGGAACGGATGGCCCTGCGCGCCGAGCGGATGCGCCACGTGCTCGCCCCGCAGCCCGGCGGGATGCTCGCCGCACTGGACGCCGCCCCGGACGCGGGGGTCATCTTCGTCGCCCACACCGGCCTGGACCGGATGCTCACCGTCGCCGACGTGTGGCGGGAGTTGCCGATGGACAAGCGGATCGTGATGCGGTTCTGGTCGGTGCCGCCGGAGGACGTGCCGACCGGCCGGCAGCAACGCATCGACTGGCTGTTCGACTGGTGGGCCCAGATCGACACGTGGATCGCGTCTCATCGGGACAATGCCGCGTAGGGTGCGGGCGTGGATCAGATCTGCGTGGTGACGACTGTGGTGGACGCGCGTTCGGTTGCCGACGTGCTGGCGGCCGCGGCCGTTGCGGGCCGGCTCGCCGCCTGTGCACAGGTGGGTGGTCAGGTGGACAGCACCTACTGGTGGCGGTCGGGGGTGGAGACCAGCTCCGAGTGGTCGGTGCAGTTCAAGACCGCACCTGATCGGCTGGCCGCGTTGGTGGACCAGATCCGGGTCAGCCATCCGTACGAGGTGCCGGAGATCCTGGTGTCCAGGGTGGACAGTGGTGACCCCGCGTACGCCACCTGGGTATTCGAGCACACCCGACCCTGAGTACGCGGACTCTGGGCCGAGCCCTGGCCCGCTTCGGATGATGACCGGGTGGATGACACCCGCTATCCCTGCCCGGCCTGTGGTGCCCCGGCCGATCTGAGTACCGGCTGCACCGGCTGCCGGCGTGCGCCCGATCCGATCGCCGCCGAGGTGGTGCGGCTGGGCCGGGAGGTCGCTCAGTTGGAGCCGGAGGTGGAGCGGGCCCGCCGCGCGTACACCGAGCTGGCCGGGCGCCTGTCGGCCACGTCACGGCGGCGGGCCGAGCTGGCGGCTGTCGTCCGCGCCGGGTTGGCTGCCTCCATGGTGACGCGCCCGGCGGCTCTCGTCGGGCCGGCGGCGTCCGCTGGGCCGGCGGCGTCCGCTGGGCCGGCCGGCACGGCGGATTCGGCACCGGGTGCGGCGGAGACCTCCACCCGGACCGTCCAGGGTGTGCTCTTCGTCCTCGGTGGACTGTTGCTGGGCACGGCCGCGGTGGTGTTCACCGCCGTTGCCTGGGCGGCGGTGGGTGTCGCCGGGCGGGCGTCGATCCTGGCCGCGGTCACCGCGCTTCTGCTGGGCGTACCGCCGCTGGTGGTCCGTCGGGGGTTGCGCGGCACGGCGGAGACGTTCGCCGCGGTCGGGTTGCTGCTGGTGGTGCTGGACGGTTACGCGGCCTGGTCGGTGGACCTGGCCGGGGTGGCCGGCTGGCCGGGCAGCCGGTACGCCGCGCTGGTCGGGGGGGCCAGCGCGGCGGTCGCCGTGGCGTACGGCCGGTGGAGCGGGTTGACCGGGCCCTGGTTCGCCGCGCTGGTGACCGCCCAGCCGGTGGTGCCGCTGCTCGCCGTCGGGGCCGAGCCGGACGCGGCCGGATGGGCGCTGGTCCTGCTCGCCGTGGCGCTGCTGGACCTGGCCGTGCTGGTGGCGCTGCGTGGCCGGGCGGGCGTGGCACCGCTCGTCGGCCGGGTGGTGGCGGCGGTCGGTCACGTCGCCGGCCTGGTGGGTGCCGCCAGTTGTGCCCTGGTGCCGCTGCTGGCCGGGCGGGCGGCGGGTTCGCCGTTGCTGGCCGGGGTGCCGCTGTTGCTGGTCGCGCTGACCGGGTTCGGTGCGGCCCGGTTGGTCGGCGGACGGGCGTTGCGGGCGGTGGCGGGCGGGTTGCCGGTGCCGGTGCTCGCCGCCGCCCTGCTGCGACCGGTGGCCGAGCTGCGGCCGTCCCTGCTGCTGGTCGCGGCGGCGACTGTCGCACTCGTGCTGGCCGGGGCGGTGCGGCTGCTGCCGGGCCCGGCCGGGGCGGAGCTGCCGGTGCGGGAGTCGGCCGGGGCAAAGCGTTCCGCCGAGGTCGGGTCGGGGGTGCGCGGTGCCGGCGGTTGGCGTACCGGCCCGCGTGCCGGTGCGCTGCTGGTCGCGGCCGCAACGGCCCAGGTGGCCGCCCTGATCACCGCCGTGCTCGCGGTCGCCGCCGTGGGCCGCTCGCTGCCGCCGTGGCGTGGGGCCGGGGTGGGACCGGACCTGGACTGGGGCTGGCAGTTGGCACCCGCCGTGGCGTTGGCGCTCGGCGCGACGGTGCTGCTGCTGCCCCGGAAGGTACGGGCGGTGCTCGCCACGGCCGGCGCGGTGGCGGTGCTGCTCGCCCTGCCCGCCGGCTGGGCGGCCCCCTGGCCGGCGGTGGTGGCCGTCGACCTGGTCGGCGGGGTCGGGCTGCTGGGCGCCGTGCTGGCGCGTCCGGCGACCCGACCCGCCGCGCTGCTCACCCGCGCGCTCGGTGGTGTTGTCCTGCTCGGGCACGGGCTGCTGGTCGCCCTGGCCGCCCCGACCGGTGCCCTGGTGGCGCTCGGCTGCATCGTCGGGGTCGGGCTGGCCCTGGCCGTACGACGGGGTGCCGGGCCGTACCGTCCGGTGGCCGGCGTGGGGCTGCTGGTCGCGCAGCTCGCGCTGCCCGGGGTCGTCGCGGTGGCGCTGTTCGCCGCGGGTGCGCCACCCTGGTGGCAGGCGCGGCTCGCGCTGGCCGCCGCCGGGCTGCCGCTGGTCGCGGTGCTCGCGGCGCGTCGCCACCGGATCGAGCTGACCGGGTACGCGGTGGTCGGCGCCGTGGTCGCGGTGACCGTGCCCGGACTCACGCCGCTGGTCGTGGCGGGGAACGAACCCCTCCCGCTGTACGCCGCACTGGCGGCGCTCGGCGTCGCGCTCGTCGCCCGGTGGGAGCGGCCGGCGGCCGGCGACCAGGAACCGGCCCGGCGGGCCGTGCTGCTGGCGGCGGGGGGCCTGCTGGCGGCGATCGCGGTCCTGGCGGCCCTGCCGACGGTGTGGGGCGCGCTCGTGTCGCCGTACGGCTCGGGGCGGGTGTGGTCGGGGGTGCCCACGCTCGTCGCCGACCCGATGGCGCTTGCGCGCGGGTTGGCGCTGGCCGGGTTGGCGCTGGCCGTCGTGTTGGCCGGTCGGGGGGTTCGCGCCCGGGTGCTGCCCGCGCTGCCGTTCGTCGCGGCGGCCCTGCCGGTGCTGCTCGTCGCGATCGGCACGCCGTGGCCGGTGTTGCCGGCGGTTGTCCTGCTCACCGGGTTGGCCGCGCTGCTGTTCGCCGCTCTGGCGGTGCGCCCGGCGTTCGCACCGATCGCCGTGCCGGTGGGTGCGGTGCTGACCACCTCCGGTGTGGCGGGGCTGCTGGCCACCCGGGCGGGGACGCTCGCCGCGGAGGGAGTGCTGCTGGTGGCGGCGGTTGTCGTCGCCGTCGGGGCGCGCGTCGTCGAGGTGCGGGTGGCGGGTTACCTGGCTGGGGTGGGCGCGGCGTCCGCGCTGGCGGTGACCGCCCCGCTCGCCGGTGGGCAGCCACTGCGGGCGGCGGCGTACCCGCTGTTGGCGGTGGCCGCCCTGGTGCTGGCCGTCGCCGCGGTGGCCTCGCCGCGAGACCGGGTCGGGCGGGTACTGGACGCCGCCGCGCAGGCGGTGGCGCTGGTGGCGGCCGTGCTGGCGGTCGAGGTGGCGCGGCACCTCGCCACCGTCTGCGTGCTCTGGGGAGCTGCCGTCGCGCTGCGGCTGCTGCGCCGGGGTGAGCCGGCCGGCCGGCGGTGGGCGTTCGCCGGCATCGCCGCCGGCAGCGAGTTGCTCGGAGCATGGGTCCTGCTGGCCGCCGGCGGCGTGACGGTGCTGGAGGCGTACACCCTGCCGGCCTCGGCGCTCGCCCTCGGCGCGGGCCTGCTGGCGCTGCGCACCCGCCCCGGGCTGACCAGCTGGCCGGCCCTCGGCCCGGGGCTGGTCGCGGCGCTGCTGCCGAGCCTCGTGTCGGTGCTGGCCGGGTCGGACCCGCAGCCGTGGCGGCGACTGCTCCTCGGCGCGGCGGCCCTGGGCGCGGTGCTGGCCGGCGCGACCCGCCGATGGCAGGCGCCGGTGCTGCTCGGCGGTGGGGTGCTGGCGCTGTTGGCGCTGCACGAGGTGGCCCGCGGTTGGGACCTGCTGCCCCGGTGGATCTACCTCGGGGCGGGCGGGCTGGCGCTGGTCGGGCTCGCCGCGACCTACGAGCGGCGGCGGCGTGACCTGGCCCGGTTGCGGGCCACGGTGGCCCGGCTGGGCTGAGCCGCAACACGATCGGGGGTAGTGCCCGCCCTACCCCCGATTCGGGGGTTGCCAGGGTTATTCAACGCTCCCGTTGACCGGAGACTGACAGTAGGCCCGAACCACCCCGGTTTGGGCACAAGCGGATCGGGAGCAGTAATGGCGCTCGGAGCGGTGGCGGAACCGCCGGTACGACGGCGAGGCAGTGACTACGCACAGTTGTCCCGACGGATCAGCCAGGCGGGCCTGCTCGAGCGGCGCCCGGGCTGGTACGTCACCCGCATCACGCTCACCCTCGGCGCCTTCGTGGCCGGCTGGATCGGCGTGTTCCTGCTCGGCGACTCCTGGTGGCAGCTGCCGCTCGCGGCGGTGATGGCGGTGGCCACCACCCAGGTCGCGTTCCTCGGGCACGACGCCGGTCACCGGCAGATGTTCCGACGCCGTGGCGCCAGCGAGCTGGTGGGGCTGTTCGCCGGCAACGTGGCGGTGGGGATCAGCTACGGCTGGTGGGTCGACAAGCACAACCGGCACCACGCCAACCCGAACCACGAGGACGAGGACCCGGACGTCGGCGCGGGTGCCCTGGTGTGGACGCCCGAGCAGGCGCTGGAGACGCGGGGGTTCGGCCGTTGGATGGCTCAGCGGCAGGCGTACTTCTTCTTCCCGATGCTCCTGCTGGAGGGTCTGAACCTGCACGTGGCGAGCATCCGGGCGATCGTCGGCCGGGAGGACGGCAAGTACACCGTCCCGATGCGGCACCGGGCGGTCGAGGCCGCGCTGCTCGTCGCGCACACCGTCGGCTACGTGGCGCTGCTGTTGGCGGTCATGTCGCCGGTCAAGGCGCTGCTCTTCGCCGTCGTGCACCAGGCGCTGTGGGGCCTCTACATGGGCTGCGCGTTCGCGCCGAACCACAAGGGCATGCCGATGCCGACCGCCGAGGACGAGCTGGACTTCCTGCGTAAGCAGGTGCTGACCTCCCGCAACGTGCGCGGCAGCCGACTGGTGGACACCACGCTGGGCGGGCTCAACTACCAGATCGAGCACCACCTCTTCCCGAACATGCCCCGGGCCAACCTGCGCCGGGCCCAGCCGATCGTGCGTGCCTACTGTGTCGAGCAGGGCATCCCGTACGCCGAGACCGGGCTGATCGAGTCGTACCGGCAGGCGCTCGGTCACCTGCACGAGGTGGGCCGGCCGCTGCGCGGCTGAACGGCACGGCCGCTGGGCGGCTGAACGGCACGGCCGCTGCGCGGCTGTTGCGAGGACTGATCGATGGGGCGGCATCTGATGATGCCGCCCCACCCTCGCGTCTGGGCAGGTTGATCGAGACGGTTGGCTGGCCTGGGTGGAGTCGGTGGCACGGTGGCGTGTCCGGCCCGACGGACGTGTCACCGGTAGGGTCTGCTCATGGCAGACCTGCTCACCGCGGACGCGGTGCGAGAAGAGCTGGGCCGGTTGCCCGACTGGTCGGGCGACCCGACCGGCATCGGTCGTACGGCTCAGCTCGGCAGTTTCCCGGCCGCCATCGCGGTGGTGGACCGGGTGGCGGCGGTGGCCGAGGAGCTTGACCACCATCCCGACATCGACATCCGATGGCGGACCCTGACCTTCCGCTGCGTCACGCACTCGGCCGGTGGGGTCACCCACCTGGACGTCGAGCTGGCTCGGCGGATCGACGACATCGTCCGGAGCGCGGCATGAGATTCGAGATCAGCAAGGTGCTGGACGCCATCGAGGGACGGGTCTGCACGGACCCGTCGCTGGCCAGAGCCGTGGTCGACCTGGCCGAGGTGATCCGCTACCAGGACATCGACGGTGGCCGGCCGGCCAGCCTGCTCCGGCTCGGCATGGTCATCGACGCGCTCTCCCGCGAGTTGGAGGAGGACAGCGTCCAGGTCTACGCGATCGTGCACCGGGCGTTGCTCTCCGACGCCGACCTCACGTCCAACGAGCGGATGGTGGTGCGCCGCTGGGCCGACGACGGGCTGGTCGAGGTGCTCGACAATCCGGGCGACCGGATGTTGGAGGTGGCCGACCTGCTCGGGTTGCCGGTGCTCAGCCGGGTCCGCTTCGACGGGCTGCGCGGGCGGTTCCCGTGGCTGGTCGAGCAGCCCGGTCGGGTGGTCGCCCCGGTGCCGGGCGCCGGTGGGCCGGTGTTCATCGCGCACGTCGGCGGCGGGCACGCGCCGGTCGCCGGCAAGCGCTCGCCGACCGGTGCGAAGCTGCTGGCCCGGCAGTGGCGCTGCCCGGAGTCGGGTTGCGCGCTGTTCGGTGGCGGTGGTGGGGGTGGCGCGTTCGCCGACCTGGCCGGGGGTGCTGACCGCAGCCCCGCCGCGCAGCCGCCGCCCGCGCTGCGCAACGGTGTGCCGACCTGCCCCCGCCACGGCGTACGCCTCGGCGACGGCGGGCCTCGGCCGCGCAGTGAGGTGCTTGCGGTGCGCGTCGGCGGCCTGGTCCGGCGGCGGTTCGTGCTCAGTGAGGAGCAGCCGATCGTGGCCGGCCGGGCACCCGAGCAGGACGGCGGGATCATGCTCGGCCAGTGGCTCAACGACGAGGCCCGGCGGTGGATCAGCCGCGGTCACGTCCGCTTCGAGCTGCGGGTCGGCGAGGTCATCGTGACCGACGTGAGCACCAACGGCTCCGGCATCCGACCGGCCGGTTCGATGAACGAGTCGGACCGCATCCCGCTGGCCCCGCAGCAGTCCCGGGTGCTCGGCGAGAACGACATGGTGGAGTTGTACCCCGGAGTGCAGATCGGTCGGGCCGAGGAGTTGCCGACCGGCGCCCCGTTCACCCCCACCTCGGTGATGGCCGAGGCCCCAACGATGGCCATGCGCCTACCCCGCCCCTAACCCCGCCCGCCCAGGTCCCGGCCGCGGCGCGCCAACCCCGGTTGATCATGGAGTTATTGCCACGACACGCTGCGGCAGCGGGCAATAACTCCATGATCAACGCGTGGGGGCGGCGGGTTAGGCGGCTAGCACCTCGGCGAGAGTGGAGACCGCCAGGTCGATCTCTTCTTCGGTGATGACCAGGGGCGGGGCTAGCCGGATGGTGGAGCCGTGGGTGTCCTTGGCGAGTACGCCACGCTGGGCGAGCCGCTCGCACGCCTCCCGGCCGCTCATCAGCGCCGGGTCGATGTCCAGACCGGCCCACAGGCCACGGACGCGTACCCCGACGAGACCCTTGCCGACCAGCCCTTCCAGGCCGGCCCGCAGCCTCTCACCCAGCTCGGCCGAGCGGCGCTGGAACTCGCCGGTGGCCAGCAACCGGACCACCTCGATCGCCACCGCGCAGGCGAGCGGGTTGCCGCCGAAGGTCGAGCCGTGCTGGCCGGGCTTGAGCACCCCGAGCACGTCGGCGTTCGCGGCCACCGCGGAGACCGGGATGATGCCGCCGCCGAGCGCCTTGCCGAGCAGGTACATGTCGGGCACGACGCCCTCGTGGTCACAGGCGAAGGTCTTGCCGGTACGCCCCAGACCCGACTGGATCTCGTCGGCGATGAACAGTACGTCGCGCTCGGTGCAGACCTGGCGTACACCCGGCAGGTAGCCCTCGGGTGGCACCACCACGCCCTGCTCACCCTGGATCGGCTCCAGCAGCACGGCCACGGTGTTCTCGTCGATCGCGGCGGTCAGGGCGTCCAGGTCGCCGTACGGCACGACCGTGAAACCCGGGGTGTACGGCCCGAAGTCGGCGCGCGCGTCCTCGTCGGTGGAGAAGCTCACGATGGTGGTGGTCCGGCCGTGGAAGTTGCCCTCGGCGACCACGATGTTGGCCTGGCCGGCGGGCACGCCCTTGACCTGGTAGCCCCACTTGCGGGCCACCTTGATCCCGGTCTCCACCGCCTCGGCGCCGGTGTTCATCGGCAGCACCAGCTCCTTGCCGCACAGTTCGGCCAGCTCCCGGCAGAAGTCGGCGAACTGGTCGTGGATGAACGCGCGGCTGGTCAGCGTGAGCCGGTCCAGTTGCGCGTGCGCGGCGGCGATCAGCTGCGGGTGCCGGTGGCCGAAGTTCAGGGCCGAGTAGCCGGCGAGGCAGTCCAGGTAGCGGCGCCCGTCCACATCGGTGAGCCAGGCACCCTCCGCGGACGAGATCACCACCGGCAGCGGGTGGTAGTTGTGCGCTGTCCAGCGCTCGGCGTCCCGGACCGCTTCCGGCGTCCGCAGGATGTCATCCACGATCACTGGCTTGCCTTTCCCTGACGGAGTCGCAGCGTGCAGCACTTCGGTCCGCCGCCGGCCTTGAGCAGCTCGGACAGGTCGACACCGATGGTCTCGTAGCCCCGGTCGCGCAGCTTGGCGGCCAGGTCGATGGCCTGCGCGGGCAGCACCACGTGCCGTCCGTCGCTGACCGCGTTCAGCCCCAGCACCTCGGCGTCGGCCATGGTGGCATGCACCGCGTCGGGGAAGAGCCGGCGCAGCACGGCCTGGCTGCCGGGGGAGAACGCCTCCGGGAGGTACGCCACGGTCCGCTCGTCGAGCACGGTCAGCGCGGTGTCCAGGTGGTAGAAGCGCGGGTCGACCAGTTGCATGGTGATCACCGGGTAGCCGAAGACCTCCTGCAACTGGGCGTGCGAGGAGTGCGCCGTGCGGAAGCCGGTGCCGGCCAGCAGGTGGTCGCCGGCCAGCAGGACGTCGCCCTCACCCTCGTTGACGTGCTTCGGGTCGTACATCTCGAAGCCGGCGTCCTCGAACCAGGCCCGGTAGGCGGGTGCCTCGTCGGCGCGCTGCGGGTCGCGGAACTGCACGGCCATCGCCTTGCCGTCGATGACGGTGCCACCGTTGGCGGCGAAGACCATGTCGGGCAGGCCGGGCACCGGAGTGATCTCCTCGACGGTGTGGCCCAGGTCAAGGTACGTCTGGCGGAGCTTCTCCCACTGCCGGACGGCGAGCGCCGCGTCGACCGGGCCGCTCGGGTCCATCCAGGGGTTGATCGCGTAGTCGACGGCGAAGTACGTCGGCCGGCACATCAACAGGCGCTGGCTGGTGGCGTCCATCGTCATTAGTCCTGCTCCCAGGGTCGGGCGCGCCCGGCCACCGTGGCCCACGGGCTGGCGCCGCTGCTCAACGCTATGCGGCCCCGGCGGCAGGATCCACCACTGAGAGTTGCGCAGACCGAACATTCGTTGCGTCTGGGCGGTTTGCAGTCGCGAATCGTTGCGTCGCGGGTTGCGCGAGCTGGTATTCGTGTTCTGGGCCACCCGCTCCTCTTGGTGGGCGTGGCCCACCTTTGCTCTGCACCCGCTGCTCCTGGTGGGTCCCGGCAACCCCTTTGCTCTACACGCCCGCTGCTCGTGGGGTGCCCTTGGCTCACCTTTGCTCTGCACCCGCGGATGCGCCAGCTACCGGCCGTGAGCGTCGACTCGGCGGGTGCAGAGCAAAGGTGCACGCGGGGGCGGCCGGTCCGCTGCCGGCAGGAGGAGGCGCGCGTCGGCCCAGCGGGCCACCCCAAGGGGAGCCGCCTGACCCTGGAAACACTTCAGGGGCGGCGAATCGCCGCCCCTGAAAGGGTGTCGCCCGGCCGGTGAACCACCGGATCAAGTCGGGCTGCCGGCGAACCGCCGGCTTGTCGCCGGTGCATCACCGGCGAGCGGAACAGTGCCCGCTAGAAACGGTCGACAAACTGTGAGTCAAGCCACTCCCGGAAGCGTTGCACCCAGTCGCCATCCGTGGTCGGCCAGTCGAACTGCCCGGTCATCGCGAGCACCCCGATCACCACCGCGGCCAGCCCGATCAGCACACCGAAGAGCGCATCGGTCTTGCCGGCGACGTGCCGGCGGCGGGTGGCCATCAGGCCGAGCACCGCGAGCACCGCGCCGAAAGCGCCAAGCCCGATGCCGTACCCGGCCAGAGTGCCGGTCAGCACGAACAGCGCACCGGCGACGGAGACGATCAGGCCAAGGGTGGCGAGCAGGCTGGCCCGCGGCTTCGGGCCGCGCGTCGCTGGCGGCTCGGGCGTGGTCACGCCCGGGGTCGGGTCGACCGGACGGTCGGTGGTGACCCGGTCCGTCGTGTCGGACCGGCTGGTGGTGTTGTCGAGGTCGGTGTCCCGCTCGGCGGTGCGGGCCACGGTCGGGGCGGTGCCGGTGCGGGTCTCGGTCTCCACCGGGCGGGCGGTGTGGGTCTCCGCCGGGCGGGTGGTGCGGGGCTCGCTGTCGACCGGGCGGGCGGTGGCGGCTCGGGCCACCGCTGCCCGCTCGGCGGCACGCCGCTCGGCCTCCCCGAGCTGACCGGTGGGCGCGGTGGCGCTGCGGTACGTCGTCTGGTCGGCGTCCCGCTCGGTGATCACCGGTCGGTCGGTGACCTCGTCGGACCGGCCCGTGTCGGTCGCCGCCGTGCTGTCCCGGTCAGCGCCCGGGGTGTCGCGGCCGTCCACGCGGCCGTCGAGGTTCTCGTCCCGCGTCGGTGCCGGCTCGGACCGGCGGGACAGCGAAGGAATCCTGACCACTACACACCTCCTGATAAATGCGTGGTGGCCGTCGGAAGGGGTGGCACCCACGCGGTACCGCCCTGAAATACCCACCTGGGCGTTTCCTGACACCAATCCCGGGTACGGGGTCGCCACGCCGGGCCGCGACCGGCGTGCGGCGGTGGCCGGCGTGCGTCGATCATCGCCGGGCCGACTTGCCGGACGTGGGTGTGGGCGCGGACCTGCCCGGCGTGGACGTGGACCTGCCGGACGTGGGCTTGGGCGCGGGCCTGCCCGGCGTGGGCGGGGGCGCGGCGCGGAGCAACCGCACCCCGGCCTGCTGCACGTACACCTCCCGCTTGTCGACGGCCAGGCCCTTGTCGTCCAGGACGTAGCCCGTCAGCCAGACCCACCCGTGGTATGTCGGGCGCGGGTCGGCGTGGACCAGTCGAAGGCGTAGCGCCCGATCGCCGGCGAACTGCACCGAGCACGCCGCACCGATCAGCAGCAGGTCGCCGGGCTTCCAGCCGGTCATGTCGGCCAGTGACCGCGGTTGATCGGGATGCGGTGGCGGACCCGGCAGGGCAGGTCCGCGCCGCAGCGGCACACGGTGCGCCAGCGCACCCAACTCCACACCGGCCGGTGTCGACGGGCGAGGGTCAGCGCGGTGACCAACAGGTATTCGTTGTACGACACGCGCATCGCGGTGTCCTTCCGAGGAATAGCGTCACGCCGGCCTTGTGCTGACGCTATTCCCGACACCGTTTTCCGGGAGGCGCCAACGCGTGACAGCATGTTCCACGCTGGCCACCTTGTGCAATCCACACCGCCGTCCTAATGTCAGACCACATTGACGCACGAGGAATGGAAAAGAAATGCGTGCGAGGCGAAACATTCGGTGTTGCAGGAGGGACGCGGTGATGTTGCATGACGGATGAAACAAGCGGGTCGACGGTCCCTCGACGGCAGCTCGGCCGGCTGCTCACGCAGCTCCGCGAGGACGCCTCGGTGTCGCTGGACGCCACGGCCGAAGCACTTGACTGTTCACGGCAGAAGGTGTGGCGCATCGAGAAGGGGCTGGTCCCGGTGCGCGTGGTGGACGCCCGAGCGATGTGTGTTCTCTATCGGGTGCCCGACGACATGGGCGAGATCGTCGCCGGGCTCGCGAAGGAGACTCGCGCCCGGGGGTGGTGGCATTCGTACGGCGATGTCGTCCCGTCATGGTTCTCGCTGTATGTCGGCCTGGAATCGTCCGCAACTCTGATCCGCCGATATGACTCGGAGCTAATCCCCGGACTCCTGCAAACCCGGGAGTACGCCAGCGAGTTGTTCCGCCGGAAGAACCCGACCATGCGCCCGGAGGATCGGGAAAAGCTGGTGGAGGTCCGGCTGCAACGGCAGAGCATCCTCGTGCGCCGGCTGCCCGCCGCGCCCACCCTGCGGGTCGTCCTGAGCGAGGCCGTGCTGCTGCGCAGCATTCCCGATCGCCGGGCGATGGCACAGCAGCTACGCCACCTGCTCGACGTGGCCGCACTGCCGACCGTGACTCTGCGGGTCCTGCCGCTCGCCGCCGGTCCGCCGTTGGCCAGCGAGACCGGCACCTTCGTCCTGCTGGATTTCCCACAGGCTTTCGGGAGAGCGTCGACCGAGCCGACCACCGTCTACGTCGAGAACATCACCGGCGCGCTCTATCTGGACAAGCCGGCCGAGGTGGCCGCCTACGAACATGTCTGGTCGGACCTGGAAGCCCTCGCCTTGAGTGAGGCAGAATCAAAGAAAATGATCACTTCGATCATCGAGGAGCATCATGACTGACCTTGCCGGTGCGATCTGGCGCAAGAGCACCCGCAGCGGCGGCAGCGGCGGTGACTGCGTCGAGGTGGCCGACAACCTGCCGGGCGTCGTGGGCGTACGGGACAGCAAGGACCCGACCGGTCCGGCGCTCGCCTTCACCCCGGACACCTGGGCCGCGTTCCTGGGCGGCGTCAAGGGGCAGCGCCGGGTCTGACCACGCCGTCCAGGGCGCCCTCCCGCCGTGATCGACTCGCCTTCCTGAAAGTCGGGGTGTCCCGCTCACCAGAACACCCCGATTTCCTGAAAGCCGAGTCGATCAAGCCCGGGGGTGCCCGGCCCGGGGGTGCCCCGAGGCGATCGGCGCGGCGCATGGCCCGAGGCGATCGGCCCGGGGGCGCCGCGAGGCGATCGGCGCGGCGCATGGCCCGAGGCGATCGGCCCGGCGGTGCTCCGAGGCGATCGGCGCGGCGCATGGCCCGAGGCGATCGGCGTCTCCGCGTGGCTGGCTATCCTTGGGACCCGTGCCAGAGGGACATTCGATCCACCGCCTGGCGGCCCGGCACGCCGAGCTGTTCGCCGGGGACAAGGTGCACGCCGCCAGCCCGCAGGGGCGCTTCGCCGACGGTGCCGCCCGGCTCTCCGGGATGGTGCTGGAGGGCACCGAGGCGTACGGCAAGCACCTGCTGCACCACTACGCCGGCGAGCTGGCTCTGCACGTACACCTTGGGCTTTTTGGGAAGTTCGCCGACGGCGCGGGGGAGCCACCGGAGCCGGTCGGCCAGGTGCGGCTGCGACTGGCCAGCGATCGGCACTGGCTGGACCTGCGCGGGCCCACCGCCTGTGAACTGATCACTCCACCCGAGGTGGCCGCGCTGCGGGCCCGCCTCGGGCCGGATCCGCTGCGCGCCGACGCCGACCCGGAGCGGGCGTACCGCCGGATCTCGCGCAGCCCGACGCCCCTCGCGGCGCTGCTGCTGGACCAGTCGGTGGTGGCCGGCACCGGGTTGATCTTCGTGACCGAGGCGCTGTTTCGGGCCGGGTTGTCGCCCACGATGCCCGGCCGCCGGCTGACCCGGGACGGCTGGGACGCGCTCTGGGCCGACCTGGTCGCCCTGATGCGGCTCGCGGCCGAGCACGGCCGGATCGACACCGTGCGCGACGCACACCTGCCGGAGGCGATGGGCCGGGCGGCGCGGGTGGATCGGCACGGCGGTGAGGTGTACGTCTACCGCCGCCCCGGTGCGCCCTGCCACGTCTGCGGCACCGAGGTCAGCCGTGGCGAGCTGGCCGGGCGCAATCTCTACTGGTGCCGCACCTGCCAGCTCGGCTGAGCAGGTCGCGTCGGCTGAGCCGGTCGCGTCGCGCTTGGTCGTGCGGCAGCCAGGGACCGATCGATCGGTCAGTCGAGCAGCCAGCGGACCACCTCGATCTGGTGCGGAAAGACGCCGTCGTTGGCGACGCTCCAGGCCAGCGTCTGCCCGATCGTCCAGCCCCGCACCCGCTCCCGGTCCAGCCCGAGGTCGGTGCTGAGCCGGTGTAGCCGGTGCCGGACAGCGGCCGGCGAGTGGCCCAACTCCGGACCGCGCACCATCGACACGACCGAGAACTCGCGCTCGCCGGTCAGCGGCTTCGGGTCGATCGCCAGCCACGGCTCCCGGTCGGCGGCGAGCACGTTGCCGGCGTGCAGGTCCTGGTTGACCAGTACCTGCTCGCCCTGGCTCGACACCAGGTCGGTGAGCAGGGCGAGCGCCGCGTCCAACAGTCGCCGCTCGTATGGCCGGCCGGCCCGCTCCCACGCCCTCGGCATCCGGTCGATCCAGCCGGCGGCCTCCACGGCGAGCGGGGTGAACGGCGCGCCGGCGGGCCGCCAGAGCCGGGGCAGGAGCCCGGTTACCACGTCCAGCGCCCGGTCCATCGGCAGCTCGTGCAGCGGACTGCCGGGCCGGCAGCGCTCCACCAGCAGGGCGCGCCGTCCCGGATCGTGTGCGAGTAGCCGGATCGCGCCGTCGCCGTCCCAGTGGGTCAGCGCGTCGGCCTCGTGCCGGCTGTCGTCGTCCGGGTACTGGAGTTTCAGCACCGCCGCCGTGCCGTCCGGCAGGTCCGCCGGGAGCGCCAGCGAGGCGTACGCCTGCCGGAAGGGCGGGCCGAGTCGCAGCGACCACTGCTCGGCGCACTCCGCCAACCACGTCGGGAGGGCGGCGAGCCAGGCCCGGCCGGTCGGTGCCGCGCCTACCCAGCCAAGCCCCTCGGGTAGCTCCATCCGGCCATCCTGGGGCAGGGCGTTCATCCGCCGGGCCGGACCGGGCCGGCGTCCGGCGCGGGCCGCGATCGGGCAAGGCTCGTCAGGGTACGCGGCCCCCACCTGCCGGCCGATCCGTGCCCAGGGCCAGCACAGGCAGGGATCATGGTGTTCACACGCCGGTCCACAGTGGCTAGCGTAAGCCCGTGCAGATTGGCGTGAACGTCCCGAACTTCGGCCCGGGCACCGACCCCGACGTGCTGCGACGGTGGGCGCAGACGATCGAGGGTCTCGGGTTCGACCTGCTGATGGTCTCCGACCACATCGCGGTGACCCCGGACGTGGCCGAGCAGTATCCGGCGCCGTTCTACGAGCCGTTCACCACGCTGTCCTGGCTGGCCGGGGTGACCCGCCGGGTCCGGCTGGGCACCACGGTGCTCATCGTCCCTTACCGGCATCCGCTGCTCACCGCCCGGATGGCGGCGAACCTCAACCGGCTCAGCGGTGGCCGGCTCGTCCTCGGCGTCGGCGTCGGCTGGGCCCGGCAGGAGTTCGAGGCGCTCGGCGTGCCGTTCCAGCGGCGCGGCGCGCTGACCGACGACTACCTGCGCGCGATGCGCGACGCCTGGCAGAACGCCGACGACTACGACACGGGTGCGATCCCGATCTGGGTCGGCGGCAACAGCGACGCCGGCATGCGCCGCGCCGTTCGACTCGGAGACGCGTGGCACCCGCTGCGCCTCACGCTCGGTGACCTCACCGACGCGGCCGGCCGGCTCGCCGCCATCGCCGACGACCTGGGCCTCCCCGCGCCCGCGCTGATGCCGCGCATCGCACTCCAGGAAACCCGGGACCCGGTCACCGGCTCCGACCGGCTCGCCGGTGTGGGCACCATCGAGCAGATCACCGCCGACCTCGACCAGATCCGGCTGCTCGGCGCGGAGACGGTGGTGCTCGACCCGTTCAACGGCGACCTCGCCGAGATCCACCAACCCGAACGCGCCTGGCAGACCCTCGCGGCCGTGGCCGCGTACCGCAGGACGGCCGTGGCCGCGTACCGCAAGACCCAGGAGGTCCGATGACACCCGACGACGAAACGTTTCTCCGCCGCGCCGTGGCACTCGCCAGCCAGGCCGGAGCATCCGGCGAACGGCCGTTCGGCTCGTTGCTTGTCGGGGCGGACGGCACCGTCCTGATTGAGGACCACAACACCGTGGTCTCCGACGCGGACATCAGCGCACATCCGGAACTCAAACTGGCCCGCTGGGCCGCTCGGGAACTCCCTCCCGAGGTGGCCGCCGGCACCACCATGTTCACCAGTTGCCAGCCCTGCCCGATGTGCGCGACAGCGATCGACAGGTCCGGGCTCGGGCGGGTGGTGTACGCCCTGTCCAGTGAGCAGTTCGAGGAGGTCAAGCCGGCCACCCCGCCGCTGCCTCCGGTGCGTTACGAGGGGCCGGCGCTGTTCGACGAGGCGCGTCAGCCGATCGACGACTACTACTGAGCGCAGCGGTAGGGGAGGTCGCCGACCTGCTGGACCGCGTCCTGACGGCTGCTGCGGCGGCGGTGCGGTGTGACGCAGACGGAATTGACAGTTGGCCGGCCGCCGGAGCAGGGTTGAGAAGTGACAACGATGTCAACGGGCAAAAGGGAGGAAAACTCTTCCCGCCGCACGTGTCGCTTCGTGGCGTACCGTTGACGGTTTTGCGGCGCGGACCCGGTCCGTGCGCCGATCCTGGCCCTATGTCCCTTCCCTACTCGACGGTGACCCAGCTGAGATGACCGACGTGCCCCGATCCGACGCCCAGACGACCCCCGCTCCGGCCGGGTCACCCGACCTGCCCGACCTGGACGACTTCCTCGCCGACCAGACCCACACCCTGCTCGACACGGCCCGCCGCGCGGTCCGGCCGGAGGGCGGCTTCTGGTGGTTGACCGACGACCGCACCCCGGACCGTGGCGAAGCGGTGTACACCTGGATCACCTGCCGGATGACCCACGTGGCCGCCCTCGCCCACCGCAACGGCGACCCGGACGCCGCCGCCCTCGTCGACCACGGAATCGCCGCGCTCAGCACCCTGCTGCGCGACGACCGGTTCGGCGGTTGGTTCAGCGCCGTGGACCAGCAGGGCGCGCCAGTCGACGACCACAAGGCCGGCTACGACCACGCGTTCGTGCTGCTCGCCGCATCCAGCGCCGCGCGCGCCGGACGGCCCGGCGCGAAGGAGTTGCTCGCCGACGTGCTGACCGTGGTGCGGGACCGGTTCTGGGACGACGAGGCGGGCGCGGTCCGCGAGTCGTGGGTCCGGGACTGGACGGTCACCGAGGACTACCGCGGCGCGAACAGCAGCATGCACATGGTCGAGGCGTTCCTCGCCGCTGCCGCCGCCACCGGCGACGCGAGCTGGGCCGACCGCGCCCTGCGGATCGCCACCCACCTGGTGCACACCGAGGCCGCCCGGCACGACTGGCGGCTGCCCGAGCACTTCACCGCCGACTGGACGCCGCTGCTCGACTACAACCGGGACCAGCCCGCCGACCCCTTCCGGCCGTACGGCTCGACGATGGGCCACTGGTTGGAGTGGGCCCGGCTGCTGCTGGAGTTGGAGGCCGTCCTGCCGCAGCCACCCCGCTGGCTGCTCGCCGACGCCCGCAGCCTCTTCGCCGCGGCCGTGCGCCGTGGCTGGGCGGTCGACGGCGCCGACGGCTTCGTCTACACGATCGACTGGGACGACCGGCCGGTGGTGCGCTCCCGGATGCACTGGGTGCTCGCCGAGGCCATCGGCGCGGCGATCACCCTGCACCGTCGCACCGGCGACGACGTCTACGCCGACTGGTACCGCGTCTTCTGGGCGTACGCGCGCCGCTACCTGATCGACGGCACCGGATGGCGGCACGAGTTGGACGCACAGAACCTGCCCGCCGACACGGTCTGGCACGGCCGGCCGGACGTCTACCACGCGTACCAGGCGGTGCTGCTGTCGCGCTCGGCCAACGGGCTCGGTGGCCCCGGCCCGCTCGCCCCGGGCGAGGTGACCGCATGATCGTGGTCGCGGGAGAGGCGCTCATCGACCTGGTGGTCACCGCCGAGGGTCAGCGCGCCGTGCCGGGTGGCTCCCCGGCCAACGTCGCGCTCACCCTGGCCCGGCTCGACCAGCCGGTGCGGCTGCTGGCCCGGCTCGGCACCGACGAGTACGGTCGGCAACTCACCGCGCACCTGAGCGCCAACCGGGTGGACCTGGACTGGGCGGTCCGCGCCGCGGAGCCCACCTCGGTGGCGGTGGCCACGTTGAACGCCAGCGGGCAGGCCAGCTACGAGTTCCGGCTGGCCGGCACGGCGGACTGGCAGTGGACGCCAGGGGAGCTGCCCGACCTGACCGGGACGCCGGCGACCGCGCTGCACACCGGGTCCCTCGCGCTCGCGCTGCCGCCCGGGGCGCAGGTGCTGGAAGACCTGCTCACCCGGGAACACCGCCGGAACGGGCTCACCGTCTCGATCGACCTCAACCTGCGGCCCAGCATCGTCACCGACCGGGCGGCCGAGCAGGCCAGGGTACGCCGCCAGATGCCCCTCGCGAACCTGGTGAAGGCCAGCGACGAGGACCTGGCCTGGCTCTATCCGGGCCGGTCGGTGGGCGACGTACTGGCCGAATGGCGCGAGGCCGGGGTGTCCTGCGCGGTGGTGACCCGGGGTGGCGAGGGCGCCTGGCTGCTCGCCCCGAACGGATCACTGCACGAACAACCGGGGGTACGCACCACAGTTGTCGACACCGTCGGAGCGGGTGACTCGTTCACCGGCGGTCTGTTGGCCGCGCTGGCCGACCTCGATGCGCTCGGCGACCGCCCGGCCGACCGGCTCGCCGCGGTGACCGAGCAGCAGTGGGGCACGGTGCTCCGCCAGGCGGCGACGGTGGCCGCACTGACCTGCGCCCGCCAAGGCGCAGACCCACCCCGCCGAGCAGAAGTCCAAGCCCTCCTCAACCCAACCCCGTAAAACCCCGACCCCTCACCCCCCACCCCCACCCCCGCCCCGCCCCAGGCTCGCCGGGTCGATCATGGACTTGTGGTGCCTCACAAACGCCGCGAAGTGCAGTCAAACGCCCACCACAACTCCATGATCGACCGGGTGGGGGTGGGCGGGGCGAGCGGGCGCGGGGGCGGGGCGGGTTAGGTTAGGCCTCGTTTTAGGAGTTTGGTGGGGAGGACTGTGGTGGACGGTGGGGTGTCGTCGCCGGCTACTCGTTGGAAGAGGCGCTCGGTGGCGACTCTGGCCAGCTCCCGGGTGTCGTAGGCGACCACGGTCAGTGGCCGGGGCATCAGGTGGGACAGTTCGAAGTCGTCGAAGCCGACGAGTGCGGCGGTACTGCCTCGGCGGTGCAGCTCCTGGAGGGCGCCGACGGTGAGCCGGTTGTTGGCGCAGAAGAAGGCCGTCGGCGGGTCCGGCAGGTCGAGTAGCGCGGCGACGGCCCGACCGGCCTCCTCGGGGGCGATGAGCCGTTCGCGGACCAGCGACTCGTCCGATGCGACCCCGGCGGTGGCCAGCGCCGCCCGCGCCCCGGTCAGCCGCTCGCGCATCGTGGGCACGCTCGGCGCGCCGAGCAGCAGGCCCACCCGGCGGTGCCCCTCGTCGAGCAGCGCGCTGACGCCGGCATGGCTGCCGCCCCGGTTGTCCAACAGCACCGCGTCGGCGTGCAGCCCCTGCGGCGGCCGGTCCAGGAAGACCACAGGCATTCCCAGCTCGACCTCGCGACGCAGGAACGAGTGGTCGAGACCCGCCGGCACCACCAGCAGCCCGTCGACCCGCCGCTGGGTGAAGTCCTGGAGCAGGGCGCGTTCCCGTTCCGGGTCCT
Source organism: Micromonospora sp. NPDC049171 (assembly GCF_040648275.1). Taxonomy (NCBI): domain Bacteria; kingdom Bacillati; phylum Actinomycetota; class Actinomycetes; order Micromonosporales; family Micromonosporaceae; genus Micromonospora; species Micromonospora sp. NPDC049171. Next base: position 138,415 of record NZ_JBEZDJ010000024.1, read on the forward strand.
CCTCCGACGAGGCGGTGATCAGCATGGTGCCGTGGGCGGCCGCGATCTCGGCGGCAACACTGGCGATTGTCGCGTAGAACGGGTTGGCGATCTCCTCGATGAGCAGCCCGACCGTGGCGTTGAGCTGCCGGGAGCGCAGGTTGCGGGCGATGTCGTTGCGGCGGAAGCCCAACTCGGCGATGGCGGCCAGCACCCGGTTGACCAGTTCCTGCCCCACCGGCTCGTCGTTGACCACCCGGGAGACCGTCTTCAGGCTGACCCCGGCGTGCCGGGCCACGTCGACCATCGTCGGGCGCCGACGCACCGTCGGCCGGGTCGGGGTCTGGGTCACGGGTCGTCCTCCACTGCGGGCGCCGGTCAGCGGTCGGGGGCGGCGAGCGCGTCGACCGCCTTCCGCGCGGCGACGAGCACCGGGTCCCACACCGGCGCGTACGGCGGAGCGTAGCCCAGGTCCAGTGACGTCATATCGTCCACCGTCATGCCGTTCCAGAGTGCGACAGCCAGCGTGTCGATGCGTTTGGCCGCCTCGGACCACCCGACGATCTGCGCGCCCAGCAACCGGCCGCTGGGTCGCTCGGCGATCAACTTGACGGTCATCGGCCGGGCACCGGGGTAGTAGCCGGCCCGGTTGGTCGACTCGGCGATCACCGAGACGAAGTCGAAGCCGGCCAGGGTGGCCTCCTGCTCCCGCAGGCCGGTGCGTCCCACCTCCAGGTCGCAGACCTTGGTCACGGCCGTGCCGATCACGCCGGCGAAGGTGGCGTACCCGCCGCCGATGTTGATCCCGGCCGCGCGGCCCTGCTTGTTGGCGTGTGTGCCCAGCGGCACGTGCACCGGCATCCCGCTGACCCGGTGCAGTGTCTCCACGCAGTCGCCGGCAGCCCAGACGTCGGACAGCCCGGCCACCCGCATCCGGCGGTCCACCCGGATGCCGCCGGTCGGGCCGATCGGGAACCCGGCAGCCTTGGCGAGCGCGGTGTTGGGGCGTACTCCCAGGCCCAGGACCACGACGTCGGCCGGTATCGGCCCTTCGGCCGTGACCACCGAGGACACCCGGCCGTCCCGCTGTTCCAGGCCGGTCACCGGCAGGTCGGTGCGGATCGTGACACCCAGGCCGCGCATCGCCTCGGCGACCAGCTCGGCCATGTCGCCGTCGACGGTCGCCATGGGCTGCGAGCCGGCCTCGACCAGGGTCACCGACAGGCCGCGCTGGATCAGCGCCTCGGCGATCTCGACGCCGATGTAGCCGCCGCCGACCACCACGGCCCGACGCGGCTGCGGCTCGGCGTCGAGCCAGTCGCGCAGCGCCGCCCCGTCGTCGAGGGTCTGCATGCCGAACACGCCGCCCGTGTCGGTGTCCGCCCAGGGCGGTTTCACCGGCACCGCACCGGTGGCGTACACCAGGTCGTCGAAGCGCTCGCGGACCTCGCCGCCGCCCTCCAGGTCCCGGGCGACCACCTCGCGGCGGTCCAGGTCGATGGCCGTGACCTCGTGGCGCATCCGGACGTCCATCTCGTACGTCGTGCGGAACGTCTCCGGATCCCGGGCGATCAGCGCCTCCGGGCCGGACACCAGGCCACTGATCCAGTACGGGATGCCGCACGCCGAGTAGGAGGTGAAGTGGCCCCGCTCGAAGACCACGATCTCCAGGTCGTCACGGTCGCGGCGGCGTCGGGCCTGGGACGCCGCCGACATTCCGGCGGCGTCCCCGCCGATGACGATCAGCCGTTGTGCCACGGGCTCATCCTGTCACGACGGTGATCAGCCACGGGTCTGCCGCGCGACGTCCTGCACAACGTCGGTGAGTCGGCCGGTGCGCTCGTACACCGCGCGCTGCCGGGCCGCCCCGCTGCCGTGCCGGCGCAACCCGCCCAGCAGGTCGGTGACCTCGGCCCAGTCGCCGTGCTGCTCCAGCGCCGGCCGCAGCCGCTCGACGAACCGGTCCAGTAACTCCCAGGCCGGGCGGACCTCGCCGGTGGTGACGTCGACGGCGTCGCCCTCCAGGCCGTCGTGCGCGGCCCTCCAGTGCGCGCCGACCAGCAGGTGGTGATCGGTCTGCAACGCCGGGCGGCCGGCCTCGACGTCCGCCATGGCGGTGGCCACCAGGGCCCGGACCAGCGCGGCGACCAGCACCGCGTCGTCCACCGACGGGCAGACGTCGCCGATCCGCAGCTCCACGGTCGGGTACTTCGCCGACAGCCGGGCGTACCAGTAGAGCATCCCCTCGTCGAGCATCACCCCACTGGAGATCAACTGACTGATCAGCCGCTGGTAGTGCTCGTGCGACTCCAGGAACGGCGTCGGCGCCACCGACGGCCAGCGCTCCCACTCCACCGAGCGCCAGCTCGCGTAGCCGGTGTCCTCGCCTCGGGAGAACGGGGAGTTGGTGGTCATCGCGTGCAGCATCGGCAGCCAGGGGCGTACGTGGTTGAGCACCTGCACGCCGGTCTCCGGATCCGGAACGCCGACGTGCACGTGCATGCCGTTGTTGCCGGGGCCGGGAACGAGCAGCCGGAACCGCTCGATCATCCGGTCGAAGCGGGGCTTGTCCACCACCGGCGGCACCGGGCCGTCCACCGGGCCGGTGCCGATGGCTAGCAGGCGTACGCCGGCCCGCTCGGCGGCGTCGGCGAGTGCCCGACGGAGTACGCCGAGGGAGTGCCGGATCGACGACAACTCCAGGCCGGGCGGGCTGCCGATCTCGATCTGACTGGTCTGGAACTCCCGCTCCACCTGCCCGCGAAGTTCGGCCGGCACCTGCTCCATCACCAGGTCGACGGCCGGGACCGCGGCCCCGGTGTGCGGGTCGACGAGCAGGAACTCCTCCTCGACACCCACGGTGAGCAATCCGGTCGCCCCAGCCATCTCGCTGGGCGCCTCCGCCACCTGACCGGTCATCGACACCACCGTCCGTTCCTACCGTTCGCGGTCCGTCCGCGTCGGTCCGCTGCTGGTTACCCAACGTGGCGATGCCGGGAAACGTCGCGGTGGCCTGGGGCGTGCCGCCGGTTTCGCCAGGATGACGTGACAGTGGGTCCTATGCTGGGCCCGTGCCGGTGCCACTGGGGTTTGTCGGGGTCGCGTGGGTTTCCGCGTTCGCCCAGCTCACCCTGCTCGCTGGCCGTCCGACCGACCTGCTGGCCGGTGCCGCGCTGACCGCCCTGGTGCTGCTCGCCGTGGTGCTCGCGGCGCGGGTGCTCGGCCGCTCGGGTGTGCCGGGCACCGGGCCGCGCTGGGCCGGGTTGCGAGCCCGGTCCCGTGCTCGCCGGGTGCCCCGGCAGATCGACCCGGACGCCGCCGGTCGCCCACGCCCCCGTGCCCCGGGACACCCCTCGGCCGCGTAGCGCCACGCCGCCACGCGGCCGATCCCGCCGTCACCGGCCCCCCTGTCGAGCGGACACCGCCCGGGGTTGGGCCCCACCGGAATCGGACCGAGGGGTTTCCCATGCTTGCCTTCGCACCACTGCACGACGCTGTCGCCGCTGCCGGCACCGCGCTGTCCTGGCTCACCGACCTGCTCGAACCGTTGTCCGGCGGCATGTCGACCGCCGCCGCCATCGTGCTGTTCACCATCGCCGTCCGACTGCTGATCTCGCCGCTCACCGTCGCGCAGGTCCGCGCCGAGCGGCGCCGCGCCGCGCTCGCCCCGCAGGTGCGTGACCTCCAGCGGCGGTACGCCGAGGACCCGGCGACGCTTCAGCGCGAGGTGTTCGCGTTGTACCGCAGTGCCGGGGCCAACCCGATCGCCGGCTGTCTGCCGTTGCTGCTCCAGGCGCCGTTCCTGCTGGTGCTGTACCGGCTGTTCACCACGAACGAGGGTGGCACCGGGCTGCTCGACGAACGGCTCGCCGGGGTGTCACTGGGTCACCATCTCAGCGACGGTGTGACCGGGGCGGCCGGCCCGCTCTTCGCCGTACTGCTGGCGGTGCTGCTGGCGGTGGCCTGGTGGTCGTCGCGGCGGGCTCGGCGGGCGTCCGCGGCCGTCGGCACGGTGGCCGGCACCCCCACCGAGGGGCCGGGCGCGGCTGTGCTCGGGCGACTGCTGCCCCTGCTGCCGTTCACGACGGTGCTGGTGGCGCTGGTGCTGCCGCTCGCCGCGGTCATCTACCTGGTGACCACGAGCGTGTGGTCGGCCGCCGAACAGGCGGTGCTCCGCCGGCCGCAGGCGGTGCCGTCGCCGGCCGACCGGTAGCCGATCAACGACCGGCGGTCACCGACCGCCGGTCGTCGCGCTCCCGACGCTTGCGGACCTTACGGATCACCCAACTGACCACCATCACCACGAAGACCGCGCCGATCGCGTAGTTGAACCAGTTGCTGTAACGCTCGACGTCCTGCCAACGGCTCCCGAGCGCGTAACCGGCCCCCACGATGAGACCGTTCCAGACCCCGCTGCCGATGGTGGTGAGCAGGATGAACTCACCCATCGGCATCCGGTTGGCCCCGGCCGGCACGGACACCAGGCTGCGGACCACCGGCACCACCCGACCGATCAGCACCGCCCACCGGCCGTGCCGCTCGAACCACCTGTCGGCCTTCTCCAGGTCGTCGCTGTCCACCAGTGGAATGTGGTCCAACCAGCGCTTGAGCCGTTCCTCGCCGAGTGCCGCGCCCAGCCAGTAGAGCACCAGCGCGCCGACCAGCGAGCCGACCGTCGCGGCGAACACCACGAGGAAGACGTTGAACTTGCCCTCGTGGGCCAGGAAACCGGCGAGCGCCAGCACGATCTCGCTGGGGATCGGCGGAACGATGCTCTCCAGCGCCACCAGCAGCGCCACGCCGACCGGGCCCATCGCCTCGATCACCGAGGCCACCCAACCGGTCAACCCGGTGAATTCGGACGGGTCGCCAGCCTGGGCGTACGCCATTGGTCGTCCTTCCGGTCGGCTGTCGGGGATCGGAGGGTCTTACCCGATAAGGCGATTGCTACACCTCGGGGTGCAGAGCGGTGTCCGCCGGACCCTGCCGCCACCCGGTGAACACCACGCTCAGGCCGGCGCGCGACGGCGCGCAGCAGAACGGGCCCGCCACGGCCTCGGCCGCCGGGTCCAGCGGGGCGAGCCGGACCAGTCGCCACGGCTCGTCGTCGGCCCGGGCGCGGACGGTCAGCGCGTCGCCGGCCCGGCTGACCCGGACGGTCACCTCCCGGCCCTCCCACTGCGGCACCGGCGCCACCGACCAGTCGGAGAACTCCCGGGTCACCACCGCGCCGAGCTGCGCCGCACCGTCGCTCACCTCCACGCCGGCCTTGGTCCAGGTCCGTTCGTCGACGCGGACGAACGCACCGGCCTGGTCGAACTGCGCCGAGAAGTCGAGCCGGAAACTCACCTCCATGGCGGTGCCGACCGGCAACGGTGCCAGCAGGGCCGGGCCGTTGTCGTGCACGAAGCCGTAGCTGGTCCGCCGCCAGAAGTCGCTGTCCGCCGCCGGCTCGACGACGAGCGCACCGGCGGGGCCGTCCTCGACGCGTACCGGCGGGTGCAGCCACCTGCCCGCGGACCAGTCCAACGGTGTGCTCGGCGGTACGAGGTCGTTTCCCATGACAGGCACGATAACCAAGGGTTTGCCGCGGTGATCGATCGGAGAAGTCTCTCCCGCATGGGTGACCGCTGGTATTCCGAAGCCGTCGTGTATTGCCTCGACATCGACACGTACGCCGACTCCGACGGCGACGGGGTCGGTGACATCCGTGGGCTGATCGGGAGGCTGGACTACCTGGCCCGGCTCGGGGTGACCTGCCTGTGGCTGCACCCGATCCACCCGTCGCCCAACCGCGACGACGGCTACGACGCCACCGACTTCTACAACGTGGACCCGCGCTTCGGCACCCTCGGCGACTTCGCCGAGCTGCTGCACCAGGCACAGAACCGGGGTATCCGCGTGATCATCGACCTGGTGGTCAACCACACCTCCGACGAGCACCCGTGGTTCCAGTCCGCCCGATCCTCGCCGGACTCGCCGTACCGCGACTGGTACGTGTGGTCCGACACCGAGCCGGACGACCGGCACCAGGGCATGGTCTTCCCGGGCGAGCAGGACGAGACCTGGAGCTACGACCGGACCGCCAAGGCGTGGTTCTACCACCGGTTCTACAAGTTCCAGCCGGACCTCAACTTCGCCAATCCGCAGGTCCGGGCCGAAGTCAAGAAGATCATGTCGTTCTGGCTCCAGCTCGGCGTCTCCGGCTTCCGGATGGACGCGGTGCCGTTCATCATCGAGCTGACCGAGCCGGGTAACCCGAACTCCCCGAAGGACTTCGAGTTCCTCACCGAGATGCGCCAGCACGTGCAGTGGCGGCGCGGCGACGCCGTCCTGCTGGCCGAGGCGAACGTCGAACCGGACGAACTGCCGACGTTCTTCGGCGACAGCAGCGGCTCCGGCAACCGCATCCACATGCTCTTCGACTTCATGCTCAATGGTCGACTCATGCTCGCCCTGGCCCGCGAGGACCCGGAGCCGCTCATCGACGCGCTGCACGACACCCCGAAGTTGCCAGTTGGTGGGCAGTGGGCCACCTTCCTGCGCAACCACGACGAGATCGACCTGTCCCGGCTCACCACCGAACAGCGCAACCAGGTGTACGCGCAGTTCGGCCCGGACGAGACCATGCGCATCTACGACCGGGGCATCCGCCGCCGGCTCGCCCCGATGCTCGGCAACGACCGGCGACGCATCGAGCTGGCGTACGCGTTGCAGTTCTCCATGCGCGGCACGCCGGTGCTGCGCTACGGCGAGGAGATCGGGATGGGCGAGGACCTGTCGCTGCCCGGTCGGGAGGCGATCCGTACCCCGATGCAGTGGTCGTACAAGCCGAATGCCGGCTTCTCCACGGCGGAGGAGGAGAAGCTGGTCCGACCGGTGATCGACAAGGGTGAGTTCGGCTACCAGACCGTCAACGTCACCGCCCAGCGCGGCGACCCGAAGTCGCTGCTCGCCTGGTTCGAGCGCATGATCCGTACGCTGCGGGAGGCCCCAGAGATCGGCTCGGGCTCGACCACCCACATCGACGTGGCGATGCCGGCCGGAGTGCTGGCGCACCGCGCGGACGGACCGACCGGGACCATGGTCTTCGTGCACAACCTCGGCACCGACGACGTCGAGGTGGACCTGAGCAGTCTCGAACCGGAGGCCGACATGCCCATCGACGTGCTCACCGATCGTGGTTACGGCGAGCTCGGCAAGCTCGGCGCGGTGAAGGTCTCCGGCCACGGATACCGGTGGATTCGCCTATGCCGGGGGCCGGCCTGTTGAGGTTAAGCTCCTCCGATCGACCCCACGTTACCGGGAGGTAATCATGTCGGAGGAGCCCCGCGTCGCCATCGTCACCGGAGCCGCGCGCGGTATCGGCGCGGCCACCGCCCGACGGCTGGCCGCCGACGGCATGGCCGTCGCCGTGGTCGACATCGAGGAGGCGGCCACCAAGGAAACGGTGGACGCCATCGTCGGCGCCGGCGGCCGGGCACTCGGTGTGGGGGCCGACGTGTCCGACCGCGATCAGGTCGAGGCGGCGGTGTCCCGGGTCGCCGCCGAGCTGGGCGCGCCCACCGTGCTCGTCAACAACGCCGGTGTGCTCCGCGACAACCTGCTGTTCAAGATGACCAACGCCGACTGGGACACGGTGCTGGGGGTGCACCTGCGCGGCGCGTTCCTGTTCAGCCAGGCCGCACAGAAGCACATGGTGGACCGCAAGTGGGGGCGGATCGTCAACCTCTCCAGCACCTCCGCGCTGGGCAACCGGGGCCAGGCGAACTACGCCGCCGCCAAGGCCGGCCTCCAGGGCTTCACCAAGACGCTCGCCATCGAGCTGGGGCCGTTCGGGGTGACAGTCAACGCGGTCGCACCCGGGTTCATCGTCACCGACATGACCGCGGCCACCGCCGCCCGGATGAAGGTCGACTTCGAGGACTTCAAGAAGCACGCGGCGGCCGAGATCCCGGTGCGTCGGCCGGGGTTCCCGGAGGACGTCGCCCACACCATCTCGTTCCTGGCGAGCGAGGGTGCCGGCTTCGTCTCCGGTCAGGTCATCTACGTCGCGGGCGGCCCCCGGGACTGACCCATACTCCCGACGAGGGCGCTCCTTCGCGAAGGGGTGCCCTCGTCGCCGCGTCAGGCGGCGGTGCGGCGGGTGCGCCAGAGCCAGATCAGGCCGAGCACCGGCAGTACCAGCGGGATGTAGCCGTACCCGCTGCCGAACTGCGACCAGACCGTCTCGTCCGGGAAGAGCTCCTTGTCGACAAGGCTCAGGATGCCGACCGCGACCACCCCGACCAGCTCCACGGAACAGCACGCCAGCGCGACCCGTCGACCGGTGTGTCCGGCGCGGGCCAGCCCCACCGCCGCCACGATGTAGATGAGCGCGGCCACCCCGGACAACAGGTAGGCCACCGGCGCCTCGTCGAACTTGGTGGCGAGCTGTAGGCCCGCCCGACTCGTCGCCGCGATCGCGAAGAGCAGGTAGACCGCGATCAGCAGCCGACCCGGGCCGGCGTTCGTCGCGCGGCCGGCCGGTCGGGTCTCACCCACCGAGCACCTCCCAGGTCTGCTGCAACCGGACCACCACCACCGGGGTGACCAGGCAGACCGCACAGACGATCGCCGAACCCCAGCGGGTCGGCTCCATCCGGGCCAGCACCCAGGCCAACGGCGGCAGGCACACAAGCGTGACCAGATAGCCGAAGAACGCGCCGGGCTCACCGGGCCGGTCCCCGCCGCCGACCGCGACCAGGGCCAGCACGCCCACCACGAGCAAGGCCACCTCGAGTACGGCCAGGCCGATGAACTGCACCCGGTCCGGCGGTCGTTGGCGCACCGCCGCCACCAGCGCCCACACCGCGACGAGCAGCGACAGCACGATCGACACCGTCGCGACGATTCCGTCCACCGGCGAGTCGGCACCCACGCTGGTCACCGGGCCTGCCCGGTCGTTGCCTCGGTCACCGGCACAGCCTACTAACCGCCGTAGTAATCGGATGACCCTGCCTCGCCGGGCGGCCGCCAGGGTGTCCGTAACGCCCCGGGGGACCTCAGTCGCTGTCCGGCAACCAGTAGACCGAGACGGCCAGGAGCGGCTCCGGTCCGTCGTTCCGGATCTGATGCTGCACCCCGCTGTCGAACGCCACGACGTCCCCGGACCGCAGCACGCTCGTCCGGTCGCCGAAGGTCAAGGTTCCGGTGCCGGACACGATGATCCACACCTCGCGCGATCGGTGGACATCGAGGTCGTTCGACGTGTTCGGGGCCACCGACCAGCGAGCGACCTCGAACGGCGCGGGCGCCGCCGACGGAAACGGCAGCAGCGCGAGGTGCACGGGCCCGCCCTCGGCGAAGTCGTACGAGTGCGCGAAGTCGACGGGACCGCTGGTCAGTGCTGAATCGATACTCGCCATGCCATCGAGACTGCCCCGTCGAACCTGCCGCGTCTGGCGGCATTCGGACACGGCGTTGTCGAGGGCGGGCCCGTGGAAACAGGGGTGGGCAGCGTCGATTGGTCGAACCCGCCGCCGTCGTGGCAGGTGGGACGACTAGCGTGGATCACGGCCGTGGCGTTGCCACGGGGTGGGGAAACAGCGGAGGTACACGTGCTGCGGTTCGGTTTGTTCGGCACCGGTCACTGGGCGATCGAGACGCACGGGAAGGCGTTGCACGCACATCCGGACGCGGAGTTGGTCGGGGTGTGGGGGCGTAACCCGGAGCGGGCCTCCGCGCTGGCCGAGCGGTACGGGGTGCCGGCCTACGCCGACGTCGACGCCCTGATCGCGCAGTGCGAAGCGGTCGCCGTCGCGCTACCGCCGGACGTCCAGGCCGACATCGCGGTCCGGGCCGCGTCCGCCGGGCGGCACCTGCTGCTGGACAAGCCGCTGGCGCTCAGCGTGGCCGACGCCGACCGGGTCGTCGCCGCCGCCGAGGAGTCCGGGGTCGCCTCGGTCGTCTTCTTCACCCAGCGGTTCCAGCCGAACGTGACCGCTTTCCTCGCCGCCACCGCCGCCGTCGGGGGCTGGCAGCACGGCCGCACCACCGCGTTCGCCTCGATCTTCCAGGACGGCAGCCCGTACGGCGGGTCGTTGTGGCGCCGGGAGCACGGCGCGCTCTGGGACATCGCCCCGCACGCGCTCTCCATCCTCCTTCCGGTGCTGGGCCGGGTGACCCAGGTCGCGGCGATGGACGGACCGAACGGGATGGTGCACCTGCTGCTCACCCACGAGGGGGGAGCCACGAGTAGCGCCTCGCTCTCCCTGGACGCCCCGACCGAGTCGATGGCCCGGGAGTTCGTGTTCTACGGCGAGAACGGCATCGAGAACGTCCCGTTCGGCGAGAACGACGCCGCAACCGCGTTCGGCGTCGCCATCGACCAGCTCGTCGAGCAGGTGCGAGCCGGCACCCGCGACCACCGCTGCGACGTCCGCTTCGGCCGTGAGGTCGTCGGCATCCTGGCCGCCGCCGAAACCGCCCGCACCGAATCCCGCACAGTCCCGCTCCCCTAACACCCCCACCCCCTGACCCACCCCACCCACCCCACCCCCGCCTGTCGACCCCGGTGATCATGGAGTTAGCGGCGCGACACGCCGCTTGGGGTCAAGGGGTGAGTGCAATCGTTAGGTAGCGATGAGGTGGTCCAGGCGTTCGGCTGGGGTTGCCCAGTCGAGCGTCT